>JAGBBE010000049.1 GCA_017938645.1 Clostridia bacterium
GGCAAGTGCGTGGATACCAGCATGGGCATCACTCCTCTGGAGGGCGTGGTCATGGGTACCCGCTCCGGCAGCATGGATCCCGCTGTTGTGCAGTTCATCGCCAACAACGAGGGTATGACCGTTGACGAAGTGCTCAACATGTGCAACAAGAAGTCCGGCCTGCTGGGTATCTCCGGCCTGTCTTCTGACATGCGCGACATCGACGCCGCTGCTGACAACGGCCACGAGCGCGCTGCTCTCGCCCGCGACATGCTGCACTACGGCATCAAGAAGTACATCGGCTCCTACGCTGCTGCTATGGGCGGCGTGGACGTGATTGTCTTCACTGCCGGCATCGGCGAAAACGGCGCCGAGCTGCGTGAATCCGTCATGAGCGACTTCGAATTCCTGGGCGCCAAGCTGGACCACGACAAGAACATCGAGGGCAACCGCAAGGAGTCCATCGTGTCTGCCGACGACAGCAAGGTCAAGATCGTCGTTATCCCCACCGACGAAGAGATCGTCATCGCCCGCGATACCCTGTGCATCGTGACCGGCCAGCCGATCGAATAATCAACTTTTGAGCTAACTTCATTTGGATATACCGCTCGGCTGAATGCAACGAGCGGTATATCTGCTTCCTGAGATTTTGCGGTTGTACAGCCAGTGAGGAGAGAACCCATGAAAAAAGTGCTGCGGGGCGCAGGTGTTGCGCTGGGAGCCGGATTGATCACGCTGACGCTGGGGATGGACATTGCCCCGGCGCGCGCCGCCCGGCCGGAGGCTACGGATCTGTTCGGGTATCTCTATCAGCTGGTGGCAAGAACGTTTGCGTCGCTTACAATGGATCGCGTGGCACTGGCCGCTGTGCTGGTCATTTGCCTGTGGCTGTGCAGAAGGTACCTGTTTCACAAGCCCCAAGAAACCGGAGTGGGGGAATATCTGCTTAGTGGTTTTTTTGGCGGGATGATGCTTGTATGCACGGCTGTGCGCGAGCAGGATACCATCGCGGTTCTCTGGGCAAACATGTTTCAGCTTGCTAAATCCCTGATGTGCTTCGCAGGACTGTGGCTGATGTTTCTGGTTCTCCTCCGGGCGATGCGAGAAGGACTTTCGTGGCTCGGACGGAATGAAAGGAAGCCGTGGCTGGAATGCCTTGACCGAAAAAGCTCCTTCTGGAAAGTGTGTCTTGTGCTGGTGATTGCATGGCTTCCGCATATCATTGTGCGCTATCCGGGCGTACTGATGTGGGACAGCTACATGCAGATCAAGCAGTTCATGGGGCAGGCGGAGCGATGGGCCAATCATCCGCCTTTCGGAACGCTGCTGTATGGCTCGGTCGCCATGCTCGGCGAAATAACCGGACATAAAAATCTGGTTTACTTCTTCTTCACAGCGGTACAGTGCGCCTGCTGCATTGCGGTGCTTTCCTGGTCGCTTGAGGTGATGAAGC
Source organism: Clostridia bacterium (assembly GCA_017938645.1). Next base: position 1,433 of record JAGBBE010000049.1, read on the forward strand.
GCCTGCGCGTACCTGCAATACTGCGCTTTGCCGTGCTGCTGGTTTATGCGCTGTCTCCCTGCTATGTCGGCTGGCAGACGGTGATCGCCAAGGACAGCTCCTATGTGCTTTTGTACCTGCTGATGGGAACCCTGATGCTGGAGTGCATGTATGATGCGCCGGGATTTTTCAAAGCATGGAAGCTGGCGCTGTTTGGCATCACCTGTGCGCTGCTTTCACTGTGCCGTCACAACGGCATGGCTGCTGCGGCGATGGCGCTGATTGCAATGGTCTGCACCCTGGGACGGAAACAGTGGAAAGCTGCCGCAAAGGTCGTTCTGGCAGGTATTCTCGGACTGGCGCTTGCCTCCGGTACGGAAGCCCTGATCCAGCACTCGCTGGATATCCGCGAACGCTACATTCCCGACGTGATGTCCTATCCGTTCCAGCAGACGGCGCGCGTGGTCAGTCTGCATGAGGATGAGATTCCGCCGCAGGAAGCGGAGATCCTCGATCGGGTGCTGGATTATGAAAATCTCGGCGATAACTACAAGAATGATTACGCCGACTCAGTAAAGGACAGCTACCGGCAAACAGCTACCTCCGCCGACCGGCTGGCGTACTGGAAGGTATGGCTCAGCCAGCTTATGCGTTATCCGGTGGAGTATGCAGATGCAGCGCTGCACATGAACGGCGTGCTGTTTGATCTGCGGGACAACGAGCCGATGTACATCTGCTTCAGCGATATGTCGCTGGATGACCATGTGTACCGCTGGTCGTTCAACGACATGAGCATGTACGAAAGCGAAAAGCTCGTCCCGCTCAACAGTCTCAACCGCATGCTCACGGAACTCTACATGGACTTTGACAAAATCCCGCTCGTCGGATGGATTGCCAGCATGAGCTTCCACACGCTTGGAATGCTTGCCATGCTCTATATCAGCTGGACAACGGGACACAGAAAGTCCATGCTCTGGTGGCTGCCCAATCTGCTCAGCTTTGCGATTTGCCTCTTTGCGCCGGTGGTTTACCTGCGCTATGCGCTGCCGTATATCTGCACCGCACCGCTGGGGCTGGCCGCGTATTTCGCACATAGCAGGAAGGAAAAAGCGAATGAAAAAATGGTGTAAGAACGTCTGGTGGGTGTTTGTGAGCCTTCTGGCTGCATGGGCTCCCGGAATGGATCTGAGTGTTCAGCGCAAGCTGCGTCCAGATGCGTTTGAAGCCGGCGGATATGTGTATCAGGCCATTGGCCGCACATTTGCCTCCATCGGAACCGATCAGATCACAATGATCATTGTGATTCTGGCTGTTCTGTGGCTGACCAGACGCTATTTGTGGCACAAGCCGAAGGGAAGCGGCATCGGCGAATACCTGCTGTGCGGATTCTTCAGCGTGATGCAGCTGCTCAACGCCGCCTGCAATCAGTGCGACACGGTAGCGGTTCTTTATGAGAATGTGTTCCAGCTGCTCAAATCGGCGATGTATCTGACGGGGATGTTTGTGCTGTTCCTCTGCGCAGTTCGTGCACTCAATGAACTACTCCGATTCAATCCGCTGATGAAGCGCTGCGCACGCTGGGACAAAAATCCCTTCTGGTTTCCCTTCGCGGTGCTGTGCATTGCGTGGCTTCCGCATCTGATCATTAAATACCCCGGCGTTCTGACCATCGATACGGTGCTGCAGTATCACCAGTATCTCAACTGGCGTCCGCGCACCACGCCGCATCCGCCGTTCGGCTCGCTGGTGTACGGCTGGCTGCTGGATACGGCGGCCAAAACCGGGCAGATGAATCTGTTTTACTTTGTTTTCACGATGCTCAAAACCATCGGTTTCATTGCGATTCTCGCTTATTCGCTCTCCGTGATGAATCGAAAGAAGATCCCTATGTGGGTTTGCTGGTTCGCTTTTGCGCTGTACGCAGTGTCGCCGGTGTACGTGGGCTGGACGACGGTGCTTTCCAAGGACAGCTCCTATCTGATCGGCGTGATGCTGGCGGGTTCGCTGATGATGGAAACTTTCGGCGGCGTGCGTGAATTCATGTCGAGCCGGTGGAGGCTGCTTCTGTTGGCAGGCGCACTGGTATTGATGATGCTGGTTCGCCACAATGGCATTACCATCGCCATTCCGCTGCTTGCTGTCCTGGTATACAGGCTGATAAAGGAAAAAGCGGGCGCGAAAAACATCCGCCGGTTTGCCTGCTATGCCTGTGCGGTTGTGCTCTGCGGTGTGGGCATTGAGGAAGCCATCATTCAGGCCATGGATATTCAGAAGGTTAGTCAGGATGATTTTCTGGCCATTCCCATGATGCAGACGGCGCGGATTGTACGGGATCATCAGGAGGATATTACGCCGGAAGAGGCGCAGATCATTGATCGTGTTTTCGAGTATGATACGATTGCGGAAAAATACGATCCCGATGATTCCGACGGCATTCGTTACTCTGCTCCCGATGGAAGAACCGACGAGGATATCGCAAACTTCCTGCCGGTGTGGTGGAGTCTGATTCAGCGGCATCCTGCAACGGCGCTGGATGCGATGCTGCACATGAACGGCGTATTATTCGATCTGCAGGACAACAATCCGATTTATGTTGGACTGACTGATCACTCCATGACTGAGCATGTCTACAAGCATTCCTTTAACGACATGCGTCTGTACAACAGCGAAGCAATTAAGCCGCTTAACGGCTGGCAGCGAGCGCTGACCGAGTGGTACTACTGTTTTGACGATCTGCCGCTCGTCGGCGGATTTGCCAGCATGGGCTTCTGCATGGAGCTGATGCTGATCATGTGCTATCTGTGTGTGATCAACCGCCGCAATGGCATGCTGCCGGTTATGATCCCGGCGCTTGTCGCAGGCGTTACAGGGCTGTTCTGCCCGATTGTGTATTCCCGCTATCTGCTGCCGATGATGGGCGGCGTGCCGCTGTGGTTTGCAGGCTGGTGGATGTCGGTAAGGCAAGACGAAAACAAGGAGGCAATCGTATGAATCTGGACGTATCCAAGGCCTTTGTGCGGCCGATGATTGATTTCCCGTTTGAAACGGAGGTTCCTCTGGAGGATCAGCTGATCAACGGCGATACCGTATCCTTTGATCCGGTTCATCTGGAAGGTACCTATGTGATGAACGACGATACCATCCGCCTCAAGGGCGAACTGAGCGCGGTGGCTCACGCACCGTGCGCTGTGTGCCTGAACCCTGTGGATATCAGGGTGGAGGTTGAATTTGAAGAAACCTTCCGCAAGGACGCCGACGAAGAGGAAGAGGGCGTTTTCCGCTACGAGGGTAAGCAGCTTCCGCTGGATTATATGACGCTGACGCTCATCATGCTCAACATGCCCATGCGTTTCAAGTGCGAACATGAATGCAGCGCCGACGGCGAGCTGACCGCGTGGAACGAGGATGAAAAAATCTGGGCTGAGGAAGCGGAAGAAGCTGCCGGAACCTATCGCCCGTTCGAAGGCCTTCAGCAGATGCTGGATGAACAGAAGCAGCATTGAAGCAAAACCGCGCAGAAACACGAAAAATAGCTTGACAAAGCCATTGTGGCATCATATAATAAGTATTGGTCGCGTTGTGTACATATACAGCGCTGAAACAGCCAATGACTTTGTCTAGCTGACCGGGACAGAAACGGAGGACGTGCTGCTTATGCAGCGCGCATGCCATAGGTTCTCCCCGGAAACTGGTTCGCGAAAGCGGACGATTTTGAAGCCCGGACAAGCTTTCCGGGTAACGGAATGAGGAGGTGTAACCATGGCTCTTCCCAAGGGAAAAGTGTCCAAGGCCCGCGGTCGTTCTCGCCGTGCCAACTGGAAGCTCGAGCTGCCCGGCATCGTTGAGTGCCCCCAGTGCCACGAAAAGAAGCTGGCCCACCGCGTTTGCAAGAACTGCGGCTATTACAACGGCGTTCAGGTCATCGATAAGACCGAGAAGGAGAATGCCTAAGCATTCCATCCTATATCATAAGGCTGCTTGAAGGCTCAGGCAGCCTTATGGTGTATCGGCCCAAAGAACAAGAGGAGTACGTGCTTGGCGTAGCACCAGAGAGAACCGTTCACTGGCTGGAAGACGGTTTGGCAGGCGCAGTGCGGAAGGTCGCTTGGGAGGGCGCAGGGTGAAACGGATTTGTCCGCTAGCTCTGCCGTGCGCGCACGTTACAGCGCTCAGAGGCGGCATGGTTTCTCATGCTGCAAAAAAAGGTGGTACCACGGAGCTGCTCCGTCCTTTTGGACGCGGGGGCTTTTTGTTTTTTACAAATCAAAATGAGGTGAAAAACCATGATTGACATCAAATTCCTGCGTGAGAATCCCGAAGTGGTTCGCCAGAACATCCGCAACAAGTTCCAGGATCACAAGCTGCCCATGGTGGACGAAGTGATCGCGCTCGACGCCGAAAACCGCGCCTATATCCTCGAGGCTGACACCCTGCGCGCCAACCGCAACAAGCTCTCCAAGCAGATCGGCGGCCTGATGGCCAAGGGTCAGAAGGAAGAGGCTGAAAAGGTCAAGCAGCAGGTCAACGAGCAGTCCGCCCGTCTGGCTGAGTGCGAAGCCAAGGAAGAGGAACTGGCCGAGAAGATCAAGCAGATCATGATGAAGATCCCCAACATCATCGATCCTACCGTGCCGATCGGCAAGGATGACAGCGAGAACGTCGAAATCCAGAAGTACGGCGAGCCTGTCGTGCCCGAGTTCGAGGTTCCCTATCATACCGATATCATGGAACGCTTCGACGGCATCGATCTCGATTCTGCCCGCCGCGTTGCCGGCAACGGCTTCTATTACCTGATGGGTGATATCGCCCGCCTGCACTCCGCTGTGATCTCCTATGCCCGCGATTTCATGATCGACCGCGGCTTTACCTACTGCATCCCGCCTTTCATGATCCGCTCCGACGTTGTGACCGGCGTTATGAGCTTTGCGGAAATGGAAGCCATGATGTACAAGATCGAGGGCGAGGATCTTTACCTGATCGGCACCTCCGAGCACTCCATGATCGGCAAGTTCATCGACCAGATCATCCCCGGCGAACAGCTGCCCCAGACCCTGACCAGCTACTCTCCCTGCTTCCGCAAGGAAAAGGGCGCTCACGGCATTGAAGAGCGCGGCGTGTACCGCATCCATCAGTTCGAAAAGCAGGAAATGATCGTTGTCTGCAAGCCTGAAGACTCCAAGATGTGGTATGACAAGCTCTGGCAGAACACCGTCGATCTCTTCCGCTCCCTCGATATCCCGGTCCGCACCCTCGAGTGCTGCTCCGGCGACCTGGCTGACCTCAAGGTCAAGTCCTGCGACGTTGAAGCCTGGTCTCCCCGTCAGAAGAAGTACTTCGAAGTTGGCTCCTGCTCCAACCTCGGCGACGCTCAGGCCCGCCGCCTGCGCATCCGCATCAACGACGGCGGCAAGAAGTACCTTGCCCACACCCTCAACAACACCGTGGTGGCTCCGCCCCGCATGCTGATTGCCTTCCTCGAGAACAATCTCTGCGCCGACGGCACCGTGAGGATCCCCGAAGCTCTCCGTCCCTACATGGGCGGCAAGGAAGTCCTCATTTCCAAGCACTGAGTGCTTTCGGATGAATACGGAAAGGAGGCGTTTGGATGAACTGGCAGAAGATGCTTGACCGGCTGAGTATTCCGGGTTTGCTGCTTCTTGTGCTGGGAGCGGTCATGGGCATGAATGCTTCAAAAATCGCCAAAACTGAACGCCTCGCTTTCGTTTTGCGTGTGGCAGGGGTCGTACTGGCGCTGGCTGGTGCGCTCATTCTGCTGGACTTCATTCCTGGACTGTAATCAATCCACCATACGGAGGGAATCAACATGGGATTCGAAATGGAAAAGGTATATAATCCTCAGGCCATTGAGGATAAACTTTACAAGATGTGGGAAGAAAGCGGCGCTTTCATCGCCAGGCGTGAAGAGGGCAAGAAGCCCTTCACCATCGTGATGCCGCCTCCCAACATCACCGGACAATTGCACATGGGTCATGCGATGGACTGCCTCCTGCAGGACGCGCCGATCCGCTATCACCGCATGAAGGGCGACCCCACCCTTTGGCTGCCCGGCACCGACCACGCCGCCATCGCCACCGAAGTCAAGATTGTGGCTGCCATGGCTGAAGAAGGGCTGACCAAGGAAAGCCTTGGCCGCGAGGGTTTCCTCAAGCGCGCCTGGGAGTGGAAGAAGGAATACGGCGGACGCATCGTCAACCAGCAGCGCCGCATGGGCATCAGCTGCGACTGGAGCCGCGAGCGCTTCACCATGGACGAGGGCTGCTCCAAGGCCGTGCGCGAGACCTTCTGCCGCCTGTATGAAAAGGGCCTGATCTACCGCGGAAACCGCCTGGTCAACTGGTGCCCCCAGTGCCAGTCCGCGATTTCTGACGCGGAAGTGGAACACAAGGAGATGGACGGCAACTTCTGGCACATCCTCTATCCTGTCAAGGAAACGGGCGAACTGCTGGAACTGGCCACCACCCGTCCTGAGACCATGCTGGGCGATACCGGCGTGGCCGTGAACCCCGAGGATGAGAAGCTCAAGCATCTCATCGGCAAGAAGTGCGTCCTGCCCATCATGAACCGGGAGATCCCCATCGTGGGCGACGAGTACTGTGAGATCGGCTTCGGTACC
>JAGBBE010000050.1 GCA_017938645.1 Clostridia bacterium
GCCAGCGCTGAGGAATGGTGCTCCATAGCAGACATATGTGAGCAAACACCTGCCCGCTGGACACAGACCTATGAGACGAAGTGGCGTACTATCACCATAGACGCAGCCATTGAGGTGCCTCAGGTTGATGCTTTCCCCATTCTGAAGGTCAGGAAAATGCCAGTGGTGGACGAATCCCTGCTTCCTGCTGATGCAGACGTCCGCCACAACGCTCCGGGACGGTTTCAATTCTACACCGGCGATGCGGAATATGTGATGAAAAGCAGTACCATGTTCAAGTCTATCGACTACTATCCCGGCCCGGAGCTTCCTGATGTGCTGGCGGAGGACTGCTCCTTCTCCCCGCAGGATGCGCTGGAGTTGGCCCACACGCAGCTTCTCCGCCTGTACGGCCTGGACGACAGCCATTTCCGCCTGAATGAAACACTGGTGTACAGCCGTATCTGGCAGTACAAAGGGAAGAAGTCGAACCCTACCTACACCAAGGCGATCACCAGCGAGGGCAGCTATACCGTTCGCCTGGATCAGCTGCTGTATGGCATTCCTTACTTCGCATGCAACGGAATCGGCGATGGTTACGAGCCTGGCGTCTGGCTGAGTGATGCGCGTGTCAGCGTGGCGCACCGGGGTGCAGATGGCTATATGGTACTGGCTATGCTGTGGCAGGTGGAAGAAGTGGTGTATGCGGATGTTCCGCTGCTGTCTTTTGCAGATGCTAAGCCCGCATTTGAGAAAGAGATCATGGCGGGCCGACTGCGCACCGTGGACACCATAGCGCTTGGGTATGCGCCATACACAGATCCCGACGATCCGGACGTGTTCTGGCTGCTGCCGGTATGGTATGTGAAAGGCGGATATACGACTGATCCGAAAAGAGGGTTTACCCCCTTCTATGATGCTGACGGCAGTATTGCAGACGATGGCATCGAACGTGCCGAAGTGGTTTTTGAGACACAACAGGGTGATCTGATTGATTACGTGGATTCCCGGAAGAATCGACGGAGGGTTCCGACCATTGTGACCTGGGAGATACTTCGCTGATATACATAACTTCCCCAAAGGCATACACAAATACACTTATGTTAGAAAGTGATAAATCAAAGGAGGGCTACTGTCAATGATGATTGGCAGCAGCCCTCGTCTATGTATATGAGGGAAATGTGAAAGCAACCATAAAAACAGACTTATAGCAATTTCAGTCGTACAATTCTCGGCTTGGTTTCTTCTACATCCAACGTGCCTTTTCTCAGATGGAGGATTTCTTCTACATCATCAGGAAACAAATCTATGCTTCTGGACTTTAGGAAGTGCATAAAAGTAACTGGTGTAAGAACATGCTCTTCAAAAAGCATATCAATTGCACCTTGGAATACATTATCATTTAGCAGAAATGGAGAATCATCTGGTTCGCCTTTGCGCCAACCATTCTTAGAATACTGACGCATGAGATAGCTAAACTGATTATCAGTGATGATGTGCAATTGATGAGCTCGATATAGCATTGCTGCCACAGAAACATGCCACTTCTTTTTTAGCCAAAGATAATACTTTAGGTCTGTTGGATATGTCTGAGCATCTTTTCGGAACGAATCTGCAGGCAATAAGAAGGCGCTCGCAAACAAATTGGCTTGCTTCTCGCGAATCTTAAACTCTTCCTTTGTTATCATGTCAAGGCTTTCGCTCCACGGATGCAAAAGAATATGTCCCAGTTCATGTGCAATATCAAACCGAATTCGTCCTTCAGGCTTATCACCTTGGTCAACAGCAATAGCATATACATCATGATCAGAAACGTAGGTTCTCTGACTAAAAGCATCTATACCATCGGCAGCAGTAGGAAATCCGGTAACGATGATGCCATTGCTCTCCAGAACGAACTGCAAATTCTCAATTGGCCCATCTCCGAGCTTCCAATACTCTCTTAGTGTATTGGCAATCTGCTCGATCTCGTCAGCAGCTTTTGCCATGGCAGCTTCGTCTGTTTCGCTATCTACACCGCTGAATTCAATCCTGGGAATCCGGAGCGGCTCAAAATCTATGTACTCATCTTGAAGTGCTTTGTAAATCTCTACTGCGATTTCAAGCCTATACGATTGTGCAGCGCGTTCCATACGTTTTGCACTCATCAATGAGCGGAAGTATGTCACCTCAGTATGTGCAGAATATAAATCGCTTTGCATGAAAAAATCATATGGGAAATGCAGAATTTCGGAAATGGTGAACAGTCGCTCGTGCGACGGGCGACTGTCTCCATTTTCATACTGGGAAATAAGCTGTTTGCTGATCCCTGACTCGTTCGCCAATTCGGTCAGACTTTTTCCGCGGAATATCCGAGCGTATTTCAGGCGTTCTCCTCGGAATTCTCTCCTTTCCATCGTGCCAACTCCTTTATTTGATTAGGCCTCATTTTCTTCTTCGAAAGATTTAAGCGTGGGTTTGATTCCTGGCTTTTTCTTGAGCCTGACCAGTGAACGCGCATTCTGTGTAGAGGTTGTGGCGGTTTCGGAATGGTTGCTTGACGCAGTAAGCCGCGAGAAATCAGGCTGGATATAGCCGCGCAAGTCATGCTTCTCCACAATTTCAAAATCACCATTCAGCAAATAGAAGGCGATGTCGCTGATTTCATCATGATCGGCTGTATATGCAACGATGCAGTGCCTGAAACCAGAGTTGGGATCAAGAACTCCCGCCATGATGCTGTCGAAATCATCCTCATATACTTCGGGTGCGAATTGCGAAGCAGGCGGCAAAAAAGAAATCTGCGTTGTCGGACTTTCAAGGTCTCCATTCAGAATTCGAAGGAGCGTCTGCATATAGTTGGGGCAATTCCTGTCTTTCTTTCTCGGAATCACTTGTAGGTTTGCTTGTGTGGTTACACCAATTGTTATCTTATTCTCCCTATCGATCAGAATTCGACCTTCCCACCCATAGCGCCTAAATGGATGAAGCTCAATGCCCTCGATCGCAACAAGACGACGAAGATTATTGTTGAGGTAGTCACCACGGATGTGCGCAAGATAGTTCTTGGTTTCAAGATCCTTTTCGCGCCTTTCCTGTGGAATATCCCCCGCAATGGTCTTGTCGACCGCACGGACGATTCGACTGAGAAGGATTTCAAGGGAATTAAATGTGATAATCAAGTGGTTTTGCCCTCCGTTCTTAGAATCCACCAACATTTTACATAAATTAAGTCGTTTGTCAAGTGGGTTTTCAAAAAAAGTTCGATTGGTCATGTGGCAAACAGGGTGATAGGGACGTGGCAAGACTTACAGCAAGTAATTGCATCCATCACATACGAACTGTAGATTGGAATGACGCACTGGAATACTCGAGGCGAGGTAGGAATGCTGATTCCGGTAAAAGCGAATTACTTCGAATCAAAATACGGCTGCTGTCCAGCATCGTAGACAGCAGCCGCATTCGCATTGCCTTGTTGGGGTGAATTATGCCACGATTCTTGCACATGGATGAAAAATGCGAAAACACCCTTGACAAAACAGCTCGTTTCACCGGATGCTCATTTGCTTTTTCGCTGCTGGATCAATTGTTCCTTTAGAATCCTCCCGCCAGGGGGTGGGGTTTTTTGTTGGGGATCGCTTTGGATTGTTACAGGCTGTCGCTATGATTGCATGGCGATTTGGGAGGTCGGCGATGCCGCATCAGGCGAAATGTCTGTCATCCCTACGCGAGGATGCACACCCGACCGCAAAGCGGGCGGGAGCGCAGCCATTGACAGGTGATATATCGTTATAGTACAATTTAGAGTTGTATCAACCATTACGAAACGATATGTCAGGAAGCGAGGAAACCATTCCCATGACCCAACTGAGCCATCAGGCATTGGAACAGATCGAGAAACGCCGAACCTTTGCCATCATCTCTCACCCGGACGCTGGTAAGACCACGCTGACGGAAAAACTGCTTCTCTACGGCGGCGCCATCCGTCAGGCGGGCAGCGTCAAGGCCCGCAAGGCCGAGCGCCACGCCACCTCCGACTGGATGGAGATCGAAAAGCAGCGCGGCATCAGCGTTACCTCCAGCGCGATGCAGTTTGAGTTTGACGGCTACCGGATCAACATTCTGGATACCCCGGGCCATCAGGACTTCAGTGAGGATACCTACCGCGTGCTGGTGGCAGCCGATGCCGCCGTCATGCTGATCGACGCCGCCAAGGGCGTGGAAGCCCAGACCATCAAGCTGTTCAAGGTGTGCCGGATGCGCGGCATCCCGATTTTTACCTTCGTGAACAAGATGGACCGGGCTGCTAAGGATCCCTTTGAGCTGATGGAAGAGCTGGAAAACGTGCTGGGCATCCGTTCCTGCCCCATGAACTGGCCCATCGGTGTGGACGGCGATTTCCAGGGCGTGTACCAGCGCAAGGACGGGCATGTGCTGCTGTATTCCGGCGGCAACCACGGCATGAGCGTTGCCGACGAGCTGAGCGTGCCGCTGGACAGCCCCGAGTGCGAGAAGGCGCTGGCCCAGCATTACCGGGACCGTCTCCGGGACGAGATCGAGCTTTTGGATGAAGCGGGCGACCCCTTCCAGCTGGACGCGGTGCTGTCCGGTCAGCTGACCCCGCTGTTCTTCGGTTCTGCGGTGACCAACTTCGGCGTGGAGCCCTTCCTGGAGGCCTTTTTGGACATCACGCCCCCGCCCCTGCCCCGGGAAGCCGATACCGGCATGGTCAACCCCACCGATCCCTATTTCAGCGGCTTTATCTTCAAGATTCAGGCCAACATGAACCCCGCTCACCGCGACCGCCTCGCCTTTGTGCGCATCGTCAGCGGCGAGTTTGAGAAGAACATGACGGTCTACCACTCCGGCACCCAGAAGCAGATGCAGCTGAAGCAGCCCCAGCAGTTCATGGCGGACGAGCGTGAGGCCGTGGAAAACGCCTATGCCGGCGACATCATCGGCCTGTTCGACCCCGGTTGCTTCCGCTTGGGCGATACCCTTTCCACCGGCCCCAAGCTGCAGTTCCAGTCCATCCCCGTGTTCGCTCCCGAGCACTTCGCCCGGGTGCGTCCCGAGGACAGCATGAAGCGCAAGCAGTTCTTGAAGGGCATCTACCAGCTGGCAGAGGAAGGCGCTATCCAGACCTTCCGCCGCACCGAAACCGGACGCGAAGAGTTCATCGTGGGCGTGGTGGGCGTGCTCCAGTTTGAAGTCCTCGAGCATCGCCTCAAAACCGAGTATGGCGTCACCATGCTGATGGATCGCCTGCCCTTCCGCTACGTGCGCTGGGTCACCAAGACCCCCAAGCCCGTGGAAGATCTCAAGATCACCTCCACCTCCGGTCGCGCCTTTGACTCCACCGACCGGGAGGTTCTCCTCTTCGAGAACGACTGGTCCATCCGTCTGGCCTGCGAAAACAACGAAGGCCTGGAGCTGAGCGATACGGCGACACGCGGGTAACGGGGGGGACGCACTCCGTGGAGTCAGGGGCTCTGCCCCTGACAACCCCGCCAAAGGGCCTGAGGCCCTTTGGAATCC
>JAGBBE010000051.1 GCA_017938645.1 Clostridia bacterium
AGGAGATGGCAAATGCTGCGGGGGCAGAGCAGATCAAAGAGAATGATTCCGAAGGAAGATTGACATTATAACGGTTAACCGATATAATGGGAATAAAGGCAGGTGATCCATGATGATTCAGACGATTATGCAGCAAAAGGGCATGTCCCAGTATCGGCTTTCTAAGACCAGTGGGATTCCATATACGACAGTGCATGATATTTGCAGCGGCAGAGCGCAGCTTGAAAAGTGCAGCGCAGAAACGGTATATAAGCTTGCACAGGCGCTGGAAATTTCCATGGAAACCCTGCTTGAGCCGTGTTTCCGACAGCGCAGCAGCTTTGAACTGTTCAAGAGCAGCATCTGCCACAGGCTCAAGGAAATGGGCGACATCAACTTCATCATTGATCTGTTGGAGAATGAGGAAATCCGCATGTATCATCAGAGAAAATGGTATCCGGAGAGTTTGTATCTGCTGGCGATGCTCGACTATATCAGCCGGATCAATGATGTGCCGCTATGTGAGGAATATGCCGATCTGCGCCGCTGCAGATTGAAAACGGCCATCTATCCGTCCAGTGTGCTGGCGATCTGTGCGGTGATGAAGAATGATTTGGCAAAGCGACAGGCAGAGGAAGAGGCAATTCCGGAATTCATGCGGTTTAATATCGTAGAGAGTGAGGTGCGCAATGTCATCTGAACGCAAGGTAGAGATTACGAAAGAGAACATTGACACCTATCTTAAAGCAGTTGCCAAGGAGTATCGGAAACTGGTTGGGAAGAACATGCCTGCGGAATTGATTCTGATTGGCGGAGCATCCATTCTGATCAATTATGGATTTCGCGGCGCGACGACGGACGTGGATGCGCTGATTCATGCGAATTCCAGTATGAAGGATGCAATCAACCGCGTCGGGGATCAGTATGATCTGCCCAACGGTTGGCTGAACGCGGACTTCATGAAAACGAGTTCCTATACGCCGAGACTTGTACGTTTTTCGACTTACTATCGCACCTTTTCCAATGTGTTGACGGTAAGAACGATTGCTGCCGAGTATCTGATTGCCATGAAGCTTCGCTCCGGCAGGGTGTATAAGAAAGACCTTTCGGATGTGCTGGGTATTCTGGCTGAACATGAAACAAAGGGAACGCCAATCTCAATGGAACAGATTCAGAAGGCGGTAACGGATTTGTACGGAGGGTGGTCGGAGCTTTCTGAAAATGCGCGAAACTTCATTGAAAGAGCTATGGAAAATGGCAGCTTTGCAAAGCAGTATGAAGCGATTGCAGAGGGTGAGCAGCAGGCACAGGAGGCGTTGATTGCTTTTCAGGAAGAGTATCCCGGCGTGATGACAACCGATAATGTGGAAAGCATTGCGCACACGCTTGCAGCAAGAGAGTCCGTATTGGCTCAGCTTCGGAAGCCTAAAACAAAGGAATCTGAGCAGACGGAGAAGACAGAAAGAAAATTGAAGAAGAATGATCTCGAAAGATAATGATGCGCCCGGCTGAGTGTGATCTCAACCGGGCGCTATTTTATGCGATTAGGATGAGAAACGATGGGATAACGGGAATACGAATAGCCCTTGCTGCCGTCGGATGCCAGCAGGAAGCGAAGTGCCTTTGCGAACAAGTTTCAGGCCTCCGACGTCGCAAGGTCTAACACACTAGACTTTGTGGGCAAAGTCGTGTGCCACGAAACCGCTGGTTTCTTTGGATTCTTTCTGAGATCGATCATACGTTGGCGAATTTGGAGTGGATTCGCCAACGTATGACGGACTTTGCTTCGCCAATAGGCAAAGAGCACACGAAATCGTGTGCTCTTTATATGATGGGGCTTATCTGATGAAGCTTACCTTCTCATCCATCGTGCTGCGCGTCGAAGCTCCGGAAGAACCGTCTACTTCCGTATCGGTGTAGCCCAGCAGCAGAACAGCAACCGCATTATATGCTTTATCTACACCAAGCTTTTCGCAGATTTCATCGTGCTGATCGCCATTGAGAGCCATCGTCGGAGCAGAAACGATCTTGGTGCCATAGCCGAGCGCATTTGCTGCAATGACCATATTCTGCGTAGCGAGACCGCAGTCGAAACTTTCGTCGGGAGAAGGCGTGTTTTCATTCATGTAAACGACAATCGCAACCGGGGAGTCGCCCAAGCCTGCCTTTGCGCCGGTGGACGCAGGCATCTTCGGCATGTCTTCGGGGGTATTTGCGCTATCTGTTGGTGCAGAAGCGCCGGCAGGCGCGCTGCCCATGCTCATGGCGCCGCCAATCTCTTCCATGATGGCCTGATTGGTAATCACGGCGAAGTGCCACGGCTGCTGATTGATTGCGCTGGCAGTAGAGAGTCCGGCCTGAAGAATGATGTTCAGGTCATCCTCGGCAATGGCGTCGGCCTTGAATGCCTGCGTCGTGCCCTCAGAAAGAATGGTATCCACGGCAGTCTGCGCGCTGGCACTCAGTGTCATCGCACAGAGCAGAGTCAGGGAAACGAACAGGGTAAGGGTCTTTTTCATGGGGTATTCCTCCTTTTATTGATGGGGTTTACTGCGTCTGATGAATATAAGTGCTGCAATCAGCAGTGCGGTGCTCAGCGCAAGCAGTAGCCATGCTTCTGCCGGATTGACAACGGCTTCGCTTTCGGGCATGCCGGGCGGCGAGAAATTGTCCGGAAATCCACCGGGGAAATCGGATGAGCCATTGGAGTCAGTATCAAGAGCAGTTTTGCTTCTTCTTTTCTCCGATTTTGCCTGATCGTCAGGATCAGATGAGGAACCGCCGGGGAATCCGCCGGTCGGCATGTCCGGGAATCCGCCGCCGCCCATATTGAATTCACCCATATCGGACAGAGAAAGATGGGAAGCGTCGATCAGGGACGAAGAACTGGTTCGCTGCTCAGCGGTCGTTGCTGGAATCTCGCCGCTGAGCTGTCCGACGACACTTTGCGCACGCAGATCGCAGAATTCGAGCAGCGCATTTGTACCTGTTCTGAATTCCTCGTAGGTATAGAAAGCGGTTGCATCCTGCATGATGTAGGGAGAAAGCATCGTGATGACGTCTCGCAGATGCGCTGCAAGCCAGCCGCTATCGAAGAATTCGCTGATAAACTCCGCATAGATCTCGTGATACAGTGCGGTATATTCTTCGCTGTCAAATATCCACGTGATCATCGGGCGGGAATTGATGTCGCCCATTGTGACCGGAGAGTCGATAGGAGAATTGACGGTCGAGGTTGCGCCGCTGCCCATACCCATGCCGCCTCCGCTGAACGCGCCGAGGGAGAGGTTATAATCCCACGGGATCATGGAAAGCTGGCCGTCTTCTTCATAAAGGTAGTAGTTGTGCACCATCATGCCGGTGTAACTGTCATCGTTGCACATGAAGTTGTGCACCACCAGATAGCGGATCACGGCTTCCGCATCCACAACCGATTCGATATTTTCCTGCTCAGAAAGCGCTTTGAGGGAAGCAATCAGGCGCTTCTGATCGTTTTCAGTGATGTCGGTCTTCGCGCCGTTCCAGATGTTTTCATAGCTGTCCGGGTCATCATCGATGTACTGAAGCTTGACGTCGCTGTCGCCCCTGCCGCCCATATCTGGTCCGCCGCCGGAAAAATCGGGCATGCTGCCGCCCGGCGTTTCAGGCATTCCCTGCGGCATAGATGGGATATCGGATTCAGTGCTGTCCATGGAAGGCGGATTGAATCCCTCGGGCAGGCTTGGCGTGCCGGATTCATGGGCAGTATCCTCGTTCATCTGGGCGAATTGTTCATTGAACTCGTCCATGCTAAAGTCCTTACCCTTACCGCGCCCGCCGCCAAAGGACATGCTGTCCGGCTTGTAGAGTTCGCCGTGATCTGTGCCGTAGTTGCGCTCAAGGAAGCTGTCCTCTACGCCTTCCGCGGCCAGATAGACGCCCCAATCTTCGCCGTTGACTGTGATATTCACGAAGCTGCACAGCGGCGCGGCCACGTCCATCTCATTCATCAGGGTATAGGCCATATAGTCCTTGAGATAGGTCTTGTCCTGAATAAGATTGTTGAGGCTCAGTTTATCCAGACCGTAATAACTCTTACCGTTTTCATACTGATCAAACTCGATTTTGAAGCTGTAACGATTGTTGCCGTACTGAGCGACAGAGGAAAGTGACGTATTGCCTTTTGCGCGGATGGCGACATTGCCTTGAGGCTCGCCGTCAATGGAGACTGTACATGCGGCATATTCTTCGTTTTGGCAGGTTTCAAGGAAACTGTCCCAATCATCCATCGTGATATCGATGGTGTGCACACGGCTTTGATCAAACAGACGCGCTTCATAACCCATGCCGGTGTCATCGTCGATCACGCCTGCCGATGCCAGCGCAAGAAACAGAATCGTGATCAGAAGCATGACCGCGAGGGCATACAGGCATACGCGTTCAATGTTCTTGTGCCGAAGCATGCTGTTCACCTCAGCCCAGATAGTCGCCGTTGTAGCTGACCAACACGGCGCTGTTTACGTTGTCCATCGTGGAAAGAGAGGTAATGAAGTCCGTGCTGTCTCCTTTCAGGC
>JAGBBE010000007.1 GCA_017938645.1 Clostridia bacterium
CATGGGTGAAGCTCAAATTCACTGCGCTTAATCTGAAAAAGCTCGCCATCCACAAGTGGATGCGCTTGCTTGTTTCTTCGATTTTTCACATGATTGAAGCCACTTTGCTACACGGCAAAGTGGCTTCTTTGACAGTCTGAAGAAGCGCCCGAAGGCGCTTCTTTTCATCAATCCTTCAAAACCAGCTCCATCTCCGCCGCCTCAAACGCTTCCAGCGCCGGATGACCAGTCAGCATACGCGCAATGCGCCATCCAGCAGCATGCTTTTGCGCACTCTCCTGCGTTGGACGGAACCCAAACTCCAGATACAGCCGCACAGCCACCCACGTCACCGTCTGCGTGTGCAGGCAGGCACGCAGATCGCTGTGGGCACGCATCACTTCCAGCACTTTGGAAATCAAGGGCCTTGCCAGACCGTTGCCCTGTTCCTCGCGGCGAATGGCCACCCAGTGCACCTGTCCAAGCCCGGGTTCTTCACCGGGATAAGCCGTGGCTGTTGCAACCTTCTGCCCCTCAGCATTCACAATAAACAGCATCCGATCGTTAAGCAGATGCTCCACCGCTCCGTAATACTGCTGCCAGACTTCCAGCCCTTGCTCGAAGCTCTTCAGCTCGCGCGCAGACTGCTCGATGGCAATCCACGCATCACGGTCGCCGGGCTGATAGAACGCAAAACGATATCCCTCCGGCAATTCATACTTCGGAATGTCATCGAGGCTGTCCCGTTCCATCAGCAGATCAACGTAACGGATGCGAGAATCGTGGTTGTCAAAGTTGATGCGTCCGTCCAGCTCGATCTCGTCCAGATCATCCGGCACGAAAAGCCGGCCGGAGTAGAACTGCTGTCCCTCGGCAGTGTACTGTTGCTTGCGCGTCTGGATGGTCTTGTCCTCGGTGTGCCAGAGCACAAGGTTGGGAATGTGAAGTCCCTGCGCCAGCTCGCACGCCTCCTTTACGGTGGAGTGATGCTTTTCGTAGGGTTTGAAGCGCTCGCGGTCGCCGTAGAGACAGAAGGCCTCGCACAAAAGCCAGTCCGCGCCTTCCACGTAGGAATGACAGAGCGGATTGTAGGGCTCGTCGCCCAGACAGCAGAGCTTTCGTCCGCCGGAAAGAGGCATCACAAAACCGTGCTGCTGCATCTTGGTGGAACGGATGTCAAAGAAGATCACCTCGCGGCCGAGCATGGGTTCTTTGTGTCCGTCGCAGATTTCGTGGAAGAGGATGCGGTCGTTCAGCCGGTCGGTCATCTTTTTCTGCAGGGTGAACAGCGCCATCTGCGTAAGGGCCTCGCGTACGGCAGGAGAACAGTAGATATGCAGATCACCCTCGTATTTTCCGTTGTTCATGCGCGTGGAAATCATGCGCAGCACCCATACCGCACCCAGAAGGTGATCTGTGTGGGCGTGGGTGAGGATCAGGTGATGGATGCGTTCCCAGCCGATGTTTTTCTTCTCCAGCTGCTGTATGATGCCGTTGCCGCCGCCTGCGTCGCAAAGCAGCAGACCTTCGGCGGTTTCGATGATAAAACAGGTGTTATAGCAATGGGTCACGTTGGCATTGCCGGTCCCCAGCACGATCAGACGGTCGTTCATGAAGAAACCTCCTGTTGGATGGATTGTATGTATCATAGCATGAATTGGCCCGAAAAGAAAGAAAAGCAAGGCACAAAGCCTTGCTTTTCAGGAAAAATGATGTTACTGAATCTGCTTCATGCTGGAGCGAATCTCGCCGAATACGTCGATGAAGTCGCCCTTGAAGCCAAGCGGGAATTGGATTTCCAGACCGTAGAGGGTCTTGTCGATGGAGACATAGTGGATGCGGCCGCCTACCTCGGTGCCGTCGGTGAGGGTGCCGGAATAGTTGGCATATACGCCTTCGGAGCCCATCATGTAACGGGTGGCCGTGAGACTGGGCTTCCACTCGTCAAAGTCCAGACCGCCGATGGTGTTGAGGCGCTGCTTGACATGGGTTTCCAGATCGCTCTGCTTGTAGGTGGCATTCACGGGTTCAGCAGACACCGTGATGATGCACTGCTGATTGTCCTTGATCTGGTTGACCGGCTCAGAGAGGATGAAAATGCCGGAATAGCTCTGATCCACCTGCCAGCTCACAGGAGCCTTGAAGGTGACGCCCACAGTGGAGGCGGTGTAATCGGCATAGGTGAAGCTCAGATCCGGACGCGGAGTGGGGGTGGGCATGTCGATGGGATTAAGCGGAATGGGCGTGCTGCCCGCATAGGGATACACGGTGCCCTCGGCCTTCAGGGAAGCCTCGTACAGGCTTTCCACGCCGTACTCAGGATCGACATAGTCCTCTTCGCTGGCGGCCATGTTGGCAAGCATCTCTTCATCCACCATCACGTCGTAGGGATTGGCAGAGAAAATGCTCTCGCCGGAAGCGGTGCCGTCGGCGTTGTCCTGCGGAGCAGACTCGGGAACCGACACAGCCGTAGGCGCGGGCGTGCCCGTGGGGCCAATCGCCTGTGTGATATCCGGGAAGTCGTTGGGGTCGGGCTGAGAAGAGCAGGCGTTCAGCATCAGAAGCGCCATGAGCAGACAAAGCAGCAGTTTCCAGTTGCGTTTCATATTCGGATTCCCTCCCAAGGCGGCCACGCCGCAGCTTCATGTACATATCTACGAATCAAAGCGGGGAAAACTTCATTTCGTCATGATATTGTAACATTTTTGGAAGAATGCGTCAACAGTTCGGAGCGTTTTCTTCCAAAACATCGTACTGAGCGTGGTAGAGCCTGCGGTCCAGAGACCAGATCTTCTCTGAGAAGACGCCGGGCTTGAGCTTGCCAAGCGCCGTCTGCATCTCGTTCATGCGCGCGTCGAGCAGATCGACCCAGTGCAGAACCTCGGCTTCAGGGAACATGGGCTTGCGGGGACTGCCGAATTCGGCCTCGCCGTGGTGGCTGAGCATCATGTGCTGCAAAAGGACAACCGGTTCGCCAGTGATGCCCAGGTCGTTGGCCGCCTCCTGAATGCGCGTAACGCCCAGCACCAGGTGTCCCAGAAGCAGACCTTCCTTGCTGTAGTCGCGCACAACGCCCATCTGGTCAGAATCCATTTCCTCGGTTTTGCACAGGTCGTGCAGAATCACGCCGGCATAGAGCAGATCGCTGTTGAGCCACGGATAGACGTCCAGAATCACCTTCGCGGTGCGAAGCATCCCTGTGGTGTGATGCAAAAGACCGCTGCGTTCAGCGTGATGAATGCGCTGAGCTGCCGGATAATACTGAAGCTTTTCATCGAAGCGGCGCAGCATTTCCTGCGTGATGCGGCGGATGGGTTCGCTCTTGAAACCTGCGATGGTGTTGTTGATCTGCTGAAGCATCTCATCAGGCGTTTCCGGCGCACAGGGCGTGAGCAGGGAAATATCCACATCATCCGAAGGAGCCATGTCGCGGATGCGTTCCACGCGCAGCTGCAGTCGACCGTTATATTCCAGCGTGCCGCCGCGGACCTTCACAATGGAGCCGGGGGCAGGCACGGGCACATTGCCGTCCCACACCTTGGCATTGACTTCGCCGGTGCGGTCGGCCAGATTGAGATCCAGATACTTTGCACCGTTGCCGCCGGTGCGCTGATCAGACGAACGAACCAGCAAAAAACCTTCAAAGCGCTGGTCCTTGACCAGATCGCAAACCTTCTGCTGAACCAAAAGAAAGTTCCTCCTAAAAAAGAATGGGATGCCAAAGGGTGAAGCCCTTTGGCCAGACTGTCGATAAACCCTTTGGGGTGGTATTGGAGGGGCCGCGGCCCCTCTGATTTTCAATCGTATCGACCGGCTTTGCCGGTCGGGCGGGGAGTTTTCGTGCTTGCACGAAAACATTCCACCAGTATTTGGCGAAAAAGATCGCCATAGGCGAGCTTTTTCGACACGCTGTCCCAAGGGTGAAGCCTTTGGCAGAGGTCAAGGAGGCAGCGCCTCCTCGCGTTCTCTTGCCGTCAACCTTCCACATACATCGCCACCCGTGTGCCGGGAAGGTTGGTGTATCGGGCAAATTCGGCCTGCCATTCAACGTTGACCGTACCGACCGGGCCATTTCTCTGCTTGGCGATGATCACTTCGCCCTGGTTGTCGTCGGGCTTGGGACCGTCGTTGTTTCCGGCGGTGGCGTAGTAGCCTTCGCGGTGCAGGAAGAGCACGACGTCGGCGTCCTGTTCGATGGAGCCGGAGTCGCGCAGGTCGCTCAAAAGCGGACGCTTGTCGGTACGGGCTGCGTTGGCGCGGCTGAGCTGTGCACAGGCCATAACGGGAATTTTGAGTTCGAGGGCGATGGCCTTGAGCTGACGGGAAATCTCGCTGACTTCCAGCTGACGGTTTTCCACGCGCTTGTCAACGCCCATCAGGCCGAGGTAGTCGATGACGATGAGGTCGAGGCCCTGCTCCATCATGAGCCTGCGGCAGCGGCTGCGCAGCTGGGAAGGCGTGAGGGAGGGCGTATCGTCGATGTAAATGCGGCACTGGGCCAGCTCGTTGATGGTGTCGCCGATTTTGATCCATTCGTCATCGGTGAGCATGCCGCTGCGCACGCGCTGCATGTTGATGTTGGCAGCGGAACACAAAAGACGCAGGCCGATCTGCTCGCAGGGCATCTCCAGCGAGAAAATGGCTACGCAGCGCTTGGCGTCCACGCCCGCAAACTTGGCAACACCCAGCGCCATGGAGGTTTTACCCATGGCAGGGCGCGCGCCGACAAGCACCAGTTCGCCGCCGTGCAGGCCCGTGAGCATGCGGTCGAGATCGTACAGGCCGGTCGGCACACCGCCCAGACGGCCTTTCAGGCGGCTCAGCTCCTCGATCTGATCGAAGGTGGACATGAGCACACGGTTGAGCGGCTGCAGGGTTTCTGCGCCGGAACGCTTCATCACGATGTCAAAGATCAGGCGTTCGGCGTTATGCAGCACGTCCTGCAATGGATCGGACTGCTGGTAGCACTGCTGCTGAATCTGCTGGCTGGCGGAAATCAGCTTGCGCAGCGTGGATTTTTCCAGCACGATTTCCACATAGGTACGGGTGTTTGCGGTGGTGGGCACAAAACGGTAGGCCTGCAAAAGATAGGCCATGCCTCCTACGCTTTCCAGCGTGCCGCGCTTGGTGAGCTCGTTGGAAACCGTCATCATGTCGATGGGGCTGCCTGCGATATGCAAAGAACGCATGACTTCAAAAATCTCCCGGTGCTCGGCGGAGTAGAAATCCACCGGCATCAGGGTTTCAAAGGCAAGCGTGGCCGCGCCGGCATCCTGCAGCACAGCGCCGATCACCGAGCGTTCCGCGTCGATGCTGGAAGGCGGCAGAGCTGTCATGACCTGCTCGTTCAAGCTGATTCCGGTTTCCATGCGGCTCACTCCTTTTGACGGATTGATTACTTGGTGACGCCTTCAACATGCACCTTCATGGGCGCCTTGATGCCGGTGTAAACCACGACGTTGATGTCCACGTCGCCCACCTGACGGATGGGATCGCATTCGATCTTGCGCTTGTCGATGTCCACGCCGTACTGTTCCTTGAGGCCGACAGCGACTTCCTGACTGGTGATGCTGCCATAGATACGGCCCTGGCTGCCACACTTGGCCTTGATGTTGATCACTTTGCCCTTAAGGCTCTTGGCGATTTCTTCGGCAGCAGCGCGGCGCTCGCGCTCGAGCTTTTCCTCGTTGGCGCGCTTGCGTTCGATTTCCTTCACGGCGCCGGGAGTGGCTTCCACCGCCCACTTGCGGGGAAACAGATAGTTGCGGGCAAAACCGTCTGATACGTTGATGATGTCGTCCTTCTTGCCGGAACCTTTGACGTCGCACAGCAGAATAACCTTCATGAAAGATAACCTCCTTTATGATTCAGAGTCCTCGCGGACTTTATGGGTACGGAAATGAATGAAAGAATCGGCGATGCCGATCAAAAGGGGAACCGTGGGAAGCAGCGCATACACCAGACCGACAGCGCCGCCGATCAGCCTGAGCTGATCAGGATTGTGGCGCGCAAAGACGAATACCATCACTGATGCGCCTACAAGCTGATAGCAGGTCAGGATGAACTGCGCGCCCATCAGCGCCAGCGTATGGCCCAGTCCGCCGGATGAAAGCAGCAGGACGGACGCAAACATCAGCACTGCAAGCGCCACACGAAGCTGCGGCGGAAGCGTCAGCAGACGGAAGCCGGGCGGAGAGGTAACGTGTGTCTTGCGCTCGCCGGGATGATTGGGATCGATCGCCACCACCAGCATGACGCCGTTGAGATGCTCCACCCTCAGAGCGGTGAACAGTCCGATCAGGAGGCAGGCATGGGTGACGAGCATGGGAAACTCGTTGACCATGTACAATTCCACCGTACGCCGGAAAGACAAAAGCATCTGTTCAAGCATCACGGGCTGCATCAGAGGCGACAGCAGACTGCTTTGCTCGAACCCTTCAGGCAGATTCACGAGTCCCATCTGCGCCAGCTGGAACAGGAGCATCCCGGATGTCTCGCTTTCGGCCAGCTTTTCCGTTACCACGTCAGGGAATGGCGTTGCTGCGCTATAGGAGGCAAATCCCAACACCAGCGCTGCGGACATGGCCGAAAGGCAGGTATACAGGACAATGCCGTTCAAACCGGAAAGTTTTTTGGGATGCAGCTGACGCGTGGCCCACAGCGGAAGCATGCCCGGTACCAGCAGCACGGCCGCCAGCACAGGATCTCCGCCACGCAGCAGGCAGCCGATGGCCGGAAAGGCGCATGCTGCCCACGCGAGCTTTTCTTCCTTTTGATGTCTGGCCAAAGGACAGGCAAACAGAGGCAGAAGCATTGCGCACAGACCGCTGACCAGCACAGAGGCCAGCGAGAGGCCGCACAAAATTCCCAGCGCGATGACATTGGTCATGACCTGCGCGCGCTTGGGCTTTACCGCTATGCTGTCCACTCCATGCTCTCCCTTCTGCAATGCACAATATACCAGCATTCATTATACTGGACTGAGGGCGTGAAAGTCAACCGGAGGCTGGTGGATTGACAAAAAGCACGTGAAAGATTTAAGATAGAAACACATATCGCATCAGAAAGGTGAGATCACACATGCGCCGCATTCTTTGCTATGGCGATTCCAATACCTGGGGCTACACCGCCGGAACCGGCGTAAGATATCCGCATGACGTGCGCTGGACAGGCGTGATGCAGCGCGAGCTTGGCGCGGAATATACCGTTTTGGAGGAAGGCCTGAATGGGCGTACCAGCGTGTTTGACAATCCGTTCAGCCCTTATCGCAGCGGCGTGGCTTACCTGCTGCCCTGCCTGCTTACCCACAAGCCGCTGGATGTGATTGTGGTGATGCTGGGCACCAATGACCTGCGCTGGACGACAGCCTTTGGAGCATCGGAAGGCGTGCGCCGCATTGTCAAGGAGATCAGACTGGCTGCGCATCTGGAGGAAAGCTCCTCCATCTTTGCTGATCGGACGCGAATCCTTGTCGTGTCGCCGATTCTGGCTCATCCCAGAATGGAGGGACCGGAGTTCAACGAAGTGCATCGTCTCTATCCTGCGCGTTCCCGTGAGTTTGCTGCTCATTTTGCCAAAATGGCAGCCGAAACCGGATGCGACTTCCTTGATGCGGCTCAGTTTGCTGAACCGTCGGAGGTTGACGGTCTGCACATGACCCAAGAAAGCCATGCGCGCCTTGGCAAGGCCATCGCTGATAAAGTTCGGGAGATGCTTGAAAAGGAAAGATAAAAGAAGCGGGGGCTTAGGCTCCCGCTTCAATCATCCATTCAATATACAGCCCGTACCCCATGGTCGGATCATTGACAAACACATGCGTCACCGCGCCGATCAGCCGTCCGTCCTGTATGATGGGACTGCCGGACATGCCCTGTACAATACCGCCGGTTTTTTCAAGCAGTTCTTCATCAGTCACCTTCAAAACAAGGCTGCGCTGGGCGGGCGCGGACTGGCGGCTGACCTCCACAATTTCAATGTCGTATTCCTTCATGCCCTCTGCACCGACGGTGCACAGAATCGTCGCCGGGCCGGTGTGGACGGCATCTTTGCGGCCGATGGGCAGGCCTTCGGGATAAATCGGATGCGCTGGCGGAGCGGTCATGCTGCCGTAGATGCCGAAGATGCTGTTGCGCGAGATGGTTCCCATCACGCGATCCTCGCGCAGAAAGCTGCCTTTCAATTCTCCCGGCACGCCGGACTGTCCCTTCCGCACATCGACTACGTCAGCCAGCATGACTTCTCCTGCGCCTACGGTCAGGATCTGCTGGGTATCGGTGTCGGTGATGGCGTGGCCGAGGGCACCGTAGCGCATGCCTTCGCCAGACTGAACCTCGCCGTAGAAGGAGAGCGTTCCAACACCGGCAGTGGAATCGCGTACCCATGCGCCGATGCGGATTTTGCCGCTCTGACCATCACGCTTTGGCGTGAGCGTCAGATGCAGTAAACTGCTGCCGCGCTGAATGGTCAGAGGAATCGGCACCTCGCCGCTGGCTTCCACCAGGGCGGTCAGCTCTTCGGCTGAATCAATCTGTCTGCCGTCCGCCTCGGTAATCAGGTCGCCGGGCTTCACGCCTGCGGTGCGCGCCGGACTGTGCGCGCCGGTGAGGTCGCTGGTACCCACCACCAGCACACCGGAGGTGTGCAGCGCTACGCCCACGGCCTGACCGCCGGGATAGAGGCGCAGGTCGTCGGCGATTTCGATTTCGACCTCGCGGATGGGAAAAAGGCCGAACAGGCTGATGGTCGCCCGGCTCGTTTTGCCGAGGGTTTCCGCTGTGGAAGCCGAGGCCTCAGCCACGCTGAAGGTGAGCGGATAGGGAGCATCCAGCGCTGCGGGCTGTCCGCGGGCAATGCTCAGCGTGTCCGGCAGGGTGCGCAGGAGCTGCGCCTGTGGGGAAAAATGAAGGGTGAGAACCAGCAGACTCAATAGCCAGCCGGTGATCCTGCGTGCACGGGCGGAGGATTTTCGCATAAAAACGCCTCTTTCTGATGATGCTTCGCAAGGAAGTGTTTGCAGAAAGAGGCGTTTTGCAACGTGGGAATTCCTGTTGTGCAGAAAAGAGAAAAACAGGGATTTATCGGGATTTTTCCTGTGCCAGACGTTTTGCGCGCTCGATGAGAATGCCTGCCAGATCGCCCTCCACACGCTCGGAAGGCTTTCCTTTTTCAAAGATAGCACCTACAGCGTAGCCGCTGCCTTCGCCGCCGGCCGCACCGCCTGCGCTGGACAATCCGCCGCCGGCCAGACCGATGTCGGCCTCGCGCGCTTCGCCCGGGCCGTTGACCACGCAGCCCATTACATCAACCGTCATGGGAACGCGGATGTCCTTGAGCTCATCCTCCACGCGCTTTGCGATGGCGGCCACGTCGATGCCCGTACGTCCGCAGGTGGGGCAGGAAACGACATTGACAAAGCCCTTGCGAAGACCTACGGCACGCAGAATGTCGATGGCTGCGCCGGCCTCGGGAATGGGGCTGCCGGTGAGGGAGACGCGGATGGTGTCGCCGATGCCCTGAAGCAGCAGCGCACCGATGCCGATAGCGCTTTTGATGTTGCCGCTGCCGGGAAGACCAGCCTCGGTGACGCCGACATGCAGCGGATAATCCGTTTCCTTTGCGGCCAGCTGATAGGCTTCTACGGTAAGCGGCACATTGCTGGCCTTCAGGCTCAGAACGATGTCATGAAAGCCCGCTTCTTCCAGAAGCTTCGCATGCGCCAGAGCGCTGTCCACCATGCCGCGCGCGGTTACGCCGCCTTCACGGGCAAGGATGTCCTTTTCAATGCTGCCGGAATTCACGCCGATGCGGATGGGCACATGGTGCATTTTGGCGCAGTCGGCCACGCGGCGAACGTTGGCCATGCCGCCGATGTTGCCGGGATTGATGCGCACCTTGGCGATGCCGCGCTCCATTGCACCAACGGCCAGATCGGCGCGGTAATGGATGTCGGCCACCAGCGGTACAGGAGAGCCGCCGATGATTTCAGGCAGGGCGTCGAGGCAGGCCTCGTCATATACGGAAAGACGCACAATATCGCAGCCTGCAGCATGCAGCGCCTTGATCTGGTCAAGCGTCGCCTTTGCATCCCGGCTGTCGGTGTTGGTCATGCTCTGAACGGTTACGGGCGCGCCGCCGCCGATGGGCAGCATGCCGATATGAAAAGCGCGGGTCTGGCGCATGTGTCATTCCTCCTTTAAGAATGCTGCCCTCATTATACCATCCCTTTTGGCTTCTGCAAAGCGAAAACCTAACGAAAAAAGTTGTTTTGTATTGACACATTCCTGCATGGAATGGTACTATTAGCTCAACAAAAATGGAATACGGCGAAGGATCGCCAACAAAAATCTAAGGAGGAAAAATCAATGAAAAAGATCCTTTCTCTGGTTCTGGCTGTTCTGATGCTGCTGAGCTGCATGAGCTTTGCTGCCGCTGAAGAAAAGCCCACTCTCACCGTCTGGATTCCTGTGTATCAGTTTGGCGACGGCCCCTCTGATCTCGATTTCTGGACCAAGCATCTGCAGCCCTACGCTGATGCCAACAACTTCGACCTCATCATTGAAATCAAGCCCTGGACCGACTACTACACCAATGCCTACACCGCCCTGTCCGGCAGCGACGGCCCCGACGTAGTGTATGGCCCCACCTTTGACTTCATGAACAACGGCCTGCTCCTGCCCATCGGCGATTACTTCACCGCGGAAGAAAAGGACAACTACCTCTACTGGGATATGGGCTTCCGTGATGCGGCCGGCAACCAGTACACCGTGCCCATGATGGTTGGCAACGCCTGCGTTACCTTCTACAACATGGACATCCTCAACGCTGCCGGCGTCACCGAGCTGCCCGCCACCTGGGAAGCTTTCCTGGAGATGTGCAAGGCCATTAAGGCTTCCAACCCCGATGTATTCCCCTACCTGCAGGGCTGGGGCGCTTCCACCGGCACCAGCGCTCTGCTGACCTGCTTCTGGCCCCAGTACTTCCAGGCCGGCGGCACCGTGCTGGATGAAAACGGCTATCCGGACATCAACAACGAAGCTGGTCTGAAGACCCTTGAGTACATCAAGAGCTTCATGGACGAAGGCATCTTCGACGAAACCATCGTTTCCATGAACGACGCTGTGGATCGCTTTGTGAGCGGCGAGTGCGCCTCCATCGTTGCCGGCACCGGCAAGAACAAGTCCTTCTCCGAGATCAACTGGGATTTCAACCTGTCTCCCGCCGGTCCCGCTGGCGTGGCCACGCTGGTTCCCGCTGAAGGCATGGGCGTTTCCGCCAAGACCAAGTATCCCGAACTGGCTGTTGGCATCGTGAAGACCATGACCGGCGCTGCTGCGATGGACGACTTCCACACCAACGTGTACGCCATGCCCAAGATCTCCAAGGACTCCACCTTTGAAGATGCTCCCGCTTTCGAAACCATGTACACCGAGCAGGCTGCGAACCTGTATGCTCTGCCCGGCTTCGAAGGCTCCGGTTCCTTTGAAGAGACCCTGCGCGGCAACATCCAGCTCATGCTCATGGGCGACATGACTCCCCAGGAAGTTCTGGACGAGACCATGGCTTACTACAACGACCAGATCAAGCAGTAATCAATTCACTTTTGCAGGTGGGAGAGCGGCGTCTCGCCGCTTAGACTGTCGATAAAATCCCTGGAAGGTATCGGAGGGATCGCAATCCCTCCGATTCTTGTTCGTATCGACCGGCTTTGCCGGTCGGGCGGGGAATTTTCACGCTTGCGTGAAAATATTCCGGCGGTATTTGGCGGAAAAGATCGCCAAAGGCGAGCTTTTTCGACATGCTGAGCGGCGTCTCGCCGCTCTCCCCTTGCTTATTACGGAGGGATTTGCGTGACCAGACAAAAGAAGCAGGCGCTGTACGGAACGCTGTACATCCTGCCAAGCTTTGTGCTGATGGCGGTGTTTACCTTTATCCCCATCTTCATGACGATCTTATTCAGCTTTACCAAGTACAACCTCAGCATGCCGCCGGAATGGATCGGACTGCAGAATTATCAGAAGCTGATCACCAATTCCTATTTGCATCAGGCGCTGCGCAACACTGTGCAGTATGTGGCGGTTACGGTTCCCTGCCAGACTTTTCTGGCGCTGGTGCTGGCGGCATTTCTGGCCGGATGGATGCGCAACCGGCTGGGCGGGCTTTTGCGCAGCATGATGTTTATTCCCGTGGTAGCGTCGCTGGTTGCCAGCGCTACCGTGTGGAACGTGATTTACGAAAGCAATGGCGGTCTGCTCAACCAGCTGTTTGAGCTGGTGGGGCTGGAACCCTTCAACTGGCTTGGCCGCAAGAGCACGGCGCTCAACTGTGTGGCGGTTGTAGCCATCTGGAAGAACACCGGCTATTTCCTGGTCATTTTCTATGCCGGAATCATGAACATTTCCGTCGATATCAACGAGGCTGCCTGCGTGGACGGCGCAACGCCCATCCAGCGCTTCTTCTACATTACGCTGCCCATCCTCAAGCCCATCACCTACATGGTAGTTACGCTGGGCATTATCTGGTCGTTCCAGGTGTTTGACCTGGTATACAAGATGACTGCCGGAGGACCGGGCCGCGCGACCTACACCGTGGCCTATCTCATCTATTCCTATGCCTTCCAGGACAAACGCATCGGCTATGCGTGTGCGCTGGCTGTGTGCCTGCTGATTGTGATTCTGCTGATTCACGCCGTGCAGGATCTCTTCTTCAAGGAAAAGGACGCCTGAGAAATCTGCGAAAGGAATGGATGAATCATGAAAAAACAGATAACCCCGGCCTATGTCATCGGCGTTGTGCTGTGCATCATCTTTGCGGTCATCTGCGTGCTGCCGCTGTGCTACATGGTGCTGATGTCCTTCACGCAGTCCACATCGCTGCGCATGCATATGGAAGATGTACGGCTGTTTGATTTCTCCAACTATATGTACGCCATCGTCAACCGCGGCTTCGGCCCGGCGTTCTGGAACAGTATCATTGTAGTTGTAGGCTCCTGCCTGCTGGTGGACATCGTGTCCGCCATGGCGGCTTACGGCTTTGAAAAGAAGCCCGTACCCGGAAAGGAAACGCTGTTTCAGGTCTACCTGTCCACCATGATGGTCCCCGGTCAGGTGGCGCTGATTTCCATGTTTGTTATGGTCAACAAGCTCAACCTGTCCAACACCTATGCGGCGCTGATTCTGCCTATGGTGGGCGCGTTTGGCATCTTCCTGATGAGACAGTTCATGCAGGGCGTGCCCAATGAGCTTATTGAAGCGGCAGAAATTGACGGCAGCGGCGAAATCCGCACCTTCCTTACGATTGTGCTTCCGCTGATCCAGCCCGCCCTCATCACGCTGACGGTGTTCACCTTTACCTCAGCGTGGAACAACTTCCTCTGGCCGCTGATCATCACCACCCGCAGCTCCATGTTCACGCTGACTGTGGCCATGTCCACGCTGAGCAGCATGAACGACACCAACTACGGCCTGGTCATGGCCGGTGCAACGCTTACTTTCATCTTCCCCTTCCTGCTCTACATTGTACTTCAGAAGCAGTTTGTGGAAGGCATTGCGCTGGGCGGCGTCAAGGGTTAACCTGAATGCATCCTCCCTGTATTTCCCAGCAGGGAGGATGCGTTTATTCTGTATCAAATATTGACACGGGTGCTGAAAAGGCATATCATGAACAGGGATTGCACATAACGCTGATGAAAGGAGCCTCACCATGGACGCGGACCCGTATAGTAAGACCATGAACAATTTCAAAGGCTCCGGGAGGAAGAATGTGCACTGGCCGGGCGCGTGAGCCCCGCCGGGTGAACTGTATTGTTTTCCTGCCGTGAGCCATGCTGCGCATGCAGTTTGACGAAAGGCAGGTTTTTTGTTTGAAAAGAATTTATCTCACGGTAGACGATCATCTCACCGAAATCAATACCCTGGAAAAAGGCTGCTGGGTGCATCTGCAGAATCCCACCCGCGAAGAAATTGACGGACTCAACGCGCGCTTTGCCCTCGACCCGACTTATCTGCAGGCCGCGCTGGACGAAGAAGAAAGCGCCCGTATTGAGCGCGATGGCGACCAGACGCTGATCATCGTCGATATTCCCTATGTCGAGCCTGATGGAAACGGCTATTCCTACACAACCATTCCTATGGGCATTGTGATGGTGGACGATGTGATCATCACCGTATCCACCCGTGAGTCGACCATTATCACTGATTTTACCGAGGAACGTATCCGCGGCTTCTGGACCTTCAAGCGCACTCGCTTCCTGCTCCAGCTGCTGTACCGCAATGCATCCCGCTTCCTCAACTACCTCAAGCAAATCGAAAAAGCATCCGGCTTTGTGCAGGAACGCCTTCAGTCCACCATGCGCAATCAGGAGCTTCTGCAGATGATGAAGCTGGAGAAATCGCTGGTGTTCTTCTCCACCTCGCTCAAGAGCAACGAGATGGTTTTGGAAAAAATGATGCGCATGGACATGCTGCGCAAGTATCCCGACGACAGCGACCTTCTTGAGGACGTTATCATTGAGAACAAGCAGGCCATGGAGATGTGTTCCATCTACCGTGACATCACCTCCGGCACCATGGACGCATTTGCTTCCATCATTTCCAACAACCTCAACACCGTCATGAAGATCCTGACCAGCTTCACCGTTGTTCTGGCCATTCCCACGATCTTCGCCTCTCTGTGGGGCATGAACGTAGGCGTGCCATTTGAGAACAATCCTTTTGGCTTCTGGATTGTTCTTGGCATTGCCATTCTTGCCAGCATCGCCGTTTTCATCATCCTCTGGCGCAAAAAGATGTTCTGAGCAGGGCTTCGCCCTGGACCCGTGGACGGCGCGCCGCAGGCGCGCAGGGCTTGTGTGCCGGTGCTTGATGCAGACTTCTCAGACTGCCGCTCGGCGGAGAGCCTCGCGGCTCGCTTGTGTGATCGGGAAATGAAATAACGGGAGGAATAATATGCGTACTGCTCTTATCACTGGAGGAAGCAGGGGGATTGGCGCGCAGACGGTTCGCACGTTTGCGGCGGCGGGATACCGCACTGCGTTTTTTTACCGTTCCAGTGAAGAGGCAGCCAGAGCGTTGGCGGATGAAACAGGGGCTTGTGCCATTGGCTGCGATGTGTCGGACAGTGCGTCGGTGAAAGCGGCATGCAGCGAAGCGCAAAGGGTGCTTTCGCACATTGATGTGCTGGTGAACAACGCAGGAATCGCGCAGCAGAAGCTGTTTACCGACATTACGGACGAGGACTGGCAGCGCATGCTGGGAGTGAATCTGTCCGGCGCGTTTTATGTTAGCCGCGAGGTGCTGCCGGGGATGATTTCGCGTCGGCACGGGCGGATTGTGAACGTCGGAAGCATCTGGGGACAGGTGGGCGCAAGCTGCGAGGTGCATTACTCAGCGGCGAAGGCGGGGCTGATTGGTCTGACAAAGGCGCTGGCCAAGGAGGTTGCGCCCAGCGGCGTCACGGTCAACTGCGTCTGTCCCGGTGTGATTGAAACCGATATGCTTTCCAGCTTTTCCAAGGAGGATCTGGGGGCGCTTACGGAGGAAACGCCCGTTGGCCGTTTGGGAACGCCCGAGGATGTAGCGGCCATGATTTTGTGGCTTTGTGATGAAAAAGCCGGCTTCGTCACCGGACAGGTAATCGGAGTCAACGGCGGTTTCGGCGAATAACGAAAGGAGATCGAAAATGATGAAGTACACCATTGGCGGTTTGACCGCATCTCCCATCGCATTGGGCTGCATGCGCCTGAGTGGTCTGGACATTGCCCAGGCAGAGCGCGTGATTCTGAGCGCCGTAGAAAACGGCATTGACTTTTTCGATCACGCCGACATTTATGGCGGCGGCAAGTCGGAGGAACTGTTTGGCGAGGTGCTGCGCCGTAATCCCGGTCTGCGCGAAAAGATTGTGGTGCAGGACAAATGCGGCATCTGCAAGGGTTATTACGACATGAGTGAGGAGCACATCCTCGAGGCGGTGGACGGCTCGCTCAAGCGTCTGGGTCTGGAGCAGATCGATGCGCTACTGCTGCACCGTCCGGACGCGCTGATGGAACCAGAAGAGGTTGCATCGGCCTTTGAAAAGCTCGAAAAAGCAGGCAAGGTGCGCGTTTTTGGCGTGAGCAACATGAATGCTGCGCAAATGGAGCTTTTGAGCCGTGAGATGCCCGGAAAGCTTATGATCAACCAGCTGCAGTTCGGCCCGGCCTTTACCGGGCTGGTGGACGAAGGCATCAATGTGAACACCGGCTACGATCAGGCCATCGTGCGCACCGGAGCGGTGCTGGATTACTGCAGGCTCAATGGCGTGACCATTCAGGCCTGGTCGCCGCTGCAGTACGGCTGCTTTGAAGGGCCCTTCATGCTGTGCGAAAAGTATGAAAAGCTGAATGCGCTGATTCACGAACTGGCGCTTCAGTACAACGTGGCTGACGAGGCCATTGCCTTTGCATGGATTCTGCGTCATCCGGCGAAGATTCAGGCGATTCTGGGATCGATGAATCCTGAGCGTATCCGTGCAGCCGCACAGGCCATGGATATCACGATCACCCGTCCGGAATGGTACAGGATGTATGCCGCTGCGGGCAATCCGATTCCGTAAAAAAGAGATCAGGCACACCATGGCGTTTAGGAATGCTGTGGTGTGCTTTCGCATTGGTGTTGAAAGGCAGTATGTTATGGAAGAGAACAGGTTTTCGAAATGCGGCATGCGTTGCGACCTGTGTCTGATTTATCGCTTCAATGTGGAGAAAGAGGACAGACGCGCAGAAATTTGCAATGTATGTAAGAAAATCTGGCCGGGATACGAAGTGAATTCTCATACGGTCATATGTGATGGCTGCTGTTGTGAAAGTCAGGATGCGGTATTGTTCAGCCCAAAGTGCGAGACGCGAAAATGTGTGACACAGAAAGGTCTGGAGCATTGCGGATATTGTGATCAGTATCCGTGCGGGATTTTTCCTGCAGAGCCGACGCAGGAGGAACTCAAGGAAAAAATCGAAAAGAACAGGCAATGGACATGGGAAGAGGAAAAGCTGATGGACGCCTATGCCTGCAAAAAATATATGGATGAGTTCAGAAAGCGCAGATCTATTTTTGCCAAATAAAAATCGCCTCCGCACAGCCATCGGTTATGCGGAGGTGATTTTTTGTTGAACCCGCATTCAGCGGGCCTTTTTCGGTTTGATCAATCCCATTTCCTTGGCAACTGTGACACCCTGATTTACGTAAAATACCAGCGCGCACAATGTAAGAATCACAGAGATCCACATCAGGATAAGGTCGGGCGTCATGAACCAGCCGGAGAAAGCGGCTGCGAACCAGTCGTGGAAATAGACGGCCAGAAGGCTGGCGATGAAGCAGCACTGGGCGACCTTGCCGATCATGCTGGCGTAGACAACCACGCCGCTTTTGAGCAGCTTGCCGCTGCCGATCACCATGATCAGCTCCTTGAGAAACAGCACGATTACCGCCGCCCATGGAATCACCTTGGGGATGCGGCTGTTGCCAATGGCCATGGAGAACATGGCGGTCAGCACCATCACCTTGTCAGCCAGCGGGTCCATCAGTTTGCCAAAGTCAGTGATGAGGTTGTATTTGCGTGCAATGCGGCCATCCAGCAGATCGGTAAAGCTTGCAACCAGAAACACCGTAAGCGCGGTATATTTTTCGCCCATGGCAAACACCACGATGTATACCGGAACCAAAAAAAGCCGGATCAGCGTGAGCAGGTTGGGCAGGTTCATATTGCTGCGGATATACTCCCTGACGGTCAAAACGGGTACCCTCCTTGTGAAAATCCACCAGTCCATTATAGCACCCCTCCTGTCACAAATCAACCATACACCTCATCAGGAAAACGATTAGATTTTCCTGAGACATTCTGTTAGCCTGCCCGTGGCTGATGAAAACATCCAAAGCAGAAAAAGGATAAAAAAAAGAACCCATCCCTTTTGGGGATGGGTTCCGAAGCATCAAATCTTACTTGATGATGGTGATGCGGCCAGCGGGAGCAGCATAGTCAGCGCCGATGGTGCCGCCCAGAACGTTCTGGGTGTAGTTGATCAGAGCATCTTCCAGAGCCACGCCGGTCTTGTAGCCGGTCTGGGTGAAGGGATACTTGAACACATAGTAGGTGTCGCCGCCGGCAGCGGTGAAGTCGTTGGTAGCGATGGTGTACACAGCATCAGCAGCCCAGGGCTGGCCGTTCACGGTGGCGATGGTTACGCGGGCGCCGGGGTTGGCGGGAGCGTAGTAGGTGGAGTCGGGATACTGGGCGCCGTTTTCATAGGGCACGGTGGTATCCACGGTGAACTCGATGCCTGCAACCTGCGGGAAAGCGCCAGCGGATTCGGGAGCGGCGAAGGTGGCGGACTCGAGAGCCTCGAGCAGCTCAGCGCCGGTCACGGTGAGGGTGGCCACTTCGTTGCCGAAGGGGAACACGGTCTTCATCATCAGCATGTTCACGTCGCCGGCTTCGATGGAGGCGCGGATGCCGCCGCCATTGGTCAGAGCAGCCTGAACCTTGTCATCGCCGATGGCCTGCTTGGCAGCCCACAGGATGGCGTCAGCAGCGAAGTCGCCCAGGTTGGTTTCTTCAGTACGAACGATGCCCTTGGTGCCTTCCAGCAGCACTTCGGTCTTGGCGAAGGGCGTGGACCACAGAGCGTTGATTTCAGCGTCGATATCAGCAACCAGCTGAGCTACTTCGATGTCGGAGGTCAGGCCGCCGCCCAGAGCGAACTCGGCTTCGGCATTCTCTTCCACAGTGTACAGACCGGCGGTGCAGCCGTAGGACACGCCTTCTTCAGCTTCGGTCTTTTCGATGACCACGTAGCCGATGGAGCCGCTATGGCTGCCGGTGGAGGTCAGCAGGGTTTCGCCAACCAGCTCGCCGCCGTCGATGGTGGTGTGGCTGTGGCCGTCGATGAACAGGTCGATGCCGTTAACGTTGGAAAGAACGTCGATGGAGCGGTTGGTGATGCTTTCGTCATCCACGCCCAGGTGGCCGATGGCAACGATCACGTCGCAGCCGGCGGCAGTCAGTTCGTCAACCTGCTTCTGAGCGTCGGCATACAGAGCCTCGGCCTGAGAGAAGGTAACGCCCTTGACCTTGTCGGGATGAGCCTTGGTCATGGTTTCGGGAGTGGCCAGACCGAACACGCCGATCTTGCCGATGGAGGTCTCGATGACCTTGTTGGCATCGAACACGAGGGTAGCGTCAGCAGTGCGGGTCAGGTTGGCGCACAGCACGGTGAACTCAGCGGTTTCGAGGTTCTGCAGCAGGTTGTCGCTGCCCCAGTCGAACTCATGGTTGCCAACGGTGGCGATGTCGTAACCGGCGGCGTTCATGAAAGCGACGGCGTTCTTGCCGTAGGTGCTGTTGACGATGGGAGTGCCCTGAGAATAGTCGCCAGCGTCCACGAGCAGCACTTCAGCACCCTGAGCAACG
Source organism: Clostridia bacterium (assembly GCA_017938645.1). Next base: position 19,417 of record JAGBBE010000007.1, read on the forward strand.
AGGTTCTTCTTCATCTGGGCGATGCGGGCATAGCCGAAAGCGTCTTCGGTGGCCTGGGCATTGCCATGGACGTCGTTGGTGTGCAGAATGATGACCTTGCCGGCGAGAGCATCGCTGGCAGCGGGAGCAGAAGCAACGATGGCAGCAGCCAGTTCAGCTTCCACGGCGGCAGCCTTGGATTCAGCATCAGCCTTGGCGGCTTCCAGCTCAGCGACCTTGGCTTCCGCTTCGGTCTTGGCAGCTTCCAGCTCAGCGATCTTGGCTTCGGCGTCGGCCTTGGCGGCTTCCAGCTCAGCGATCTTGGCGTCGGCATCAGCCTTGGCGGCTTCGGCAGCAGCGGTCAGCTCGGCGGCCTGGGTCTCAGCAGCAGCCTTGGCTTCCTCGGCAGCGGCGGTCAGCTCGGCAGCCTTGGTTTCGGCGGCAGCTTCAGTTTCAGCCAGCTTGGCTTCCACTTCGGCCTTGGCGGCTTCCAGCTCGGCCTGCTTGGCTTCGGCTTCGGCCTTGGCAGCTTCCAGATCAGCCTGAGCGGTGGTCAGCTCGGCGGTCTTGGCTTCCAAATCGGCAGCAGTGGTGTCGGCCTGGGTCTGCAGCTCGGTCAGGTAGGTAGACAGCTGCTCGTTGTAGTCCAGCACGGCGTTCTTGCCGTTGTTGGCGACCAGAGCAAGCACCAGCGCGAAGGCCAGCGCGACAGCCAGGATCACAACAGGCAGTTTCTTGGTGAAGTTCTTGTTGTTGGCCATGGTAATCAAACCCTCCTAGAAGATTCCAGAATTCGGTTTTTCCATTATAACACAGGTTTGTTGGAAATGGAATGGGGAAGACCAAATTCCCCGTGCTTGACATTGTGCTTTCCGGATGTTAATGTGAATACAGAAAAGAAATGTCATAAAGGAGCGACGGCCATGCAAAAGACAGACCCGCGCTACACCGCTTATGTGGAAGTGCTCAAAAATCATCTGCGTCCGGCCATGGGCTGCACCGAGCCGATCGCCATTGCCTATGCATCTGCGGTTGCACGCCGCGCGCTGGGAACGGAGCCCGAACAGGCAAAGGTGTTTGTGAGCGGAAACATCATCAAGAATGCCAAGGCCGTCACCGTGCCCAATACCGGCGGTCGCAAGGGCATCGACGCAGCCTGCGCAGCCGGACTGATCGCAGGAAATCCCGACCGGGAACTTCAGGTGATCGCCGACGTTACGCCTGAACAGCTGAAGGCCATCGACGCCTATCTGCAGAAAAAGACCATCAGCGTGGATATCAAGCCGGATGCGAGGCTGTTTGACATTCTGGTGGAGGTGGAGGCGAACGGACGGCGCGCCAGCGCGCGCATTGCGGACCGTCACACCAACGTGACCGAGGTTGAGGTCGACGGACAGATGATCGAGCACAAGGCGCTGGGCGGAGAGAACGATGATTCCGATGAAAATGAGGCGCTTTTGTCCATTGAAGGCATTTTCGACTTTGCCAAAACCTGCGATGTAGCCGACGTGCAGGAGGTCATCGACCGTCAGATCGCCTGCAACACCGCCATTGCCGAAGAAGGCCTCACGGGACGCTGGGGCGCGAGCGTTGGACGGGTGATTCTGGATACCTACGGGGCGCATGACGTGCGCGTGCGTGCCAGAGCCTATGCAGCCGCCGGGTCGGATGCACGCATGTCCGGCTGTGAAATGCCAGTGATCATCAATTCCGGCAGTGGCAACCAGGGTATCACGGTGTGTCTGCCTGTGGTGGAATATGCCAAGGAAATCGGCGCGGGGCAGGAACAGCTTTGCCGGGCACTGGTATTTGGCAATCTGGTGGCCATCCGGTTCAAAACCCTCATCGGCTGTCTGTCGGCCTACTGCGGCGCCATCAGTGCAGGCTGTGCGGCAGGCGCGGGAATTGCGTTCCTCTGCGGAGGTGATCTGCATCTGATCAACCACACCATCGTCAATTCGCTGGCGATTCTCTCCGGCACCATCTGCGACGGCGCCAAGCCCTCCTGCGCTGCCAAGATCGCATCGGCTGTGGATGCGGCACTGCTGGGTTATCAGATGGCGCTTCACAACAAGGAATTCCGCGATGGCGAAGGCATCGTGAAAAAAGGTGTGGAAAACACCATTGTTAATGTCGGCAGGCTCGGCAAGGACGGCATGAAGCAGACCGACGAGGAAATCCTCAGGATCATGATCGGAAGATAAAAAATAGCGCTCCGGCTGATGCCGGGGCGCTTATGCGTCAGAGAAGGAAGGCGTCGCTGCGTCCGTCGCCTTCAATCGGGGAAAGAGGGAGCTTTCTGGAACGGATACAGGCGCACGGTTCGTGGAAGGAAGCAGAGGACGGCAGCCCCAGATCCTGCGGAGACGGACCTACAAACGTCGATTGCGTACCCTCGATCAGGATGCCGCTGTCATCAATGGTGACCACGGCGTAAAGCGGGTCATAATACGGCGCGCATCCGCGGATGTGCGGATAAAGGTGTGAAATGGTCTCGCTGTAGCGCGTAGCAGCGTACTGCATGCCGATCCAGATGTTGGAGGCGCTGTTGATGCTGACAAAGGGCACGCCGCGTCGGATGGTCAGACCATCGACATGGTTGTGACCATTGAAAGCTGCGATGACACGGCGCTTCTCATGATTGGCGCGGGAGATGATGTCCCAGATTTCGTGCATGTTGCGTACGTTTAGCAAATCATCCGCCAGCGAGGCGTGGCTGAGCAGCACGCACGGTTCGTCGGAGGACTGAATGGTTTCCTCCAGCCAGCGCAGCTGACCCGGTGGAATCTGGTGCAGCGCAGGTGCTTTATAATATTTGTAGTTGTTATAGGCAAAGTCCTCAAAACCGCTTTCGGTATGGATGAACTGGCTGTCCAGCGCGATGAAACGCACACCGCCTTCAACGAAGGAATAGTGCGCTGCAGGCAGGTTCCAGTAGCGGCAGGCAGTGGATTTGTCGCAGGAGTCCATGTCGTGATTGCCAAGCACGCCGTACAGCCTGAAGCCGGAAGCGGCAATCAGCTCTCGAATGGCCTGCTTTTCGTCATCACGCTCACACAGGAACCAGCTGTCCTCACGCCTTGCAAAGCCGTCCGGGTCGCATGCCTTCACGAAAGACGCCTCCGGGTACATGATATCGCCCAGATGCAGCAGAAAATCAACCTTGTGTTTATGCGCGGCGGAAAGAATGATTTCCATACGCGCGACAGTGTCGTGCATGATATCCACATGCAGGTCGGCAAAAAGGAGAAATGTTGTTTTCATTTGAATGGCCTGCCTTTCAAGAATCATTGTATCACAGCTTTTTTCCATCGTCCATCCGGGGGTCTTCCAGGTTGAAAAGATTTTCAAAATCATGTATAATTTTAGTGATCGTCTATGTCTTTACATCATCGGGAGGAGAAAGAACATGTCCAGAATTGCAGATATCAATCTCAAGGATGAGGGCCATCAGCGGATCGAATGGGTAGCTCAGCACATGCCTGTGCTCAATGCCATCGGCGACCGCTTCGAAAAGGAAAAGCCTTTTGCGGGTCTTAAGATCGCGCTGAGCATCCATCTGGAGGCTAAAACGGCGTGGCTGGTCAAGACCCTTGCGCGCGGCGGCGCAGAGATGCATGTGTCCGGATCCAACGCTTTTTCCACGCAGGACTGCGTGTGCGCTGCGCTGGTGGACGACGGCATCACCGTCAACGCTATCCACGGCTCTGATCCGGAACTGACTGTTGAATTGTGGAAGGAGACCGTATCCTGCCATCCTGATATCGTGATTGACGACGGCTCCGACCTGATCAATCTGCTTTTGCATGAGTGCAAGGAATACGCCGACCGCTGTATGGGCGGCTGCGAGGAGACCACTTCCGGCGTGCAGCGCCTTTATGGCTGGGAGCGCGGCGGAGAACTTGCTTTCCCGTGCATGGCCGTTAACGACGCCTGCTGCAAGCACTATTTTGACAATACCTACGGCACCGGCCAGAGCGTGTGGGACGCCATCATGCGCACGACCAACCTGCAGATGAACGGCAAGACCGTCGTTGTGGCCGGCTACGGCTACTGCGGCAAGGGAATCGCCGCTATCGCCCGTGGATTGAATGCTCAGGTCATTGTGACCGAGGTGGATCCCATCAAGTCCATTCTGGCTGTGATGGACGGCTACCGCGCCATGTCCATGAACGAAGCGGCAAAGCTGGGCGATGTGTTCATCACCGCTACCTCCTGCTGCGACGTCATCCGCCCCGAGCACTTTGCTGTGATGAAGGACGGAGCCATCGTGGCCAATGCCGGTCATTTCAATATCGAGATTGACGTTGAGGGTCTGGAAAAGATGGCCGTTTCCCGCAAGGAAATGCGCAAGAACCTCTACGGCTACCGCATGCCGGACGGACGTTTGATCTGCACCATGGCAGATGCAGCCATCGTTAACATCGCCGCTGCTGACGGCCATCCTGTGGAAATCATGGATATGTCCTTCGCGATGCAGGCCATTGCCGCCGAGTATATTCTCAAAAACCATAAGAACCTTGAAAACAAGGTATACAACATCCCTGATGAGCAGGACCGCTATGTTGCCGAACTCAAGCTCAAGTCCTTCGGCGGCAGCTTCGATACGCTCAATGAAAAGCAGAAGGCCTATCTTGCGGGACACTGAATCACGTTGTTTATGCGCGCAAGCGCGTAAAAATAAATGAAGGAGAGAATACAGATGAAACGTTTCACCAAAGTCACCAGTCTGCTTCTGGCGCTGATCCTGCTGGTGTGCAGTATGAGCTTTGCCGTGGCCGAAACCACCGAAGCTCCCGAGATGCGCATTGTGTGCATGGCTCCCTCCATGGTTGAGTGCGTGTATGCGCTGGGCATGGGCGACAAGATCGTCGGCTGGTCCGCTTACACCGATTACCCCGTGGCTGCCACCACCAGCGGCGGCTATCAGCCCTACCAGTTCTACTACGACACCGATACGCAGGATTTCGATGTTGAATATGAACTGGGCAAGAAGCCCGGCGCTGACGGCGAGTACAAGGAAGTCGCCGTTGTGTCCAAGTTCTATGATTACAATCAGGCGATTCTGGATGGCCTGAATCCCACCATCGTCCTGTGCGAAGGCACCGACCAGGCTACCTGGGTTGAAACCCTGAACGCTCAGGGCTATCCCACCTACTGCTGGGTGCCCGAAAGCATCGATGAGATCTACGCCATGATGATTGAAATCGGCGAGCTGCTGGGTGTGAAGGAAGTGGCTGAAGAGCTGGTTGCCGGCTACTATGCCCGCATTGAGGAGATCAAGGCCATCACCAAGGATCTGACTCCCATCCGCACCTATTTTGAAATCGCTCATCAGTCCGACTACGGCGAGTACGGCAAGTTCGGCCCCTATACCGAGGGCGGCAACACTCCCTTTGATCAGATGATTCAGATCGCCGGCGGCGTGAACATCTTCAACGATGGCGAAGGCTACATGAACCTGTATGCCGGCTACGGCGAGGAAGCCTTTGCTGAGATCAGCAAGCGCAATCCCCAGGTCATTCTCAGCCCCTACTGGCCCGGTGCTTATGATTTCGAAGTGACCTCCCTGTACGAGATCATGACCCGTCCCACCTTCAACGAGACCGAAGCTGTGCAGACCGGCCGCGTTGCCTACTACGATTCCAGCCTGATGAAGCGCTTTGGTCCCCGCACCATCAAGGCCATCGAGAAGCTGGCTTACCTGCTGCACCCCTACTACTTCGAGAATCCCGAAAACTCCGTGTCTCCCTGGGAACTGGGCAAGATCGACGTTGCCGAGAACTTCCCCGCTCCGCTGGATTGATTAACCTGTTTCCTGCCCCTTCCTTCGGGAAGGGGTTTTACTTTTTTTCCTTGACCAAACAGCGCTTTTCGTTCTATAATAATCGTTACGACAGCCCCTGAGGCTGGCCGTGGAGATTGTAGAAAGGAAGGCGCTGTTTCATATGGAAAATGCCGTAACCAAAAGCAACTTTATCTGGGACGCCGTAGAAGAAGATTTACGGAGCGGGCGCTATCAAAGCGTTCATACGCGCTTTCCGCCGGAACCCAATGGATATATGCATATCGGCCACTGCAAGGCCCTGATCATGGACTTCCTGACCGCTGAAAAATATGGCGGACAGTGCAACCTGCGCTTTGACGATACCAACCCTGCCAAGGAGGATACCGAGTACGTCGAGGCCATCAAGCGCGACATCAACTGGCTGGGCTTCCACTGGACCGGCGGACTGTACTATGCCAGCGATTACTATGACAAGTGCTATGAAATCGCCGAGGACTGGATCAAGCGCGGTCTGGCCTATGTGGATGAACTGAGCAAGGAAGAGATGCGCGAGTACCGCGGCACCCTCACCAAGCCCGGCAAGAACAGCCCGTGGCGCGACCGTCCTGCCGAGGAAAGCCTCGATCTGTTCCGCCGCATGCGCAACGGCGAGTTCGAAGAAGGCAAGTATACCCTGCGCGCCAAGATCGACATGGCTTCTCCCAACATCGTCATGCGCGATCCCGCCATGTACCGCATCCTCTACAAGGAGCACTGGCGCACCGGCAAGAAGTGGTGCATCTATCCCATGTACGACTTCGCGCATCCCATCGGCGACGCGCTGGAGGGCATCAGCCACAGCCTGTGTTCTCTGGAGTACGAAATTCACCGTCCCCTGTACGACTGGGTGGTGGAAAAGAGCGCGGACATGCTGCCCGCCCGTCCCCGTCAGATCGAGTTTGCCCGCCTGAACATGACCCGCACCGTGATGAGCAAGCGCAAGCTGCGCGCTCTGGTGGAAGGCGGCTTCGTGCGCGGCTGGGACGATCCCCGTATGCCCACCCTCAGCGCTCTGCGCCGCCGCGGCTATACCGCCGCCGCCATCCGCGACTTCGTCAGCCGCATCGGTCTGAGCAAGGCCGACTCCACTGTTGACACCGCTTTGCTGGAAGCCTGCGTGCGCGACGATTTGGGCGCTCATGCTGCCCGCGCCATGGCCGTGCTCAAGCCCATCAAGGTGGTGCTGACCAACTGGCCTGAGGGCGAAACCAAGACCCTGACCATGGAAAACCATCCCGATCATCCTGAGATGGGTACGCATACCGTGACCTTCGGCCGCGAGCTCTACATCGACGCCGACGACTTCATGGAGGTTCCCGCCAAGAAGTTCCAGCGCATGTACCCCGGCTTTGAGGTTCGTCTCAAGGGCGCCTATATCGTCAAGTGTGAAGGCTGCACCAAGGACGAGGACGGCAACATCGTGGAAGTACAGTGCACCGTCGACTTCGACTCCGCCTCCGGCACTCCCGGCGCAGACCGCAAGATCAAGGGCAAGGTGCTGCACTGGGTGAGCGCCATCGACGCTGTGCCGTTTGAGGCCCGTCTGTATGAGCCGCTTCTGGCCGATGAAACCGCGCCCGAAGAAGAAGCCGTGGAAGAAGAGGTTGTGGAGATCGAAGCCGCCGAGGAAACCGAAGAGGCGGAGGAGACCCTCACCCGCAAGGATTATGACTTCCTCAAGACCCTCAATCCCAACAGCCTGACCATCTGCAACGGCTTTGTGGAGCCCTGCGTTGTGGACAGCGAAGCGGGAACGACCTATCAGTTCCTGCGCACCGGCTACTTCTGCAAGGATCCCGATTCCACCAGCGAAAAGCCTGTGTTCAACCGCACGGTTGGCCTGCGCGACACCTTTGCCAAGCAGGTGCAGAAGTAAAATGCAATGAAGCCGGACAGGCTTGCGAGTCTGTCCGGCCTTTCCCTTTTGCGAGGAGGTTTACGATGTTCCGTCGTGAATGGATCAAACAGTACGCGCTGCTGTTTCTCTCCGTAACGATTGTGTGCACGGCGCTTTTGTATCTGGCAGGACTGGTTCCGCAGGATCGCGTTGCTGAAAACATCCGGCGTTCCAGCGAGCAGTTTGCAGACGAGGGCGAGTACCCGTATGTGTTTGACAGCTGGAGCGACGTATACCGGCTGGATGCCTTCAGCGAATCCCTGATTCTGAACCATTCCTTCTACATGGATTCCCGGGAAAAGCCTATCGAAATCATCGACAACTCCTGTTATCGGGACGGATGGCATCCTGTGACGTCCTTGATTGCGCTGGGAGAAGATCCCACCATTGAGGCCACCAGCGGACGCAGCCATTACTGGCTGGGCTTCCGCGCCGTTGTGAGGCCGCTGCTGGGGCTGATTCCCTACCAGAACATCCGCGGAGTTGTGAGCGCGGCGTTCTTTACGCTGTTTATGGCTGCGGCGCTGATGCTTCAGAAGAAGGCGAATACATTGTCAGCCATCTGCCTGATGCTGGCGGTGATCTCCATGAATCCGGTCATTGTAAGCACGTCGTTGCAGTTCAGCTGCTGCTTCCTGATCGCCTTTGCGGGCATTATCGCCGTGTGCATGACGTACCGCAATCAGAGGATTCTGCTGGGTGCGTTCCTGCTGCTGGGTCAGCTCACGATGTATTTTGATTTCTATACTTCGCCGTTGATTACATGGGGACTGCCCTTTATCGCGCTGATGTCCATCCTGAGAACAACGGACAGGCCGGGACTGAAAAAGAGCCTGAAGCTTGCGGGACTGACACTGCTTCTGTGGGGTCTGGGCTATGCGGGCATGACGGTGATGAAGATGATCCTCACGACCGTCTTTACCGCCGCCAACGGCTTTGAAGCGGTGTTCAGCAGGCTTTTGCACTACACCGGCGTGGAAACCGCCAACAAGGCGCAGGCAAGCTACACGGCATGGGGCGCGCTGTATAACTGCCTCAAAAACGTGTTCACCGTACCCAATCTCTTCTCGCTTGTCTGTGCGGCGCTGGCACTGGGTGTGAATCTGCTGGTGATGAACCGTCGTACCGGGCTCAGATTTGGCGGAAGAGGCATATGGGTCTACGTGCTGGCTGGAGCGCTTTCAGTGCTTTGGCTGATGGTGGCCAGTCAGGCATCCGGAAGGCACGCGTATTTCCAGTACCGTACGCTTGCTGTGATGGTTTATGCGGTGTTCTGCTTCGCTGCGCAGCTGTTCGAACCTGAGAAAAAACGTACATAAGCATGAAAATGCCGTTCCGATACAAAACCGGAACGGCGAATTTTTATTCTTCCCAGTGAATGTCGAGGCCAACCTCGAAAATGCGCTTCCAGGGCATCCACACGTCGTCAATGACGATGTGACGGGCCACGCTGGTCAGCTTTTCCTGTACATAGGTGTTGAGACGATCACGAACGATCTCGCTGACTTCGCCGCGCATTCCGCCAGCGTCAAACCAGTTCAGACCGAGCTGAGGCAGCTCATTTTCGTTGACGTCGCCGCGCACGCAGCCGCAGTAACCCGCATCCTCCACCAGACGCAGCGCCATAAAGCTGCGATGCTCAGGCGTAAGGCCTTCCAGCAGTGCATGAGCTCCCATGGCGATGGAGGTGCCCAAGGTGTTGGAGGAGGTATTCCAGCCGGCATAGCCCTGCAGCTTGTCCAGAATGCCCATTTCATTGAGCAGCGCAACCAGTTCCTGATCCGCGCCATTGGCGTAGGCGATATCGGCGATGGTGACGATGCGGCCTTCGTTCAGGCAGTCCTGCACATAGAGCGCGAAGGCAATCAGCGTGCGCTCCACTGTGTATTCGCGGTCGGTCACAGGCTGCGCGGCAGCTTCGCGCATGGGGCTGGCGGGGGCGTTGACGGCCAGAATGATATCCGCCTCAGGAGCCGATGAGACAATGCGCATGCCTGCGGCAAGCAGCTGGTACTTGATGCTCTCACCCACGGAACGATCCTCATACAGCGGAATCACGGTAGGCGCGGTGGTGGCGGCATAGTTGATGTACACGCCGGGACGCAGACCGGCAAAATGCAGCGCCATGCGGGTGGACAGTGTGAGGCCCAGCTCGTCTGCGCCGGGATACATATATACGCGCAGCCAAAGCTTCTTTTCGGCGATCACGGTGCGCACCTGCTTCTGATCAATGGCGGTGTAGCCGTAGGGCGCGGAATCATCCTGCGGGAAGATGAGGAAATCGATTACGCCATCTTCAACCAGCGAGAGCGTATCCAGATTGCGCTTGAGGTTGAAGGCGCGGCGGCTTACAAAATCATTAAGCACATCGGCGGGAATCTTGGCACGCAGTTCCTCAGGATCGTTGCAGCTCAGGCCAAGGCTCTGGCGGTGCTGCGCCTCGCCCAGCAGGAACAGTTCGCGGCCATAGTGCTCGTAGTAATCCGGCTCCTCGTCGGATGAACTGTACTGCGGACAGCGCATGATGCACTGGAAGGCGTAGATAGTGAGCTTGGGATTGGCCTTCTTCAATCCGCGCACCAGTGCCAAACGGGCCTGGGCTTCTTCTTCGGTCATGTAGTGCAGACGGGAGGGGATCAGGCCGCCGTAGAGCAGCATGTCCATCGACAGAACCAGTCCGTCAGCGTCGCGGCATTCTTCCACGAGGAATTTTTCAAGCTCGGCAAAAGAGGCGGGAGTCTTCTTTTCACCCAGCACAGAAGGCGTGGCGACGCGGATGCTTTTTCCGTTGAAGAGCATGGGCGCAAAGCGCGCATTGCAGGGCCGCTCATCCAGAGGCAGATAAACGAGTTTTTTCATATGATCGGAACCTCCATAGGATATGCTTGTTTAGGTGTATCCTCTGGAGGTATGATAGCATTTTGCCTGTGTGCTGTCAATGAAAAAAGCCCCGGACATTGCCGGGGCTTGCAGCCTTATCTGTGGATCATGATTTCGAGTGCCGTCAGCTGCGGGGGAATGGAGCGGGTGGAGGCGCCGTTGTAGTACACGGTAACGACGTCGCTGTCGGCCAACTCAATCACAGCCTGATCCATGATGATTTCCTCAGTGAGCTCTTCCACAGCTTCGGAAGTCTCTTCGTCCTCTGTGACCAGCTCAGCTTCGTCCTCGAGAACGATCTCCTCTTCCGCTTCGGGCAAAAGCTCGCTCAGAATCGTTTCCTCGCTGAAGTGAATCTGCCAGGACTGACCGGCTTCGTCCGTCAGCAGGAAGCCCTCTTCGGTCAGCTCGCTGACTGTGCCGATGAGCTCAGGAACGATGATATGACGGGCGTTTGCCAGCGCAGGCAGGCTCAGGGACATCACGCCGTCGTAGTAGATGGTAACAGGCATTCCGGCATATACATGCTCAAAGCCACCTTCCATCTGTACGAATACCTCGCCGAAGGTCAGATCGTCCAGCAGGATCTGGCCGTCCTCAGTCATCTCCATCACAACGCCTTCCAGCATGTAGCAGCCAACGCGGTCGGCATGCGCCTGCGGGGGAAGGCTGAAGGTCATGCGGCCGTCGTAGTCCACAAATACGTACTGGCCAACGCTCAGCTCCTGCTCCATCAGGATGCCGTCAAATACGGTATTCTCGCTGGTGTTGAGCATCACTTCGCCCATTTCGGCGTCTTCCAGTACAAAGCCTTCGTCCAGAATTTCCGTCACAAAGCCTTCCAGCTGAGTGTCCATCGCAGCCTCTTCTTCGGCCAGAGAAAGCGCAGGCACAATCGCCATGCAAAGGGTGAGCATCCAAACCAGAATCTTTTTCATCGTTTTCGTTCTCCTTTCGTGAAGGCGTTCAAAAATGCATTCGCCTTACATCATGAACAAACGAGAGAGAACGTGGTTTTGTTCCGCGCTTTTTTGAAAAAAGTCAAAAAAACGGGAACGTCCTCGCGGACGCTCCCGTGAAAGAATCAATGTCCCTTGATATATCCGATGATCAGCGCGACAACCAGCGCAACGACCAGCGCAGCAATGATGCCGTCCAGCACCGGAATGGGCATGCGCAGCTTTTCGTAGAAACGCTCCTTGGCGTTCTGAGGACCTTCGGGTCCTTTTCCGTCGCCGCGCGATACCACGGTTTCTCTTTCGTCGGCCATTACTTCTTCACCAGATACTTGCGCAGGTCAAGAGCAACGGCGATGATGATCACCAGACCCTGCACGATGTAGGTGTAGCTGGTTTCGATGCCCATGAACTGCATAGCGATCTTGAGCAGTTCGAAGACCAGAACGCCGATGAGGATGCCGGAGATCTTGCCGACGCCGCCGTTGACGGAAACGCCGCCGATGGTACAGCCGGCGATGGCTTCGAGCTCGTAGCCCTGAGCGGTGTTAACCGAAGCGCCGCCGGACTTGGCAGCCATCAGGAAGCCGCACAGGCCGTAAAGAATGCCGGCCAGCATGTAGATCAGGATCTTGGTCTTGTTGCAGTTGACGCCGGCAACTTCAGCAGCATTTTCGTTGCCGCCGATGGCGTACATGTACTTGCCGTGACGGGTCTTGTTATACAGGAACCACATGAAGATGCCCACAGCCAAAGCAATCAGGAACACATAGGTGAACATACGGTTGCCCACGAAGCCGGTGGCCAGCTTGGTGTAGTCGCGGCGCAGACCGCCGATGGGCATAGCGCCGGTGTAGACCAGGCAGATGCCGTAAACCAGGGTCTGCATGCCCAGGGTGGCAATGAAGGGCGGAACCTTGAAGATGGAGATGATGGAACCGTTGATCGCGCCGATGAAGCCGCAGATGGCCAGCACGCCGAGCAGCACCACGATGATGGGCAGTTCGCCGATGTTGGGGTAGAACTTATCAGCGTAGTCGCCCTTCTGCAGGAAGATGGCGCTCAGACAGGCGGCGAAGCCCGCAACGCGGCCGGCAGAAAGGTCGGTGCCCTTGGTGATCAAACAGCCGGAAACGCCCACAGCAATGATGAAGCGAACGGCGGTGTTGCTGATGAGGTTACGGATATTGCCGATGGAGAAGAAGTTGGGGCGGGCAATACCTACCGCCAAAGAGATGAGGATGATGCCCACGATGATGATGTTGTCGCGAAGCAAAGCCTTTACTTTCGCGGCAGAAAACTTGTTGGACTGAACCTGGGTCTGCATAGTCACTGCTCCTCTCTAAGTTGATCAGGCGGTGGCGCTGTTCTGCGCTGCCACTGCTCTGCTGCTGCCGGTTTCAAACTGGGTGGCCAGTTCCATGATGTTCTCCTGAGTGGCGTCCTTGCCATCCACAAAGCCGGTTACGCGGCCTTCGCACATGACCATGATGCGGTCGCTCATGCCGATGAGCTCGCCCATTTCGGAGGAAATCATGATAATCGACTTGCCCTGCTTGGCAAGCTCGGCGATGATGCAGTAGATTTCGTACTTTGCACCGACGTCGATGCC
>JAGBBE010000052.1 GCA_017938645.1 Clostridia bacterium
AAAACCCCCACGCCCTTGTCCTTCAGCTTGCGGATCGTCGTCAGTGTATCCACCGTATTGCGGGCAAAGCGGCTGACAGACTTTGTCACGATGCGATCGATCCTTCCAGCCAGCGCATCCTCGATCATTCGATTGAAATTCCTGCGCTTTTTGGTATTGGTATCTGTCCTGTACTTTCTTACTATACAGATAACCTCCTGTCGCAGCTTTCATTCTACAACAGGAGGCCCTTTATTTCATTGTTTGTTTCCTGGGATACAGTCCAGTCATAGGAACTGATCAGTGCATGGGGCAGCTGTGGCTTTCGATGCCGGCAGCTTCCCTGTGAAGAGCACGCACATAGATCATTTCTCCTGCGATGCTTATGGCGATTTCCTCCGGTGTCACGGCTTTGATGGCGGTACCGATGGGTGTGTGAACGCTCTGGATGGCTTCCTCGGGTACGCCCTTTTCCCGCAGGCGTGCATTGACTGAAGCGGTTTTGCTGCGGGAGCCGATCACGCCAACATAGGCCAGAGCCCCTCGCAGCACCTGTTCCTGGACCTCAAAGTCGTGACTGTGACCATTGGTCATGATCACCACATAGTCTGCCCGCGTCAGTGTGAGGCTGTCTGATACGCGCAGATAGTCTCCGCAGATGACACGCTCCGCATCCGGAAAACGTTCCGGGGAGGCATACTCCGGGCGGCAGTCCATGACGGTAACGCGGAAACCAACGCTTTTCAGAAGAGGAACCAGCGCCAGCGCGATATGTCCGCCGCCGAAAATGACAGCCCGCTCACCCACAGGCAGAGGCACGGAAAAGAGATTGTCGGACAGCACGATGCCGTCTGCCAAAAGGGAAGGAGCAGCTTCCATTGGCGCGCCAGCAAGCAGTCTGCCGTTTTCGTCCAACAGGGTAGACAGCGTGCCATCCAGCTTCTGAACCAGCCATCCTCGCTGATGTCCGGAAATCTGCTCCATCAGCTTGCCGAAAAGCTCAGCCCACAAAGGGTTTTGCGCATCGATGAACTGAAACCACACCGTTACATCACCGCCGCAGACCATACCGATGTCTTCCGTATCGTTCTGTCGAAGGGTGAATTGGTGCAGGTTCGAACGTTTTTCACGCAAAAGCGTCAAGGCCATCTGTTCGGCACGGTGTTCCACTGCACCGCCGCCGATGGTGCCGAGAATACGGCCTGCTTCTCCCACCAGAATTTGGGAGCCCGTACCGCGGGGAGAGGACCCTGCTTCAGACACGATGGTCGCCAGGATCAGATTGTGGTGTTTTTCCAACTCATAGAGGGCTTTGGCAAAAATAGCGGTCATATCATGACTCCTTTCTGAAGCAGGTGATCAGGGCGTATCAGGAAAAACCTGCCGGATCGCATTCATTTTATGGATAACAGTCAACGGCAAAGGGCACATCACACGCTTTCTATACGCTTTCATGACGCTCTTTCTTCCTTTATAGATTCGTCGGAAGATCCCGGGCATCAAATCGAATCCAACCGATGGGACGGCTGTGGGGCATATAGAAAGGAAAATCTTCCCGTCCGGTTTGAATGAGTTTCTGCTGCAAGAATTCATCGGTAATGAGCGAAGGGGCCGCGTCACGGTTATACGTTTCAAAAAAGAGACGGGCATCCGCCATGCTGCGAAAAGGCTGACCGAATTCCAGTTCAAATTCCTGTTTCTCAAACGGAATATTCATCCGGCGAAGATGCTCCAGCGATTCTGAAAAGCGTTGGGTGGAGGGATGCTTTCCTGCTGAAAAACGATGAAAACGGCAATTGCGCTGGAAAACAAAGACCATTCCCTGGCAGTGCATTGAAGCCAGAGCAAGGATATCGCTGATTCCGCCGAAAAAGCAAA
This sequence comes from Clostridia bacterium, assembly GCA_017938645.1. The sequence continues at coordinate 1,858 of JAGBBE010000052.1, forward strand.
ACACCATGCTGTGAAAAGAAATGTCGGGATCCATTGAAAAAAGATCGCCGCAGGAGATCCTGATATTGGAGACACCGCGGCTGCGGCAGTTGTTTTGCAGCACGCTCAGCGCGTTTGGGTTTTTGTCAGCAGCCGTGACTTGGCTGATATAGGGGGACAAGGCCAGCGATAGATACCCCAGACCGCAGCCTGCATCGCAAATATGGGTGTCGGGTGTCAGCCACGGCCGCATTCGCGATACAAGCTCCTGGTTGTATCCGCTGTATTCCGAAGCGTCCCGCATGAAGCGGATCATATCGGGTGTCCAACGAAACATCAGAAAAACCTGCCTCCTTACAGATGAAAGAAATATAGCCGGTTCGGTATCAGCCTTCCCGCCGAGGTCACGACGTTTTGCCTTTGCTTTTGAAATCTCCCCAGGTTTGCGTGATGGGCCAAAAATTCCATTCCGATGACCCTGCCAAGGATACTTCGCGCCGCTGTGCGGCAGGTCCCAGACAGCCTCACCGAAATGGAATCAACGGCAATCAAGAATAGCTCAGAGCTGAAATCGGCGCTTCAGCCGCCATGCAGCTTCTGCTGAACAGGCGTCGTTCACCGCCCATTGCTCGTCCGCCAGGTTGGTTCCGCCGTCTGCACAGCGGTCATCAAAGGTGCTCCTCCCCCATCACGGCCTTGCGGCGCAGGCGGGCGAAATCCTCGGGGGTATCTGCATCCAGAAGCACGCCGGTATCCTCCACCCCCACGTCACAGCAGCCGATCTGCTGCAATGCGCCGCGCAGGCCATTGCCGCCACTGTAATTAAGAATCTGCGGAATATACCCGGCACTGATGTAAACCGGGTGTCCGCCGTGACCTTTGCATACCGGGCGCAGCGCGGGGAGCCCCTCACAACGCAGGCGGGCAATGGTCTCCGGCCTGACCAGCGGCACATCGCCGGGCGTGAGATATATACCGTCATAGGGCCTTGTGAGTGCACGGATGCCGAGCTTCAGGGAATCAAGCATCCCGGAGACGGCATACTGCGGGTTGATCACCACGCGGACATCGGTCTTTTCCAGATGCCGGATCAGGTCATCCGCGCGATAGCCGGCTACAACCACGATCTCATCCACACCGGCGCCGGTCAGCGAAGCGATCACATTGCCGATGATGGATTGTCCGTTCAGGTCAAGCAGCGGCTTGAACGCGTGCATCCTTGAAGACAGACCAGCCGCTGCAATCACGGCGGAACAACGCATAGAGGATCACCTCGCATGAAATATGGAATTGCCCGAGAAAACCGGTTATGCTTTCCTCTGCTGCAAGCCGTCCAGAATGGCGTTTTTCAGTGCCAGCTCAGCCATCATCAGGCAATGCTTGTGCTCCTCGTTGACGGAGCCGTCGTCAGAAAGCGCGGGGATCAGTTTTTCGGTGCGGATGGTGTATGCGGCGATCAGCGGAAGGTTCTCACAGAGAGAGCATACATACGCGGCTGCAGCCCGAACGGGCGGGCAAGCGCTCTCCGTGATGGAAAAGCCGGCCTTGACAATGGTCATATTGCTGTCCAGCAGAAGGCGCAGCTCCAGAAGATCGTCACAGGAGGGCTCCTTGACGAAGCCTCTGCAGGTGTATTCCGCCATCAGCGGAAAGTCCTTTTCCCTTGCAGCCCAGGAACGGGCCAAATCAAAGTTTGTTGCCATATTCATATCCTTCAGCAGGCGGCCCGATACCGGGCCGCCCGCCTTTATCATATTGGATCAGGCTTCCAGCAGCGCACGACGTACCATCGTCTTGGCTACATCGATCTTGTAGCTGTTCTGATGGAGCGGCAGAGCGCCCTCCAGGCACAGCTCGGCAGCCTCGGCAGCCACTTCATCCGTCAGCTTCTTGCCGATCAGGAACTTCTCGGCAGCGGTGCGCTTCATCGGAATCGGCGCCACGGCACCCAGCACGATGCTCGCGTTCTTCACGGTGCCGTCCTCATCCTTGTCGATGATGGTGGATACGGCTACCACCGCAAAGTCGATGGCATTGCGCAGCCGGAACTTGTCGTACTTTGCCTTTCCCGCGGCTTTGGGCACAATAATCTCGGTCACGATCTCACCGTTCCTGAGCGTATCCTGAATGCGGGTATGGCCGGCAAAGAACTCGGCGGCGCTCATGGTGCGCTGGTTGGTGACGATCGTCGCGTTGTAGGCATAGAGCATGTTGGCCGTATCGCTGGGGTTCACAGCCAGACAGCCGCAGTTCATGCAGCGGGAGGCTTCGCACCTGGCAACGCCGTCCGGGTAGCTGTATTCGTCCTCTGCGGTCAGGCTGCGTTCGGCAATCGGACGCTCGGCCAGCTTATTGTTTTCCGCGGCGAATACGGCCTGGTGATCAGCGCACTGCAGGCTGCTCTCCTTCTTTTCGGCAGGGATCGGGAAGCCCAGATAGGCGCTCATGGCGCGGGCCGCGTTGACACCGGCGTGGATAGCACGGATGGCGATGTCGGGACCGGTGGCTGCGTCACCGCCGGCAAATACGCCGGGATGAGCAGTGGTGTTGCTCTCGTCAACCTGAATCAGGCCGCGCGGGCTGCGGATCTGGTTCATCAGCTCTTCACCGAGGAAATCAATGTCCACGCGCTGACCAGTGGCCAGAATGATGCAGTCGGACTCCAGAATCTGCACATCATCGTTGTCATACTGCGGGTTGAAGCGGCCCTGCTCATCGCGGACGCGGAGACACTTGTTGGTCTTCATGCCCTTGACCTTGCCGTTTTCGTCGCGGATGACCTCCATCAGGCCACGGCCGTTGATGAACTCTACGCCCTCCTCGAGAACACGGGAGATCTCTTCGGGGCTGGCCGGCATCTCATGGCGCTGCTCCAGGCAGACCAGGCGAACCTTTTCAACACCAAGACGTCTGGAAACGAGCGCCACGTCCATGGCCACGTTGCCGCCGCCGCAGACGAGCACTTCCTTGCCCACATGGGCCTTCAGGTACTTGTTGACCTCCACCAGATAATTCAGGCCGAACTGGGTCAGCTCTTCGCCGTTCAGGCCCAGCACAGGCTGCTTCCAGGCGCCGGTGGCGATGTAGAGCGCGCCATGCTTCTTTTCCAGCTCATCCATGGTCACATCGGTGCCCACGGTGGTGTTGAACTGGAACACGACGCCCATCTTCTCCAGCGCCTGCTGATAGGCCTCGATGTACTTCTTGGGCAGACGGTAGGCAGGGATGCCGTACATCAGCACGCCGCCCGCCTTGTCCATCTTGTCATACACGGTCACGCTGTGGCCGGCCTTGCGCAGGCAGTAGGCCGCCGCCAGGCCGGAGGGACCTGCGCCGATGATGCCTACCGTCTTTCCGGTTTCGACAGCGGGCGCGGGATAGAAGCGATCCATGTTCTGCAGGATGTGATCGCCCACAGAGCGCTCCACGCAATGGATGCCGACGGACTCGCCGAATTCATTCTGACTGCACTCGTTCTGGCAGGGATGCGGGCAAACGCGCGAGGTCAGCATGGGCATGGGGTTGGCCTTCATCAGGATCGCCGCAGCCGCGTCCCAGTCGCCGCAACGGATCTTGTCCATATAGGCAGGGACATCCGTGTTGGCCGGGCAGGCGTGGGTACAGCCGGTCTGGCATACCTTCATGGAGCCGAAGATGGAATGATAGCGGTTTTCACCCTGCATCGCAAAGCAGGTGTGGCCCTTCTTGCGGGCGCAGTTGATGCGGCCGCCGATGGAATCGGGATAGCGGTAATACCAGCAGCGCACATCCTGGCAGATGTTGCCGCCGATGGTCGCAGTGCTGCGCAGATTCGGCGTGGCGACAGAATAGGCGGCATCGCTTAAAGCAGCCCAGCCGTCACGGACAACGGGAGATTCCCAGATGTCAGAGAGGGTGGCCATGGCGCCGATGTGAAGGCCGTCCTCCTTCACCTCAATCGCGTTCAGGCCGGGAATGCTCTTCAGGCTGACGACCTTATCGGGATAGGTGGGGAGCAGGTTATCCTTGAGCACGCCGACCAGATCGGTACCGCCGGCGCTGATGACAGCGTTTTCCGTTTTCAGGATCTGTTCAGCCTGAGCAATGCTTTCAGCGGCTTCATATGCAAAATGTTTCATTGCTTAGTTGCCCTCCTTTTCCTTCAGCGCGGCCAGAACCTTGTCGGGCGTGAAGGGGTAGTCATTCAGCTTGATGCCGCATGCGTTGTAGACCGCCATACGGATAGCGGGTCCGCCGGGAGCCAGCAGGGGTTCGCCGACGCCGTTGGCGCCGAAGGGATATCGGGTATCCTTGCCCTTGTTGGTTTCCAGAATGATGTGGTCATGCTTGACCACTTCGTTGAAGGTTCGGGTCTTGTATTCGATCTGATTGGGATTGAGCACGCGGTAGTTGTGCTTGTCCCAGATGGTCTCCTCGAAGCAGGCGATATCGGTGCCGGCATAGAAGCTCTGGCACTGGTTGCGCAGCGGCAGCGGATTGATGATCACGCCGGCATCGCTTCCGCCAAAGTGATCGATCAGCTTGATGGTGCCCAGCTCGGTATCGACCTCCACCTCAATGACCTGGAGGTGCGTGATGGTCGAATCATCAACGCCGCTGTGGTGGCCGATGCCCGTCACGCTGTCCACCTTGCCGATGAGCATGGGGAACAACGGGAAGACCTTTTCGGGATTGCTCAGCTGATAGACCTTGCCGTTCTTCATGCCCAGATCCTCGACGGGGATGCCGAACTTCTGGTTGCAGATGGCAAACAGCTTTCCACGGGCGTCCTCTGCGGCCCTCTTGGCACAAATGCCGCCTGCGTAGGTGGAACGCGAGCCGGTGGAGCCGAATTCCGCGGGGGTGGCGGCCGTATCGACGGCGGTCATCTTGACGGATTCCAGCGGCATATCCAGCTCTTCGGCTACGATCTTCTGCATGATATCGCGTGTACCGGCGCCGAATTCAGCCATACAGGTGGATACATACACGGCACCCAGACCGGTGATCGTGACGTTGCAGTTGCTCTGCTTGCCGCCGGTATCGGCATGGCCGGCAGCGCATACGCCGATGCCGCGGCGCTTCTTGCCGTCGGGCGATACCCAGGTGGGCTTGCCCCAGCCTGCCCAGCGATCCTTCCAGCCGCAGGCCTTGGCGGTCTCGCGCACCAGGTTTGCCCAGTCGGAGGACTGGTTGCGGATGAAGCGGTGTCCGTAGGGCGCGCAGGCATTGTGGAACTCCTCGTTATAGGCGAGCACATTGCGCTCCAGATAGGTCATCGGGTCGAGCTCCAGCTTTTCGCAGGCCTCAAAGATGGCACGGGTCAGCAGGTTTGTGGACTCCAGATAGCCGTAGCCGCGGAAGGAGCCGGAGGGCACATGGTTGGTCACCACAACCTCGGCATTGAACCGCTTGTTATTCGTCTTGCACAGGATGGGCAGGGTGTTGGTGCCGACGGCCAGCATGAACTCCTGTGTGGAGGCAGTAGAGCCGGCATCGGCCCACTGCGTCATGTCGATGGCGGTCACCGTGCCGTCCTTCATCATGCCCAGCTTGACATGACCCTTGGTGATCATGCGGTTCTGGTGGGAGGTGAAATGCTCTTCCTTGGAATAGGTGTACAGCACGGGGCACTTGGCAGCCTTGGCCATCAGCGCGGTCAGCACCAGGCACTGCACATTGCCGCTGTACAGCTTGGAGCCGAAGGAGCCGCCGACGGCATTGACGATCAAGCGGACATTCTCGTAGGGCAGGTTCAGGGAAGAGGCCACATTCTGATGGCAATAGGCAGGCGCTGCGGCGGAGGCGATGAAGTTGATGACGCCGTCCTCCCACCAGCCGATGGTCGTGGGCGCTTCCAGCGGCAGCGGGTTCTGGCCGCTCTTCAGCAGGCCATCCACCTCGACCACCACATCGGAGGAGGCAAAGGCCTCGTCGATGGTGCGGTCGATCTCTTCCTTGTCCTCCAGATGGCCGCGGCAGTATTCCTTTTTACCAGCCACGCCGAAGTTCAGATTTAACGCATGGGGAACAATGTTGCCCGGGAACTGCTTGTACAGCTGCGGCGCACCCTCCGCGAGCGCTTCATCGATGCTCAGCACGGGCTTGAGCACCTCGTATTCCACATGGATCTTTTCCATGGCCTCCATGGCGAGATCCTCGGTATCAGCAACGATCAGCGCAACGGCATCGCCCAGATAGCGCACATATTCATCCATCAGGTTGGGATGACGCGGCGGCGTAAAGCCGTTGTTGATGCTCAGGCCTCGATCCACGTCCTTCCAGGTGACGACCGCCTCCACGCCGTTCATGGCCAGCGCTTCGGACGCATCGACGTTCACAATGCGGGCAAAGGCATACGGAGAACGCAGCACCTTGCCGTACTTCATGCCGGGCAGATGGTTATCCGCAACAAAGGTCGCCTTGCCGGTTACGATCTGTTCGCCGAGGATTCGCTTGGTTTCCCGGCCGATATGACGCATATCCTCTTTCATGCCTGCGCCTCCTTTGCCTGATTGGTCTGTTCAACATACGCCATGATGGATTCAACGGCGGTGTAATGGGTGCCGCAGCGGCAGTAATTGCCGCTCAGTGCCTCGCGCACTTCCTCCTCGGAGGGGTTGGGATTCCTGTCCAGCAGGGCCTTTGCCGTCATGATGATGCCGGGCGTGCAGAACCCGCACTGATAGCCGCAGTGATCCAGGAAGGCTTGCTGCAGTCCGCTCAGCTCGCCGGTCACAGCATCGGCAAGGCCTTCGATGGTGATGATCTCTGCGCCGTCGCAGTCCATGGTCAGCAGCATGCAGCTGGTCACGGCTTTGCCGTTCATGATAACGGTGCAGCCGCCGCAGGCGCCCTGATCGCAGCCGATCTTCAGTCCGGTCAGATCAAGGCGGTCACGAAGGGTGTGGGCAAGGGTTTCACTCTCGGGCATGCACAGCTTGCCTTCCCCTGCCTCGATTTCGTAGATCTTGCCGTTCACCTTCAGGGTGATCACTTTCACCGTTTTTTGTTTCATTGCTTACCTTCCTTTCGTGAAACAGCATTCAATGCTTTTTGGCCGCGTTGAAAGCACAGCAGATACCGGCGCTGCACACGCAGACAGCCGCGAACAGCCACCAGATGATGGAATAGTTGCCGGTCTTGTCGATGATCTGGCCGATGATGATGGGCTGCACCAGAGAAGCCGACTGGAAGATGAGGTTCTGTGCGGCAATGGCCGTGGCGCTGAACTGGTCACCGGCACGCATGGACGCCAGCGTCGTGTAATGGCAGCTGGGGAAATAGGCGAACGCGCCGTAGATCACGCCGATACCGATCAGGATAGCATAGCCGTTGACCATGCCAAACAGGGCGCTCATGATACCGAAGCCGACCAACGTGAGGGCCGCGAACTTCTTGTGGTCCATCTTCAGCTTGTTGGCGATGCTTCCGCTCAGGCAGGAAGAAATGATGCCCGCGATGGAGAAGGCGGAGATGATCTGACCGCCCTGCACGGCCGTCAAGCCCAGGGACTGAGCGTACTTGTTGCCCCAGGTCGAGAAGCCGTTGTTGACAAACATGAACATGAAGCCGCTCAGCGCCAGAATCAGCTGCTGCGGATCCTTGAAGTACACAGCCAGACCCTCAAACAGGCCGACCTTCTTGGCGCCGGCAGCGGAAGGTGCATGGGGAATGGTGCCGACGAACAGCAGGATGGCAAGCACGGTGACGATGGAGAAAAGGCTCATGTACACAAAGGTGGTGCGCCAGCCGACGGTGTTCAGCAGACGGGGCGCAATCTGGTTGGCCAGCAGGATGCCGATGGGCGGAGAGGCCAGCAGGATACCCATGCCGGTAGCTCTTTCCTTGGGCGGGAAGTTGGCCACGACGATCTTAGAGCAGCTGGACATGACGCAGCCGGAGCACAGGCCGGTAATGATGCGCAGCACGAGACCGGCCGTGTAGCCGCCGATGGTGCTCATCAGCGCCGTACAGATGCCGCCGAGCAGCGTGCAGACGATGAGAATGTACTTGGGCTGCAGCTTGTCCGCCATGATGCCGCCGGGCAGCTGGGTGATCAGATAACCCGCAAAGAATGCAGACATGTACAGGCCCGCCTGTGTGGCAGTGATGCCAAATTCGGCGGAGACCGTGTTCATCAGCGGAGCCCAGGTGAAACGGCTGATGAACGTGAAGGTGAAGGCCAGCGTGGCGGCAATAAGCGCCAACCACTTATTGCCTTTCTTGAGAGCAGACGACATATGAGTACCTCCTTGTTATTTTAGCCCACTTTCAGTGAGCAAATATACATTTAACATTTTGTATAGTTAATACTTTAACACTACCCCGGCGTAATGTCAATCGAAAAAGCGCGAATTTTGTCGAAAATTGTCGAATCTCGTCGGATAAATGACCATCCAACAACCGTATGTGAAGATTTATGTCAGAATAAACAAATGCTGCCATCTATATATGTCGGTTATGCTCATCATTGCCCCTGTGTCCACGACTGCACAAAATGTATTATGTATAGTCTTCTGCCGCTGAAAGGCTGTCCGGTTGATGGTTTTACCGCGTTGAATGTGATATAATAAGGAATCAAGCTGCTCAGGAGGATATGAATGAAGAGCAACAACGGTAATCTGCGGGATACAATCCTGGCCTGCGCAAAAAAGATGTTCCACAATCTTGGCTATGAGGAAACCACCTTTCAGAAGATCGCTGACGAGGTGGGCATCACCAAGGGCGCCATCACCTATCACTTCAAAAACAAGCACTTTATCATGATCGAAATCTTCGACGAATGCTTTGCGCAAATCCGCGAATACATCGACCGCTTCCCCAACGAATACCGCAACCAATACTGGTATGCAATCACGACCTATCAGATCATGTACCGTATTCTCTTGAACAACCCCAGGAGCATGAAGCTGTTTTACGCGCGCGGCAATCAGAACCTGTGGGAGATCAGCAAGATCGACACCATCTCCGATATTTACCGAAAGATCACGCTGGACTATCATAAGCAGCTTTCCGATGAGGAGATCCGGGTGTCCGCCAATATCGACCTTGGTGCCCGCCGCCGTCTTTACCATTGGCTAAAGGAGGGAAATCCTCTTGTGAGCGATCCCGATCATTTCTGCTACTACCACATGCAGCTCATTGGCGAGCTCTGTCACCTGAGCCAGGAGGATATCCAGCAGAACATCCGGGCGTCCTTCGAGTTCGTAAAGCAGCACGGTATCCCCGATGTGCCTTTCTTGATGGACGATTACGAATATGACGAGTGATCTTTGATAACCGTCTCAAGCGGAACAAACGCTTTGCACGCTGTCTGTCTGCGGCCCAATCCCCTGCAATCCAGGGCAGGCTCCGCGTTTTGAAGAATGTCGCGCTGTCCTTCGGATGCATTTGTACCCAAAATAAAAAGAGGCCCTATACCAATCGGGCCCGACGAAACGTCGCTCACTGGAAGCACGCCCGGCTAACAACCACGATGAATCTTGGGGACCAGGAACGTATTCCAGTGCCATTGTGACTGTGCTGAAAAAAATCAACCGAATACGCAAATCACCCGCAAACCAAGCTCCCGGCGAATTGCTCGCCGCCTGCTCAGCTTGCGGGTTTTTGCGTTGATTATATGGTCATTGGAATCTCGGTTCCATCCTTGAACCGGAAGATCAGCTGCTTTTCATTTTTCCCCTGTCCCTTGCAAACGATCACGCAGTCAACCGTTCCGGTGAACACGCTTTCATCAAATACAGTTAAGGGCTCTGTCCTGCTGATCCTCTGAAGATAGGCTTCAACATTCCGGCTGCGGCCAGCTCTGTCCATGATCTGGCTTCTGACCTTCGCCATGCTGCTTTTCAGCTCGTCACACCGGGCGTACAGGGCTTCAATGTGGAGCTTATACTCCTGCTGATCCTGCGCCACCTGCGCGTTTTCCCGGATCAGACGTTCTATCCTGTCGTTCACAGCATCCTGCTCTGCCTGCAGGCGCTCCGCCTTCTGTTCAAGGGAAGTCGTATCATTCAGAGTCGCTAACACCTGAGCGCAGGTCTCAATGATCTCTTCTTTTCTCTCAAGCACCTGATTCATGGTTTTTACAAAAGCACTTTTCAGTTCCTCTTCACGAATATGCGGCGATGGACACGGGGAACCCTTCGTTTCGTACTTCCTGTTGCAGCGCCATATCTGCGAGCGATAAGCATCCGTGCTGTGCCAAACCTTGCTGCCATAATACGCGCCGCATTCCCCGCAGACAATCCGGCTGGAGAATATGCTGACCGCGCTTGTATGCCTTCCCTGCTCCTGGCGGCGTCTCAATTCATGCTGGACAAGGTCGAACACCTCCTCCGTGACAATCGCCGGATGGCTGTTCTCGACATAGTACTGGGGAACCTCTCCCTCATTCGCCTTCTTTTTCTTCTGAAGGAAATCCACAGTGAACGTCTTTTGCAGCAAGGCGTCTCCTTTGTACTTCTCATTGGTCAGAATGGATTTCACCGTGCTGCTCTGCCATTTCTCCTTGCCTGCGGGCGAGGGGATACCCTGTCTCGTCAAACGGGCGGCAATGCCAGAGGGCGTCTGCCCGTCCAGAAACATGCCATAGATCTGACGAACGATTCTTGCCTCATCCTCCACGATCTGCATCGTTCCATCCTCGCCCTTTTCATACCCAAGAAAGTGCGAATAGGCTACTGTCA
>JAGBBE010000053.1 GCA_017938645.1 Clostridia bacterium
CCGGCTGCGCCATCCCCGGCATCATGGCCTGCCGTACCATCCGCAATGAGCGCGAACGCCGCGCTACCGCAATGCTTACGCCCTTCATGCCCTGCGGCGCCAAGCTGCCGGTGATCGCGCTGTTTGCCGGCGTGTTCTTCGGCGACGCCTCCTGGGTAGGCACGCTGATGTATTTCGTGGGCATCCTGCTGATCTTCCTGGGCGCTCTGCTCGTCAACCGCATTGCCGGTCACAAGAACCGCAAGAGCTTCTTCATCATGGAGCTGCCTGAGTACAAGGTGCCCTCCGTCAAGCGCGCTTTCATCTCCATGTGCAGCCGCGGCTGGGCGTATATCGTCAAGGCCGGTACCATCATCCTGCTTTGCAACACGCTGGTGCAGATCATGCAGAGCTTCAACTGGAGCTTCCAGCTGGTGGAAGAAGGCATGGAAAACACCTCGATTCTGGCTTCCATCGCCTCTCCCTTCGCGGTTCTGCTGATCCCGCTGGGCTTCGGCGTGTGGCAGATGGCCGCCGCTGCCATCACCGGCTTCATCGCCAAGGAAAACGTGGTCGGCACGCTGGCGGTGTGCTATGGCGTGACCAACTTCATCGACACCGAGGAGCTGGCGCTGGTGGGAGGCTCTGCGGAAGTCGCCGGCATCTTCGCCCTCACCAAGGCCGCCGCGCTGGCCTGCCTGATGTTCAACCTCTACACCCCGCCGTGCTTCGCGGCTCTGGGCGCGATGAACTCCGAAATCAAGGACCGCAAGTGGTTCTGGGGCGGCATTGCGCTGCAGCTGGCGACCGGCTACTCCATTGCCTTCCTCGTCTACCAGATCGGCACCCTGATCGCTACAGGCTCGTTCGGCTCCGGTTTCATCGGCGGTCTGATCGCTGTGATCGCCATGGCTGCGGCTGTGGTTTATCTGATCAGGAAGAGCGACGCCAAGCTCAAGGCCGAGTACGAGCTGAAGAAGGCCGCCTGATTCGTAAAGGAGAAATCGAATGGTCAATATCATTGCTGTATTGGTTCTGCTGGCGGTTATCGCCGCTGCAGCGGGCTACGTGATCCGCGCAAAAAAAAAGGGACAGCACTGCATCGGCTGTCCCCACGCCAAGACCTGTCCGTCCGCCAAATGCGGCGGATGCCAGGGCAGCAGGTGATTGAAACCCGCCGCGCTCCGAATGAATGGAGCACGGCGGGTTTGTTTATTTCAAGGCATTTTTGAGGAACCTTGCGGCCAGCTCAGGCCAGCACTGGCACTCGGGAACGATGAGCTCCGGCGCGCCGGGACGCATGGTGATTTCATTGGCGAGACTCAGACCGTGCACGCCTTCGGGGAAAATGTGCATTTCGGTGAGCACGCCCTTGTCCGCGAGCGCGTGTGCCATGCGGATGCTGTTTTGCACCGGCACGGAGCCGTCGGTGAAGGTGTGCCACAGGAAGGTGGGCGGATAGTTTTCCGTGACCCAGTTGAGGATGGAATACTGCTGGTGATTTTCGACGTTTTTGTCGCCGCCGCTGAGATGCTCAAACGAGCCGCGGTGCGCGTCGTGGTCGGCCACGATGACCGGATAGCTCAGAACGGCAGCGTTGGGACGGACGTCCTCAGGCGTGAGGCCCATTTCCTCCCACAGATCGGCGTGGTGCCAAAGGCCGCCCAGACTGGCCGCCAGATGTCCGCCTGCGGAGAAGCCCATTATGGCGATCTGGCTGGGATTGGTATTCCATTCTTCGGCATGAGCGCGCACATAGGCCACACAGGCTGCGGCGTCCTGCTGGGGCATGGGGAAGCGATGGCTTCCGGAGGCCTTGTACCAGTTTTCCTCGCCGTGCGGGAGCGGATCGACGCCTTCGAAGATGTGCACGCGGTACCAGACCACAAAGGCGTTGAAGCCGAGTTCGAGGAAGCGCAGAGCAACCGGCTCGGCCTCGCGCTCGGAGCAGAAGCGGTAGCCGCCGCCGGGACAGATGACAACGGCAGGACGGGGAGATTGTGCACAGGCCTCGGTGTGGGGCACATAGATATCCATAGGAACGCTGGTTCCGCCGCTGGAGGGAACCATGACGCGCTGGTGAAGCATGAAAACGGCCTCCTGTATGTTTGTTGATGGTATTTCTTTTCGAGACGGAAAGCGGCAATCCCTGCCTGAAAGCCCCTGCGGGTTGACGCACAGAAGGGCGAAGATTATAATAAAAGGTGGTATTTTCTCAAGGAGGTTTCATATGCTGAAGCGTTTTGGCGCATTTATATGCGCGCTTGGAATGCTCTGCGCCGCTGTTTTTCCGGCGCTGGGCGAGGTGATGATTACCATTACGGACCCTGACGGCGAGGAAACCCACATGGAGTTCCTCACGGAGACGGTGGAGCCGGAGGAAGCGCTGGATGAAGAGGCGGAGGCTTCGGAAGCGCGCGAGGCGTTTATCGACGATATCCTTGCACTGGCCAAGGAGAAGTACGACGAGGCCAACGGCCGTGCGCGGCGCGCGCAGTATGCGGGCGATATCTATGTGTGCAAGAATTTCACGGTGTACCTGTTCAAGGAAAACGCGCACAAGTACCGCATGGCTGAGTACCCGGACGTGAAGCTCGTCATTCCCGACAATCTGCCCAAGGATCAGTGCGTGGAATATGTGTACGGCATGGAGTGGAAGGACGTTGCGGCGGAGGATGGCAATCCCTTCTATGCGGCGGCGGAATTCCGTTACGATCCCGCGAAGAGCAAAGAGGAAAACTGGGAGGATGCGCGCGCTTTCTTAAAGCAGGTCAGGCGCGGCGACTACTTCCAGATGGCCGCCAACTACTACTACGGCATCGGCGCGCACAGCATGATCTTTTCGGCGGACTATGACCCCGAAACCGACACCGTAACCTGGTGCGACAGCAACATGAAGGGTGAAAAGCGCAACGGCGAGCGCTACGGATATGTGCAGTTTGACGCGGTGAAGGAGATCGACTGGTTTGTGGACGCCTTCTGCCGCAAAAAATATGGCGCAACCATCTACCGGCTGCGCGACGATATCATCTACGCAGAGTAAAAAGGGAGAGATAATCGATGAAATATGTAATCGTCATCGGCGACGGCATGGCCGATACCCATCTGCCCCAGCTGGCAGGCAAAACGCCCATGGAGGCGCTGGCGCTCAATTCCTTTGACCGCTGCGCCGGCTGCTATTGCGGACGTGCGCTCACTGTGCCTCGCGGACTGCCCGCAGGCAGCGATACCGCCATCCTGAGCATTTTCGGCTATTCGCCCAAGACCTATTACACCGGCAGAAGCGTGCTGGAGGCCGCAGGCATGGGCGTGGAGGTGCCGCAGGGTTCGATCAGCTTCCGCGTGAATCTGTGCGCGGTTGTGCCGGATGAAGAGGGCAGGCTGATCATTCAGAGCCACAACGGCGGAAATATCCACGGCGAAGAAGCCACAACGCTGATGAACGACCTGATTGCCGATGAACGCTTCTACGCGCTCATGCAGGAATGCGGCCTTCAGATTACCGTGACCGACACCTTCCGCCACATCGGCGTAATGAAGTCCGGCGCGGTCGATCTGGACTCAGTGCGCCTGACCGAGCCGCACAACGTGCTTGCGCAGGAAATCGAAAAGCATCTGCCGCACATGGAACGCGAAACCGGCGACGAAGCTGCCGTGAAGATGTGCGAGGACGTGAAGAAGCTCATGCTCCTCAGCTATGAAATCCTCCGGGATCATCCCGTCAACCAGAAACGCGTGGCAGAAGGCAAATTGCCTGCCTGCATGATCTGGCCCTGGGGCGCGGCAACGGCCATGGAGCTGCCTTCCTTCCGCGAAAAGTACGGTCATCACGGCACGGTGGTCAGCGCTGTTCCGCTGGTATGGGGCATTGCCAGCCTCGCCGGTCTCAAAGTGGCGCATGTCGAGGGCGCGAACGGTGACCTCGACACCAACTACGAGGGCAAGGTCAAGTGCGCGCTGGACGCGCTGGAAAACGGCGACGACTTTGCTGTGGTGCATGTGGAAGCGCCTGATGAAATGGCGCATGCGGGCGATCTTGGCCGCAAGCTGGAAGCCATCCAGAACGTCGAGTACCGCGTGGTGATGCCCCTGATCAATCAGCTCATGGGCAAGGGCGAGGACTTCCGTCTGCTGCTTCTCAGCGACCACCCGACTTTCCTCACCACCCGAACGCATTCCGGTCATCCCGTGCCGTGGGCGATCTATGACAGCCGCGTGGCCCGCAAGTTCATCGCCGAGGGCAAAAAGCCGCCCGTGCGCAAGTTCTGCGAGGATGCAATGCTTTGCGAACCCGTGCTGATGGAAGGCACCGACCTGATCAAAGTCCTTTTCGAACAGATTAAATAACGGGATTCTTAAGGGCGAAGCCCTTAGGCAGTGGGTTTGGGAGGCGGCGCCTCCCAACGTCCCCCCAATCGAGGTACTATGAACGGATTTGAACAGCAGACGCTCTTTTCTGCTTCGGAGGAGAGCACGACGCGCGCGCCGCTGGCGGAGCGCATGAGACCGCGCACACTGGAGGAATTTGTCGGCCAGAAGCATATTCTGGGCGAAGGCAGGCTTCTGAGGCGGGCGATTCAGGCCGACAGGCTTGGCTCGTGCATCTTCTGGGGCCCTCCGGGCTGCGGAAAGACGACGCTTGCGGGCATTATTGCCAACATGACGGGCAGCGCGTTTGAAAAGCTCAACGCCGTTACCAGCGGCGTGGCAGATGTGCGCAAGGTCATCAAGGACGCGGAGGAGCGCCGCCGTTACGGCAGGGCTACGTATCTGCTTCTGGACGAATGCCATCGCTGGTCCAAGTCGCAGTCGGACAGCATCCTGCCTGCGGTGGAAAGCGGACTCATCCGTCTCATCGGCTCCACCACCGAAAATCCCATGGTCAGCATGACGCCGGCCATCGTGAGCCGCTGCCGGGTGTTCGAGTTTGAGCCGCTGAGCACGCAGGACGTGCTGGAGGCCATGGAAAAAGCCCTCCGGGACAAGGAACGCGGCTTCGGCAGAGAAGACGTGCGGTTTGAGGAGGGCGCGCTCAAGTACATCGCGCAGGTGGCCGGAGGCGACGTGCGCACGGCGCTTGGCGCGCTGGAATTGGCGGTGCTGACCACCGAGGAGCAGTACGAGGGCGATCATCCCTTCAAATCTGTCACGCTCTTTGCCGCGCAGGAAAGCGTGCAGAAGCCCATGATCAAGCTGGACGAAAACCTGTACTACGACATGCTTTCCGCTTTTTGCAAAAGCCTTCGCGGCTCCGATCCGGACGCGGCGCTTCTGTGGTTCAGCCGCCTGATGTACGCCGGGGTCGATCCCAAACTCGTGGTCAGGCGCATCATTGTGCATGCCAGCGAGGACGTGGGTCTGGCCGATCCCACCGCCATGCTCATGGCGCATGCCGCAGCCAACGCGCTGGAGTTCGTAGGCATGCCGGAGGCCAAAATTCCCATTGCACAGGCGATCATCGCCGTTGCCATGGCGGAAAAGAGCAACAGCGTCTCCGAGGCGCTTTCGATGGCTGAGGCAGATGCAAAGAACGGAAACTTTACCGCTGTGCCGGTCTATCTGCGCGACCAGAGCTATTCCACGCCGCATTCGCAGACCCCCGGCTACCGCTTTCCGCATGACTATCCCGGACATTTCGTGGATCAGGTCTATATGCCCAAGGGCTACGAAAACCGGGTCTACTATCATCCCACCGAGCAGGGTCACGAGGCCAAGCTCAAGGCGCGGCATATCCGCCGCTATGGAGCCAAAAAAACATGAGAAACAAGTTTTCCCGCACACCGGACGTCAACAAGGCAACGATCTACGCCATCATCGTCAATGCCATTCAGATTGCTGCGCTGGCTTTGTTTGTGCTCTACGTGCTGCTGGTACGGGATTACGACGAACGGATTTTGACCGGCGTGGTCACAGTGGCGGCATGCATGGCCATCTGGGGCGCGACCATCGACATCCGCGAGGCGCTGCAGACCCGCAGACGCATTCGCATGATCGAAGGCCTTCAGCAGACCAACGACCAGATGGACGCGCTCAACCTCAAGCTCCGCGCGCAGCGGCATGACTTCCTCAACCACATTCAGGTGGTCTACAGCCTGCTGGAAATGGGCGAGAGTCAGGAGGCGGCGGACTATCTGGAACGCATATGGACGGAGTTCAAAACCGTCAGCCGCGTCATCCGCACCAAAGTGACTGCCTTCAATGCGCTTTTGCAGGTGAAGACCGCCGCCTGCGAGGAGCGCGGCATCGCCCTGGAAATGGACATCCGGAGCACGCTGGAGGAACTGAGCGTGCCGGCGTGGGAAATCTGCTGCGTGATCGGCAACCTCGTGGACAACGCCATGGACGCGCTGACAGGTCAGAGCGGCGGCCGGATCCGGCTGGAGGTGATGGAGGACGTGCGCGGTTTTACCTTCGTCATCTCCAACAACGGCGAACCGATTCCGCCGCAGCTGCGCGAAAAGATCTTCGAGCCCGGTATGTCCACCAAGGGCGACGGGCGCGGCATGGGGCTGAGTATCGTCAGGAACACCCTTGCAGAATACGGCGGCGCGATTGCGCTGGCTGATCAGGATGAAACCGCCTTCGTGGTCACTGTGCCGCGAAGGGCAGGATAAAAGGAAACGGAGCGTCCGCACATGGAGCAGAACAAAAAGAAATTCCTCAAAAACATGGTCGGCTTTTCCATGGTAACGTGGATTTCCTTCGTGCTGGGCTTCCTGGCGTCTCCCATTGCCACAAGGCTGTTTCCCACCGAGGAAATGGGGAGGCTGAACCTGTTTACGAGCTACACGACGCTGTTTGCAAACGTGTGCTATCTGGGACTGGATCAGGCGTTCGTGCGGTTCTTCCGCGACCGTGAGGGCACAAGGGGCCGCAGCAGTCTGTTTACCTTCTGTCTGGCGGTGCCGTTTGGATTCGCGGCTCTTTCCACGGCGGTGATGGGATGCTTCTGGCGCAGCGTCAGCACGGAAATCATCGGCGGGCCGGATGTGGGCGTGTTCGTCTGTCTGGCCGTGTACAGCGTGTGCGGCATCCTCTACCGTTTTCTCGCACTGTGCTACCGGATGGAGCAGAACGTGCTTTTGTACACCATTCAGGGCGTTTTGCACACACTGGTGACGAAGATTGCCTATCTGGCAGTCGGCTTTGCCCGTCCCACCGGCAAGGCGGCGCTTGTGTGCCTCACGGTGCTCATGGGCGTTTTCACGCTGGTGTTCATCATTCTGCAGCGCAGCCGCTTCAATCTGCATTTCTTCCGTGAACTCGAACGCCCGGCAAGGCGCGCCGCCGTTCAGTTTGCCCTGCCGCTGATGCCGCTGAGCCTGCTGATGTGGCTTACATCCTACACCAGCCCGCTGGTTTTGAAGCACCTTATGGGCTACAGCGCCACCGGCATCTATACCAGCGCCCTCGCACTGGCCTCCACCATCAACATCATCCAGACGGGATTCAACACCTACTGGGCGCCCTATGTGCTGGAAAACTATGAAACCGACGACAGCCGCCGCTTTTATACCGTGCACAGGCTGATGGCCTGCCTGCTTACGCTCTTCGGCCTTGGCATCACCATTTTCCAGACGCCGGTGTTTCTGCTTCTGGGAAAGGCGTACCGCGAGTCGGTGGTGTATTTCCCGTTTCTGTTCCTGTCGCCCATCTGCTACTGTCTGGGCGAAACCACCGGCATGGGCGTAACCATCGCCAAAAAGACCTACTGGACTACGATCATCTACCTGTTCTCGGCGGTAATCAACATCGCGCTGTGCTTTGCCTTTATTCCAGTGATGGGCATGGCGGGCGCGGCGCTGGCCTCGGCGCTGAGCGCGGTTCTGACGCTGCTTCTGCGCACAAAGGTGGGCGAGCACTATTACCGCGTGCTCAAGAGCTGGAAGTACCTGATCTATACCATCGGATTGATGGGCGTCGCGTCCTTTGCCAACCTCTGGCTCACGGGCGCTGTGAAATACGCCGCGCTTACGGCTGTGCTTGCGCTTGCGTGCTTCCTCTACCGGGACGAACTCAAAACCCTCTTTACCACTGCCGCACAGCTTGTTAGCGCTCTCCTTCGCCGGGGAAAGAAAGGAAACGCCTGATGAAAAAACGCCTGCTTCTCATCGCTGATACCGATACCATCTGGACGATGAAGATGCTTAAGTACCTGCTGATTCCGCAGGGATACGAGGTTGTGCTGTTTCCCATCTGGGGAAACAAGGGCAAGTACACGGATTTCTACCGGGAAAACGGCGTGACGATCTATGAGGATCGTCATACCCTGCCCGTGATCCGTCATATTCCGCGCGTGCGCATGTGGGCGCGCATTGCCCTCAACGCCCGTGATCTGATCAAAATGGGCCCGTTTGACGTGGTGCATAACTGCTATCTCAGCCAGCGCGATCTGGCGCTGGGTCAGCGGGTCGCCAGGCGCTTCGGCGCACACTGGATCTGCAGCTTCTGGGGCAGCGACCTCATGCGTGCCAGTGCACGCGCCCTTCAGCAGATGAAGCCCTATGTGGACCAGTGCCATGTCATCAGCGTCCATAACGAAAAGAACGTCGACATGATCCGCCGCGTCTACGGCGAAAAAGCGGCGCAGAAAACCCATCTGATCTATTTCGGACAGACCGGTTATCAGGACATCGACGATCTGCGCAAGGCACGTCCCCGTCAGCAGTGCCGCGAGGCGTTCGGCATCGCGCCGGAAAGCCTGGCCGTCAGCATCGGATACAGCGCCTCTTCAGCCCAGCAGCAGCTGGAAGCATTGGAGGCAATCTCCCAAATGCCCCAGGAGCGCCTCAGCCGCATGACGCTCATCCTGCAGCAGACCTACGGCGAGAACGATCCCGACTACATCCGCCGAACCCGCGAGCTGGCTTCGCATTTGCCCTGTGAAACCGTGGTGCTGACGAAGTTCATGGGCCCGGAGGAGAGCGCGATGCTGCGCCTGAGCACGGATGTGTTCGTGCAGTCCATCAAAACCGACGCCTTCTCGGCCAGCATGCAGGAATATCTCTACGCCGGCGCATGCGTGCTTCAGGGCACGTGGCTGGACTATCCGCAGCTGAAGGATATGAATATTGAATTGAACACGTTTTCAGCGTTTGACGAGCTTCCGGCGCTCATCGAAAAGGCCCTGGACGGCAAGATCCACGGCCTGACGGAGGAAGAGCGCGCGCTGTTTCCGAAGCTGTATTCATGGGATGCAGTTAGGGACAGCTGGCTTGAAATGTTCTGAACAAAAAAGAAGCCTTTCCGTATCTGGAAAGGCTTCTTTGCTGTTTATTCAACCGCCGCTTTCAGCACCTGCGCAATGTTTCCGCGCAGGATCAGATTGGCCATGCCGTCGTAAGGCGTTTCGTCCCGGTTGATCAATACCAGCGGCACACCGCGGCGGCGATAGCTGATCAGCCCGGCAGCCGGATGCACCATCAGCGAGGTGCCGCCCACGATCAGCAGATCGCACATCTCGATCTGGCGGATGGATTCCTCCAGCACATCCGAGTCCAGCTGTTCGCCGTAGAGCACCACGTCGGGCTTGAGCAGGCCGCCGCAGTGCATGCAGCGCGGGACATCCTCCTGAGAAAGAATATCGCTCAGATCATACTGATGGCCGCAGCGCATGCAGAAATTGCGGTGTACGGTTCCGTGCAGTTCCAGCACGTTTTTGCTTCCGGCCAGCTGATGCAGACCGTCGATGTTCTGCGTAAGAACGGCCTTGAGCTTTCCCTCATGCTCAAGCATCGCAAGCACCCGGTGCGCGTCGTTGGGCAGGGCGTCGGGATAGAGCATCACATTCTTGTAAAAGCGCCAGAAGGATTCCGTGTGATGCACAAAATAGCCGTGCGAGAGCATCTCCTCGTAGGATTTGCCCTGTGCACCTGCATAGATGCCGTGTGCGCTGCGGAAATCAGGAATGCCCGATTCCGTGCTCACGCCTGCGCCGCCGAAAAACACAATCCTCTGCGCTTTTTCGATCATCTCTCCAAGGCGGAGAATGCCCTCATCCATCCAAATTGCCCCGCTTTCCGGTCAAAATGCTGCTTCTGAGCTTCGACATGCGCCGGGCGGATTCCTGCATGCCGGATTCTGTCAGGGTTTTGGAGCCTTTGTCCGCTCGTGTCGGCGCGGCATAAAAGCGGACGCACCCTCCCATACTTCAGGTACAAGCCTGTGTACGGAGGGGTGCGAAATGGCGATGAACAAGGTCGAAATCTGCGGCGTGGATACCTCCACGCTTCCGGTAATCTCCAACGAGCGCATGCGCGAGCTTTTTCCGCTGGTGCATGGCGGCGATCTGAACGCCCGTGAGGAATTTGTGCGCGGCAATCTCAGGCTGGTTCTGAGCGTGATTCAGCGCTTCGGCAACCGCGGTGAAAACGTGGACGATCTGTTTCAGGTGGGCTGCATCGGGCTGATCAAGGCGCTGGACAATTTTGACGTAACGCAGAACGTGCGCTTTTCCACCTATGCGGTGCCGATGATCATCGGCGAAATCCGCCGCTACCTGCGCGACAATAACGCCATCCGCGTCAGCCGATCCATGCGTGATACGGCCTATAAGGCGCTCAGAGCACGGGACAAGCTGGCTGAAAAGCTGGGCCGCGAGCCGAATGTCACCGAGCTGGCCGAGGAACTGCAGCTTCCGCGCGAGGACGTGGTGTTCGCGCTGGAGGCCATTCAGGACCCGGTAAGCCTGTTTGAGCCGGTGTATAACGACGGCGGAGATGCGCTGTACCTGATGGATCAGATCACGGACGAAAAGCGCCCGGATAACAGCTGGCTGAACGTAATCGGCGTGCGGGAGGCCATGAACCGCCTGAGCGAGCGCGAAAAGCATATCCTGACCCTGCGTTTTTTTCAGGGCCGGACCCAAATGGAGGTGGCCGGTGAAATCGGCATCTCGCAGGCGCAGGTCAGCCGTCTGGAAAAGAACGCCCTGAACCACATGAAAAAACACGTAGACAGAGCCTGAAAAAAGCGCTGACAGCCAACTGACTGCCAGCGCAAAAACATCCATATCCAAAGTATGGGATTCCAAAGGGTGAAACCCTTTGGCAGTGGGTCTGGGAGACAGAGTCTCCCAGCGTTCCCTCACCGGTTCTCCTCGGCGATCATGTTGATCAGTCCGCCGGCGAGGATCATGGAACGCTGGCGGGAGGTGAGCTCGAGCTTGAGGCTGGCGGTGAAGCCCTTGGTGAGATTGCGCACGGGAATGACGGAGGCGCCGGATGAGATCAGGGCGCGGACGTCTTCGAGCGCGATTTCATCGGTCTGATCGAAACGGTCGTAGTCAGCCTCGCTGATGAATTCGAGGGGCAGGATGCCGTTGTTGATGAGGTTGGCGCGATGGATGCGCGCAAAGCTCTTGGCCAGCACGCCGCGCACCTTGAGGTAGAGAGGCACCAGCGCGGCATGCTCGCGGCTGGAGCCCTGACCGTAGTTCTGACCGGCCAGCAGGAAGCCGCCGCCCAGTTCCTTTGCACGGGCCGGGAAGGCGGGGTCAACGGGCGCGAGGCAGTGCTCGCTGAGCTTGGGAATGTTGGAGCGGAAGGGCAGGAGCGAGCTGTCGGAGGGCATGATGTGGTCGGTGGTGATGTTGTCCTCCATCTTGAGCAGGATGCTGCCCAAAAGCGAGTCGGCAAGGCGGTCAGCCTTGGGGAAGGGCTTGATATTGGGGCCGCGGACGACCTCCACCTCGTGCGCGACTTCCTCAGCCGCAGGCGGGATGATGAGGTTGTCGTTGTACAGGAAGGTTTCGGGCATGTCCACGCAGAGGTCGGCTTCAGCCTCGCGCGGGTCGGACAGAACGCCGGTAAGCGCAGTATATGCGGCGGTTTCGCAGCTGGTGAGATAGATGCTGGCCGATTTGGTACCGCTGCGGCCGAAGAAATTGCGGTTGTTGGTGCGAACGCTCACGGCGTTGGTCGACGGGCTCTGGCCCATGCCGATGCAGAAGCCGCAGGCGGTTTCGCAGATGCGCGCGCCGGCTTCGATCATGTCGTGCAGCGCACCGTTTTTGCTCAGCATCGAAAGCACCTGACGGCTTCCGGGTGCGATGACGAGCGACACGTCGGGATGTACGGTTTTACCGCGGAGAATCGCAGCCACGCGCATCATGTCCAGATAGCTGGAGTTGGTGCAGGAGCCGATGCAGACCTGGTCGACTTTGATCTTTCCGGCTTCCTCAACGGTTTTGACGTTGTCGGGCATATGGGGAAGTGCGACCATGGGAACCAGCGCGCTCAGGTCGATTTCCACCAGTTCTTCATAGGCAGCGTCCTCATCGGCGCTCAGCGGGATGAAATCCTCCGCGCGGCCCTGCGCTTTGAGGAAAGCGGCGGTTACGTCGTCGGAAGGGAACACGCTGGTGGTCGCGCCCAGTTCCGCGCCCATGTTGGTAATGGTCGCGCGTTCGGGAATGGACAGGGTCTTTACGCCCGGGCCGGTGTATTCCATCACCTTGCCCACGCCGCCTTTTACACTCAGACGGCGCAGAAGCTCGAGGATGACGTCCTTGGCGGCCACGCCGCGCTGAAGCTCGCCCGTGAGGCGCACGTTGACCACGCTTGGACAGTTGAGATAGTACGCGCCGCCGCCCATGGCAACCGCCACGTCCAGTCCGCCTGCGCCGATGGCAATCATGCCCAGCGCGCCGCCGGTGGGCGTATGGCTGTCGGAACCGAGGAGGGTCTTTCCGGGCTTTCCGATGCGCTCCAGCTGCACCTGATGGCAGATGCCATTGCCGGGCTTGGACAGATACACGCCATGCCTTCCGGTCACGGTGGCGATGTACTTATGATCGTCCGCGTTTTCAAAGCCGGTCTGCAGGGTGTTGTGATCGATGTAGGCGATGCTCTTTTCCGTTTTGACGCGCTCCACGCCCATGGCTTCAAACTGCAGATAGGCCATGGTGCCGGTGGAGTCCTGCGTGAGGGTCTGGTCGATGCGGATGGCTATTTCGCTGCCGGGAATCATTTCGCCCGAAACGAGATGGGCGGAGAGAATTTTCTGCGTTACGTTCATGGCTTATCCTCCATGGAAACAAAAATGCGGCGGGAAAAAGTGTCCCGCCGCATTCAGTATACCGGTGTATTTGGATTGTTTCAACGGATTGTATCCAAAAATGCAGGAAATGAACAGCAGGGGCTGAGCCCCTGCACCCCGGACTGCGCGGCGAAGCCGCGCAGGGTTGGCCGACGATATTTGGGCTCGCTTGTGTGATCGCTTTTGATCAGCTGTGGATACGGTACCAGTCGTAGTCGTAGCCGTATTCGGTTTCCATCTGCACGGGCGTGAGGGTGAAATGCACCACCGCATTGCGTCCGAGCGTCAGGCGGAACGCGCCGCCATCCACGGTGCGGCTTTGCGCAAGCGGCTGCGCGGATTGGCGCAGGAAGCGGAGCTGGTCGCCGCTCAGGCTGGCGGGCTGGCCCATTTCGTGCCAGCATTTGAGCGGGTTGCAGCATTCCTCGTCCACTGTGCGGGTCAGAAGGCAGTGAGCGCCTTCGCAGGGAAGTTCAAGGCTGATGTCAATGGCGTCGCGCTCTTCGCGGCATAGGTTCCACACAACGCCTTCAAAGCTGCCGTCCCCGCGGCGCAGAATCACCGAGCGCTCGTCGCGGTGCACGCACTCGCCTTTGAGGTTGTTGAAGAACGCATATGTCCACATCGTGGGCTTGGGAATCAGCTGGTTGGCGATCATGCCGAAGCCTCCGTGGAACGGGCGCGCAGGCACGCCCAGCTCCTCAAACACATCGCCGAAGGTCCAGTAGGAGTAGCTGGCGGCCACGTCGCCCAGACAGCTGAGGAGCCCTGCGATATAGGCGGCGTTGAGGTTGGTGTCGTGGATGGGGCAGAGGGGATTATAGGAGGTGTTGAACTCCGTGATGTGCATCTCCATGCCCTTGTACTCCGGGAAGCTGTCGATGATTTCGCGTGTTTTTTTCATTTCCTCATAGGTAAATTCCACCGCGCACATCTCATGATAGGTGTAGCGGCCCACTTTGGTGGTGGACTGACCCATATAGGCATGGCGGGTCACGAAATCCAGCGGAAGCCGGTTGTCGCGGCAGAAGGTGAGAAAGTCGCGCACCCACTCCTGCGAGCCGCTTCCGCCGCAGATGGCAGGGCCGCCCACGCGAATGCGGGGAAGCGCCTCCTTCACGGCTCTGGCGGTTACGGCGTAGAGATGCAGATACTTTTCCTTGTCGGCATTCTCCCAGAACCCGGGCAGATTGGGCTCGTTCCACACCTCGCAAGGCCACTGGCTCACCTCGTCCTCGCCGTAGCGATTTTTGAGATGGGCAAGCGTTGCTTTGACCATGGCCGCCCATTTGTCATGATCCTCAGGCGGCGTGGTGTTGCCCTTCCAGTAGAAGATGGTCTGCGTGCCGGAGGCCATCTTTTCCGGCATGAAGCCCAGTTCCAGAAAAGGACGGATGCCGAGCGAAAGATAGCTATCCATCACACGGTCGAGATAGGTGAAATTGTAGCTTTCGTGCACATGGCCCTCGGCGTCGGTATAGGGCTGGTAGATGGCCATGTCGTCGGAAAACAGGCCGTGACCGCGGATGTGCCTGAAATGCGCCAGATCCTGCGCCATGGCAAGCTGCTCCTGATATTCCTTCTGCAGCGCCAGGCCTATGCGGCCGGTGCCTACGCAGAAGGCGGCGTTATTGGTAAAGGAAGCGGCGCTTCCGGGCTGAATGCGGATGGTGAATGATCTCATGCGTCTTTCTCCTTCAGATTGGTCTTGCCAAAGTCAAATACGAAAATCTGTCCGTCCGCAGGCGCTGCCTCGCGGGTGTCGATGGGCCAGCCCATGTCGACTTTGCGCGATGCTAGCAGGCAGTCGTCCGTCAGGCCGGAGAGGAACTGCTCCAGCATCCCGCGCTCATACAGATGCGGCTGATGGGAGCACAGCACATGTTCAAAAGGCAGACGGAGCAGTCCCCGCACGTTTTCGCGGTAGCTCTGTGCGTCGAGCGCCGACGGGAAAAACAGCCATGTACAGGGATTCCAGTCGTCGCCGGTGAGCAGAAGCTTGCGTTCGGGCACAAAAATGACCGCCGAGCCCGGCGTGTGTCCTGGACAGAGGATGACCTGCGCCGTCAGCCCGCCCAGATCAATGCTGCCTTCGCAAAGCGCCTTGGGCAGGGGAATATCCGCCGTGAGATAATCCGCGGGCGGCGTGAGACCCTTGGCCTGCGCCTGCGCAAGCACGCGCTCGCGCTGCGCTTTTGCGGTGTAGATGGCGAAGTCGGGCAGATCCTGTGCAAACATCCGCGTCTCCTGAAACCAGCGCGCGCCCAGAGCATGGTCGTGGTGCGCGTGGGTCAGGATCACCGAAACCGGCAGGTCGCTGAGCGTGCTCACATATTGCGCTGTGTCGGAAAGACCGTAGCCTGTGTCGATGAGCAGCGCGCGCTTCCCGCCGCGCAGAAGCGTCATGCAAACGCCCATGTCGTCCTGAATCTGCCATACGCCCGGCAGCACTTCCCATGCGTTCATGCGTTCATCCTCCTGCAATGCGTCTGTTAGGACAGGTTCGACAACAACCTTTCATTTCCTCCGGCGCAGTTCATTTTTCTTTGTTCAGCGCAATTTGTGAAAGGTCGGGCGCAAGATTCGCATTGCGGGCGCTGCAATCCATATGGTATAATTTAGGCAACGCAGCAGAAAGGATACAATCATATGATGAATGCAAGATGCCTTTCGTGGCTTCCTTTTTTATCTGCCGATGTGCCCGGTGAACTGAAAACGCCCGATGGAATCGCCCGCTTTGAACTGGAACAGGCCGAAGTGAAGGCCGATATCTGTGTGCGCGAGGAGATGGGCGAATCCTTCCGCATCGAAAAGAAGGATGCGGGCTATATCGTTTTTGGCGGTGAAACCGGCGTGCTCTACGGCTCGTACCGGCTGATGATGGCGCTGAAGGCCCGTGAAGAGGTGATCTGCGATCATGAGATCAAGCCCTTCTACGCGCTTCGCATGATCAACTGCTGGGACAACGCCGAGGGTACCGTGGAGCGCGGCTATGCCGGACGTTCGCTGTTTTTTGAAAACGGCTGGTTTGACTACGACCCCGTGCGCATGCGCCAGCTGGCGCGCATGATGGCCTCCGTGGGTCTGAATGTGCTGTGCATCAACAACGTCAACGTCCACGATCCGGCGCACAACCTCATCGAGGAGGAGTGGCTGCCGGAGCTGGCAAAGCTGGCGTCCATCTTCCGTCCCTTCGGCGTAAGGCTGATGGTATCCATCGACTACGCCCATCCCATGCGCCACGGCATTCCCACCGCCGACCCGCTGGACGAAAACGTTCAGAACTGGTGGATGCAGCAGACCGAGAAGGTCTACCGCTATATTCCGGACCTGGCAGGCTATCTGGTTAAGGCCGACAGCGAGCACCGTCCCGGCCCGTTCACCTACGGACGCGATCACGCCGACGGCGCCAATATGCTGGCGCGTGCGCTCAAGCCCTTCGGCGGAAAGCTCATCTGGCGCTGCTTTGTCTACAACTGTCTGCAGGACTGGCGCGACACCAAAACCGACCGTCCCATGGCCGCGTACATCCACTACGCGCATCTGGACGGACGCTTTGAGGACAATGTGATCCTCCAGATCAAGAACGGCCCGTTTGATTTCCAGGTGCGCGAGCCCGTGTCGCCCCTGTTCTACGCCATGCCCAAGACCAACCTTGCGCTGGAAATTCAGCTGGCGCAGGAGTATACCGGCCATCAGATCGATATCTACGCCATGCCGCCCATGTGGAAGGAGCTGTTCTGCGATCTGCCCAAAGAGCGCGTGATGGCTATCGCCGCCGTGAGCAACCTCGGCCGCGATGACAACTACACCGGTCATCCCTTTGCAGCGGTCAACCTCTTCAGCTACGGCCTCACCGCGTGGGATCCGTCCTGCTGCGATCCGGAGGGCATGATCCGCCTGTGGGTGAAGCTGACCTACGCGCTTGATGAAGAGCAGGAAAACCTGCTGGTGGAACTGCTCCTGCACAGCCGCCGCACCTATGAAAAGTACACCGCGCCGCTGGGGCTGAACTGGATGGTCACCACCCACGAGCACTACGGCCCTGCGCCCTCCGGCTATGAATACGCGCCGTGGGGCACCTATCACAAGGCCAACCGCGACGCTGTGGGCATCGACCGAACCGCAAACGGCACCGGCTATACCGAGCAGTATCCCGAGCCCTTCCGCAGCCTTTACGCCAATCTGGACACATGCCCGGATCTGCTGAAGCTGTTCTTCCACCGTCTGCGCTACGATTATGTGATGAAGGACGGCAGAACCCTCGTGCAGCGCATCTACGACGATCACTTCGAGGGCTGGGAGGAAGCGCAGAGGATGGCGGAAACGCTTGAAAAGATCGACCTGCCTCAGCCGGACAGCGGTATCGTGAAGGAGCGCATGCTCCGCCAGCTCAAAAATGCGCATGAGTGGTGCGATATCATCAATACATTCTTCTACCGCCTCAGCGGCGTGAAGGATGCAAACGGACGGACGATTTACGAATAATGTCAAATAAAGAGCAGTCCTTGCGGCTGCTCTTTTTGCATGGTACAATAACGCTACTCTGACAGTCAGAAAGGAAATGGCCATGCGCAACGTAACCTATTACGAGCATCACACCGGCAAACTGCAAAAACCCCTGCTGCTGGCTGTGGTCAGCGATCTGCACAACGAGCCGTATGAGGATATTTTTCCGCTCATCGCCGATGCGGATGCGCTTCTGGTACCCGGCGATATCACCGACCGTTACCGTCAGGAAACCTCCGTTGGCATTGCGTTCCTCACCGAGGCTGCGCGCAGGATGCCCACCTTTTTTTCGCTGGGCAACCACGAGGCCAAGCAGGCTGAGTACAAAAAACTGCGCCGCGCGCTCAATCAGACCGGCGCGGAGATCCTGATCAACCGTCATGTGCGCTTTGGCGAGGTTATCATTGGCGGATGGTACGATCCCGAAGTGGTGAAGGAACCCGAGCGCCTGAGCGCCATGGAGCGCGAGGAAGGCGTAAAAATCCTTCTGTGCCACAAGCCGGAAATGTATATGCAGCGCATGCGCAGCCGTCAGTTTGACCTCGTGGTGGCCGGACACGCCCACGGCGGTCAGATCCGCCTTTTCGGACGCGGACTCTACGCTCCCGGACAGGGCATTTTGCCCAGATACACCAAAGGTGTGTATGATGGGCGCATGATCGTGTCTGCAGGCGCTGGCAATCCTGCCCGCATGCCCCGCTGGTGGAATCCCTGCGAGGTTCTTTTGATCCGCATAGACTGAAAAACGATGCATATTATGCACTTGTAATGTATAATAATACGGATTCTTTCCGAAAAAATCGAATAAAAATTCAAAAATAGGCTTGACAAACTGTATATCCGCCTGTATACTATGCACTGTTCCCCAAAAAGGAAAGTTTGATTTTCAGGAGGATATTACTTATGAAGAAGCTGCTTGCTCTGATTCTGGCCATCGCGATGACCCTTTCTTTCACCGCCGCTCTGGCTGAAAACACCCTGACCATGGCCACCAACGCCTCTTTCCCTCCCTATGAGTACTACGACGGCGAGACTGTGGTGGGCATTGACGTGGACATCTGTGCTGCCATCGCCGCCAAGCTCGGCATGGAGTTCGAAGTGGCCGACATGGACTTTGACGCCATCATCGGCGCCGTTCAGTCCGGCAAGGCTGACGTGGGCATGGCCGGCATGACCGTGACCGAAGAGCGTCAGATGATGATCAACTTCTCCACCTCTTACGCCACCGGCATTCAGTCCGTTATCGTCAAGGAAGACAGCCCCATCACCTGCGTTGACGACCTGTTCGTCGAAGGCAAGAACTACAAGATCGGCGTGCAGCTGTCCACCACCGGCGACCTGTACTCCACCTGGGATCTGGAAGACGCCGGCCTGGCCACCATCAGCCGCTTCCCCAACGGCAATGACGCCACCATGGCTCTGGTTGCCGGCAAGATTGACTGCGTGATCATCGACAACGAGCCCGCCAAGGCTTATGTCGCCGCCAACGAAGGCCTGAAGGTTCTGGAGACCTCCTACGCCGTGGAAGAGTACGCCGCCTGCATCGCCAAGAACAACACCGAGCTGCTGGAGAAGTTCGACGCTGCTCTCAACGAGCTCATCGCCGACGGCACCGTGGCTGAGATCATCGGCAAGTACATCAAGGCCGAATAAGCCCAGCGATACGAACTCAAGTCTGGGGGACTGCGGTCCCTCCGACACCACCCGGGGTTTTTTAACTCCCCTCTTGATTCAGAGGGGAGTTCTCGATGTTTAAGGAGGAACCAAAGTGAACCCTGTTATGACCGGCCTCATGGCCTCTGCTGCCACAAGCGGCCTCGCCGCGTGGTTTGAACAGCAGAAGATGGAGTTTACCCTGAACTTCATCATGAAAGACCGCTGGAAGCTGCTTGTGACCGGCCTTCAGAACACGCTGATTATCGCGCTGTTTGCGTGTCTCATCGGCGTGGTGCTGGGTCTTCTGGTGGCTGCCGTGCGCACCACCTGGGACAAGACCAGCCATACCATGCCCAAGGGCGTGGGCAGAACCATCCTGCATCTGTGCGACATGATCTGCCGCCTCTATACCACCGTGATTCGCGGCACGCCTGTGGTTGTGCAGCTGATGATTATGTATTACGTCATCTTTGCCTCGTCCGACAACGGTGTGCTGATCGCCACCCTGGCCTTCGGCTTCAACTCCGGCGCGTACGTGGCGGAGATCTTCCGCGGCGGCATCATGTCCATTGACAAGGGACAGTTTGAGGCCGGACGCAGCCTTGGCCTGAACTACCTGCAGACGATGTGGTTCATCATCGCGCCGCAGGTGCTCAAGACCGTGCTTCCCACCCTTGCCAACGAGTTCATCGTCCTGCTCAAGGAGACCTCCGTTGCCGGCTACGTGGCCGTGGCGGACCTCACCTTCGCCGGAAACCGCATCCGCGGCGCTACGTATTCCGCCTTTATGCCGCTGATCGCAGTGGCTGTGATTTATCTGATTCTGGTCATGTTCTTCTCATGGCTGGTCGGCAAGCTCGAAAGGAGGCTGCGTCAGAGTGATAACCGTTAACAATCTCCACAAGTCCTTCGGCAGCCTCAACGTGCTCAAGGGCGTCAACCAGCATATCAAGCCCGGCGAAAAGGTCGTTGTCATCGGTCCCAGCGGCTCCGGCAAGAGCACCTTCCTGCGCTGCCTCAACCTGCTTGAGCAGCCCACCGGCGGCGAGATCATCTTTGACGGACAGACCATCACCGACCCCAGGAGCGACATCAACCTTATCCGCCGCCGTATGGGCATGGTGTTCCAGCAGTTCAATCTCTTCCCGCACCTGACGGTTCTCAAAAACATGACCCTGGCGCCCATCCAGACCGGCCTGATGAAAAAGGAAGAGGCCGAAGCCAAGGCCATGAAGCTGCTCGAGCGCGTCAACCTTGTGGAAAAGGCCCATGTCTATCCCAAGCAGCTCTCCGGCGGCCAGTAGCAGCGCATCGCCATCGTGCGCGCCCTGTGCATGAACCCCGATGTGATGCTCTTTGACGAGCCCACCAGCGCCCTTGACCCTGAAATGGTCGGCGAGGTGCTCGAGGTTATGAAACAGCTCGCCGAGGAAGGCATGACCATGGTCGTCGTCACCCACGAAATGGGCTTCGCCCGCGAGGTGGCCGACCGCGTTCTCTTCATGGACGAGGGCATCGTTATGGAAGAAGGCACTCCTGCCGAAATCTTCTCCAACCCCCAAAACCCCAGAACCCAGGACTTCCTGCGCAAGGTGCTTTAAGGGCTTCGCCCTTAACCCGTGCACCGCTTCGCGGGGCTGGCGGACGGAGTCTGGCCTTGCATAGAAACAGGGTCTGCTTTGCGGCAGATCCTGTTTTTGTATTCGATCGAACATGTGAGCCCCGGCGCTGCGCACGGGTTAAGGTCGCAGCCCTGCATTGTGAAATGTCCATCCTTGTGATACAATGATAGTGCCTTTGGGCAAATGTACGTAAAGGATGGGTTTTCATCATGACGGAAGCTGAAATTCGCGCTAAGCTTGCACCGATCAAGTGCTTTATGCTGGATATGGACGGTACTTTTTATCTGGGCGATAACCTGCTGGAGGGTTCTCTGGATTTTCTGGAAAAGCTCGACGCCACCGGCCGCAAGAGCCTGTTTGTGACCAATAACTCCTCCAAGTCCGCCGACGTGTACGTCAAAAAGCTCGAACGCATGGGCGTGCGCGACATCTTCCGCAATGTGCTCACTTCCGGCCATGCCGCCGCCAGCTACTGCCTGCGCGAGTTTGCAGGCAAGAAGGCCTTCCTGCTGGGCAACGATATGCTCAAAAAGGAGCTGATCGAACTGGGCATGGAGATTGATAACGAAAATCCGGATTATGTGCTCATCGCGTATGACACCACGCTGGATTACGCCAAGATGACCGCCGTGTGCGACTTCGTGCGCGCAGGCCTGCCGTATATCGCTACCCATCCGGACTTCAACTGTCCCACCGAAAATGGTTTTGCGCCTGATATCGGCGCGATCATCGCCTTCATCGAGGCCTCCACAGGCCGCCGCCCGGATCTCATTTTGGGCAAGCCGTATGCAGGCATCGTGGAGGAGGCGCTGAAGCTGACGGGCCTTCAGAAGCATGAACTGGCCATGGTGGGTGACCGCGTGTATACCGATATCGCCACGGGCCTGAATTTCGGCATGCTTTCCATCATGGTGCTTACCGGCGAAGGTACGCTGGAGGAGTGCGAGGAAACCGGCATTCATCCCGACCTCGTGTTTGAGCGCCTGAGCTCGATGAACAAATATCTGGATTAACCAATAAAGGAGAACGATGCGAATGAAGCGACTGCTTGCCTGTGTGCTGCTCTTGATCCTGCTTGTTTCCGCATGCCCTGCCGGGCTTTCGGAGGAAGCGGCTGAAAACCTGCTCCAGTATGGATCGCAGGGTGAAAATGTAACGCTGATTCAGCAGCGCCTGACCGATCTGGGCTACTACACCGGCAAGATCAGCGGCAACTTTCTGGAAGGCACGCGCGTTGCGGTGAAGAAGTTCCAGAAGGATTACGGTCTGGAAGCGACCGGCACGGTGGACGGCGAAACCGAGGCGCTGCTCATGAGCGCGGAATACCGCGTGCTCAAGGAAGGCCTGGACGGCGACGACGTAACCCGGCTTCAGCAGCATCTTAAGGATCTGGGGTATTTCAACCAGAATCCCACGGGCAAGTACCGCTCCATCACCTCGTCTGCTGTAAAGGACTTTCAGAAAAACAACGGTCTGAAGGCCAACGGCACCGCCGATATGGACACCCAGCGTCTGCTCTACAGCGGACAGGCGCTGGCCAAGGGCGCGAAGCCTACCGCCACGCCTGCGCCGGGCACGAGCCTTGGCGACATCAACGACATGGTTATCGCGGGCGACGGCGAAGCATTGCAGGAGGAGGTCTTCAGCCACAAGCTCACCCGCGGCGACAAGGGTGAGGATGTGAAGAAGGTTCAGAACCGCATGAAGGAGCTGGGCTTCTTTGACGGGCCTGTCAGCGGCAACTACATGGACCAGACCATGGCGGCGGTGGAGAAGTTCCAGAGCTACAATGGTCTGGAAATGACCGGCTACACCGACGAGGATACGTGGAACCAGATGTTCAACACCTTATCCGTGGTCGATGCTCAGTCCACGCCCATGCCCACGCCCGTGCCTACGCCGGTTCCCTATGCCATCACCGTGGACGTAACCAATCAGGTCACCACCGTCTATGGCCGTGACGACAAGGGAGAGTATACCATTCCCGTCAGGCGCATGATCTGCTCCACCGGCACCAAGGCCACGCCCAGCACCGTGGGCGACTGGACGCTGACGGGCCGCCGGGCACGCTGGTGCTATTTCCCCAGCTACAACAGCCATGCCCAGTACTGGACCAAGATCAACGACTACATCGCTTTCCACAGCGTGATTTACCGCGAGGTGGATTACAGCGCGCTGGATGTCAAGAGCTACAACAAGCTGGGTCAGCGCGCGTCGCACGGATGCATCCGCCTGATGGTATCGGATGCGCAGTGGATCTATGAAAACATCGGCAAGGGCGTTGTGGTCACCGTCACCGAGGATCTGCCGCGCGATGAGGAGCTGCGCAACGCCGTGGCCAAACCTGCGCTCAATTCCTCCAGAACCGGACCTGTTACCACGCCGGAACCCACGCCTGCGCCTGCCTATCTTTCCGACGGCATGCCGCCCCAGCCTTTGCGCAAGCTCCAGCGCGGCTCCAAGGGCGAGGATGTGTACTGGCTGCAGATGAAGCTCAAAGAGCTGGGCTACTACACCGGCGCTGTCACCGGCGGCTATTACGGCGGAACGGAAGCGGCGGTCAAGGCCTATCAGAAGGACAACGGCCTTTCCGGCAGCGGAGACGCCACGGTGAGCACGCTTGAGCATCTGTATGCCGATGTGCTTGCAATCCATACGCCCACGCCGGAACCCACGCCGGAGGCCACCCCGAACCCGGAGGAATAAGCTTTGCAAAAGTCACTGAAATACACCATTCGCGAAGCGCTCGTGGATACCACGCCCGTTCTGGCCGGCTATGTCGTGCTGGGAATGGGCTTTGGTATTTTGCTCTCGTCCAAGGGCTACAGCCCGCTGTGGTCGCTGGCGATGAGCCTGTTTATCTACGCAGGCAGCATGCAGTACCTGACCATTGACCTGCTCACCGGCGGCGCGTCGCTGATCACGGCGGCGCTGACGACGCTCATGGTCAATGCAAGGCATCTGTTTTACGGCGTGAGCATGATCGAAGGCTACAAGGGCATGGGCAAAAAGAAGCCCTATGCCATCTTTGCGCTGACGGACGAGACCTACTCGCTGGTCTGTCAGGATGATAAGCACCAAACCACGGAAGAGCGCCATCGCTACGCCTTCTGGGTATCCCTTCTGGATCAGTGCTACTGGGTATCGGGCAGCCTCATCGGCGCGCTGCTTGGGCAGATCATTCCCTTCAGCGTGGAGGGCATCGACTTTTCGCTCACGGCGCTGTTTGTCACGGTCTTTCTGGAGCAGTGGCTGAGCACGAAGGATCATGCGTCCGCACTCATCGGCGTGATCGCGTCGGTTTCGTGCCTTGTGATCTTCGGCGCGGATGGTTTTCTGATTCCGGCCATGATCACCATTCTCATCGCACTCACAATTCTGCGCGCGGTGCGAAAGGAGGCGCAGCCGGAATGAATATCCATGCCATGCTGATTGTGGCAGTGGTGGCGCTTGTGACCATCGCGCTGCGTTTTGCGCCATTTGTGATCTTCAGCGGCACGAAAACCACGCCGCCGTTCGTTGCCTATTTGGGCAGGGTGCTGCCGTATGCCATCATGGGCATGCTGGTGGTGTACTGCCTGAGAAACACGCAGCTTGCCGCCGCTCCGCACGGCGCGCCTGAGATCATCGCCTGCGCGGTGGTCGCAGGGCTGCATCTGTGGAAGCGTTCGACGCTTCTGTCCATCGTGGGCGGCACGGTGTGCTACATGCTGCTTGTGCAGCTCGTATTCTGACAAAAAGGGAGGCGAAGGGCTTGAAGAAGCTGCGCCGGTTTATCTGGTATCTGGCCAGCAGGCTTTTGCTGATTCTGATCATCGTGAGCCTGTGCGTGGTCACGCTTTACTACGCCATGAACGCCACCAACATCTACATTGTTCTCAAGGACGGCATGGCCAAGCGCGCGCAGGTCATTATGATGAATGAAAGCGCCAACGACCTGACCAAGTTCTTTCAGGGCAGCTATCTGCAGCGCGATGAAAACCTGCAGCTGGCCATTGCCGGAAAAAGCCCGTACACCTACTACACCGTGCGCGGCATCGACCATCGCCTCAAGATGACGTGGATGTGGTGTTGGCCGTGGGAATCCACGGCGAGGGTCACCTTTGTGGAGACCATCCCGCGCATCGACGGACGCGTGAGCGGCAAGCATTCCGAAAGCGCCAAAGCGCTCTACGGCGAGGACTATCAGTCGCCGCCCAGGTGGCAGGGCGGACGCTACACCGCCACGCTGGTCAAGGAAAACGGCCAGTGGCATATCCGCTCGATTGCACTGGTGGAACTGGTAAACGAGGAGTAATCCATGACCTACGAGATGAAAGTGATCGCCCGCATTCAGAGCGATTTTGACACCAAGTTCGGCGTTCCGCGCCAGAGCGGACTGGTCAAAAGCGCACTGTCGCGCATCGTGTTTGAGGAGGAATACCGCAATCCCGACGCGCTGCGCGGCATGGAGGGATTCAGCCATCTGTGGCTGATCTGGGTGTTTTCCGAAGCGGTTCGAGAAGACTGGTCGCCCACAGTGCGTCCTCCGCGCCTTGGCGGCAACACGCGCATGGGCGTTTTTGCCACACGCTCGCCGTTCAGGCCCAATGCCATCGGGCTTTCCTCAGTGGAGATTGACCGGGTGGAAAACGATCCGGCTCTGGGCCCGGTGATCTGGGTGCGCGGCGCGGATCTGATGAACGGAACGCCCATTCTGGATCTGAAACCCTATTTGCCGTATACCGACAGCCATCCCGAAGCCATGGGCGGCTTTGCCTTCGGCCCGGGCGAGGGCGCGGTGGAGGTGGAGATTGCGGAAAGCTGGCTTGCGATGATCCCGGAAGAGAAAAGGGAGGCGCTCAGGGAAGTGCTTTCGCAGGACCCA
The DNA here is from genome assembly GCA_017938645.1 of Clostridia bacterium. Next base: position 25,672 of record JAGBBE010000053.1, read on the forward strand.
CGCCCCGGCTATCAGCGCGAGGACGGCCGCCGCTACGGCATATCCTTTGCAGGCTTTGATGTACGCTTCACTGTAACGGGCAGTGTGCTTACGGTATGTGAAATTGTGTCCCGATAACTGCACATGTTCAAACCCTCCTCATAGGATGGAAGCGCAGGTTGTTTTGCCTGCGATTACCAGAACCTGAGGAGGGCTTTCCTATGGGAAATGAAGAATATTTCGATTTCGGCCCCGCCATTCGTATGGGCGGACGCAGCCATCATCATGATTCCGGCGAGTGGAACAACGGCGACGCCTGCGAGCGTGCTGCTTCCAATGTCCAAACCACCGACTGCGTGGAGGGTGAAACGCATGTCTTCTATGAGACCTGCGACAGCGCCAAGGAAGTGACCGTCACCTCCGAATGCCGCAACGAGGACAGTCTTGGACGCATGATGGACGTGACGATGCGGCTGTGCAATGTCTGTCCCGGACGCCGCTGCGCCGTGGGCGTGCACCTGACCGAGATGGACGAAAACGGCAGCGAATACGAGCGAGGCTTCCGTTCCATCACCGTGCCTGCGCACAATTATTCCACCAACCGCGACATCGAGCTGCCTGCGCTGCGCTTTGTGATGCCGGAGGACGTGAGCGTTGCGGGCAATGGCTGCCGCCGTCACTTCGTGGTGCGCACCACCAATCACTATATGGAGGAACCTGCCGGCTGCCGCAGGTGCTGAACTGAAAAAAGCCTCCGTCTGAAAAGACGGAGGCTCACTTTTCATTTCAGCGATGCAAGGAACGTATCGAGATTGCGCCAGAGGATTTTGTCCTGCTCCTCCTGCGTCAGCGGAAGGCTCAGGAAACGTTCGATTTCGGCCTTGGGCTCCCACATGGGATAGTCGGTGCCGAAGAACACGCGGTCCGTGCCGTAGCGGCGGATGACGTCGGCAGCCTCGTCCTTTTCGATGGCGTAGAGGCTGGAGGAGGTGTCCACCCATACGCCGGGACGGCCCGCCAGCAGGTTCCATGCCTCCGTCCAAACCGACCAGCCGCCCAGATGCGCGCAGATCACCTTGAGCTCCGGCACCTGATCCAGCACGCGCGCCATGCGCACAGGCTGGCTGTAAGGGTGACGCTTGTCGCCGGTGTGGATGATGGCAGGCAGATTGCGTTCGGCCATGGCGCGGAACATGTTCACCGCCTTGGGATCGTCCAGACAGAAATGCTGGAAGTCCGGGTGCAGCTTCACACCCATCAGGCCGTTTTCACGGAAGCGGTCGAATTCCTGCTCCACCTGATCATATTCCGGATGCATGGTGCCAAAGACGACCAGCTTTTCCGGATCGCTTTTTCCGCAGGCGATGAGGTAGTTGTTGATGGATACGACCCGGTTGGGCGTGACGGCGGCGGAGTGAATGACAAAGCGGGAAATGCCGGCGGCGGTTCCGTAATGCACAAGGTCGGAAAGTGTGCCGGACATGCACATGGGAATCTGGTAAAACTCGCCGATGGTTTCGGCGGCATGGTGGGCAATGGCATCGGGATAGACATGACAGTGAACGTCGTAGATCGTCATGAAAGCGCCTCAATTCAGAAAAATCGCCTTCTATTGTAAGACTGCGTTATTTTTCTGTCAAGAAGGAGCTTATCCGATGCGCTTGAGCTCGGTGTTCAGACGTGAAAGAATGCGTTTTTCCAGCCGGGAGATATAACTCTGCGAGATGCCCAGCAGATCAGCGACCTCCTTCTGGGTGCGCTCGCGATGGCCGCCCAAACCGAACCGGAGCATAATGATCTGCCGTTCGCGCTCGCTGAGGTGCTGCAGCGCGTCGCGCAGGATCTCCCGCTCAATCTCCTGGTCGAGGTTCACCGAAACCGTGTCCGGCCTTGTGCCGAGCACGTCGCTTAAAAGCAGCTCGTTTCCGTCCCAGTCGGTTTTAAGCGGCTCGTCGAGGCTCACTTCGAGCCGGAGTTTGCTGGTTTTGCGCAGAAACATCAGGATCTCGTTTTCGATGCAGCGGCTGGCGTAAGTCGCCATTTTGATCTTTTTTTCCGCATCGAAGGTGCTGACTGCCTTGATCAGGCCGATGGTTCCAATGGAGATGAGATCCTCCAGCGGAATGCCGGTGTTTTCAAACCGGCGCGCGATGAACACCACCAGCCGAAGATTGTGCTCAATGAGTGTTTTGCGTGCGTCCTCGTCATCGGTTTTGAGCCTGAGCGCCAGTTCGCGCTCTTCCTCAGGCGCAAGCGGCGGCGGGAGTGGGTCGGGGCCGCCGATGTAGAACAGCTCCTGCGGAAACAGGCGCATCAGTAGCCGCTGAAAGGCGAGATGGAGTCCTTCAGGCTGATGATTCATATGAACCTCCTATGATGTCAGGATGATAAGGCCTCTTTGGGAAGGGCGGACATGGGCACCAGCGCCTGCGCGCCGCTGTAGTCGCATCCGGCCACAGCCACCAGAAGCCGCGCGTCGCAGGATTTCCCATTGAGATAAATGCGGCACAGATCCGGGCGGAACATCGGAAGCAGCGCCGATCCCGCTGCCGTTCGCACGTTGAGCAGCCGGAAGCCCAGCGGCAGCAAGGTCAGATCGCTCAGGTTCTTTGCGTCGGGAAACAGCGTGCGCACGGCTTTGCGCGGAATCACCAGCACGCCGAGCCCTGTGACGGGATCGCGCAGCAGGTTGCCGCTGTCGAGCATCGCAGGCAGAAGGATGGCGCGATCCTCCACGCGAATTTCCACCTGCCGCACATCGCACATCGCGCCCGGCAGGAGCGTGATCAGCAGATAGGCAGCCAGACTCATTCCCATCGAAACAGCCGCCGCAGCTGCGGGTGAAAGGCCGGCGTTTATCAGCGCCGTCATCGCGCCGCCCAGCAGAAAGGACGCAAAGAGCGTGGTAAGCATGCATCTCAGACACGCCGGGAACCCATGTTGACGAAAGCAAAGCGCCACGCTTCCCGGCAGTCCGGCCAGCGCAAGCAGCGGCACGGGAGACAGGCACATGGCCGAAGCCAGTCCGTTCACCGCTGCCGACAGGGATAAATCCCTCCTTCCCGGACAGGGCAGTCCGGCCAGCTTTCCGCCCAGCGGCAGCGCGCACAGGCACATGGCTGTGTTCCAGATGAGGTAACTTTCTGCGTGGATCAGGGATAACCGCCTCCTTGTGTGGACAGTATATGCCTTTGAAGGAAGAGGACATGTCGATCCGGGATGCGGAAAATGCCGAAAAAAGGGTACAAAAAAACGAAGTCCGCTTCCTGACGGCTTCGCTTTTACTTTCCGAAGAGGGATTTGATTTTTCCGCCGATGGTTTTGGATTTCTTGATCGCAAGCGCTGCATCCAGCGCGCCTTCGCGGAACTGCCGGTTGTCCGGGTCGCGCCGGACGGCCTCGCGGTAGCTCTGGTGCGCGGTTTCGTACTGCTTGAGCGCCATGAGGATGTTACCCTGCATGTAATACCATTCGGCGTCCTTGCTGTCGGCGCGGCCCAGCTGCCTGAGCGCGCTTTCCAGATTGCCCTGATCAATCAGCCTCTGGGCGAAGTGCTTGGCTTCCTCCTGGGAGATCAGGTTGAATCCGACGGTTCTGCGTGAGGCGAACTTGAGCGCTGATTCATACGCCAGATTCAGTTTAATCAGCTTTTCCTGCGCGGCGCGCTGGGCGTCCGCGTCCTGAAACTGATCGGGGTGACAGCTTTTAACCATACGGCGGTAGGCGGCGCGCACTTCTTCTGCGCTTGCTCCGGGCTTTACGCCCAGAATTTCAAACGGACTTGGTTCGAACACGTAGCCACCTCCTTATGTGATGGCGTAAAAGGCAAACCGGGGTCGGTCAGACCCCGGATAGGTATTCGGCAAACATTACTCAACCGGTTCGCGGCGGATGTCCGCGCCCAGCTGGCGCAGCTTTTCCTCGATTCGCTCGTAGCCGCGGTCAATATAGGAGGTCTCGTAGATTTCGGTAACGCCCTTGGCCATCAGACCGGCCACCACCAGCGCCGCGCCTGCGCGCAGGTCGGTTACGGTTACCGGCGCGCCGTAGAGCTGAGGAACGCCCTCGATGAGCGCGGTGTTGTCCACCAGCTTGAACTTTGCGCCCATGCGCCTGAGCTCGTCGAGGTACTTGAAGCGCTGCTCAAAGATGGTTTCGCACACGGTAGAGGTGCCCTTGGCCATGCACAGAAGCGCGGTCATGGGCTGCTGCAGGTCGGTGGGGAAGCCGGGATAGACCTGCGTTTTGATGTTGACGGCGCGCTGGTCGCCGCGCGGACGCACGCGGATGGAGTCGTCGTTTTCGGTAACGGCAACGCCCATCTCCAGCAGCTTGGCAGTGAGCGCTTCCATATGCGTGGGAATACAGCCGTGAATGGTCACGTCGCCGCGTGTGGCGGCTGCGGCGATCATCAGGGTGCCGGTTTCGATCTGGTCGGGAATGACGGCATAGGTGCAGCCGTGCAGCTTCTGCACGCCGCGGATGCGGATGACGTCCGTGCCTGCGCCGCGTACCCTTGCGCCCATGGAATTGAGGAAGTTGGCCAGATCAACGATATGCGGTTCCTTGGCGGCGTTGTAGATCACGGTTGTGCCTTCGGCCTTGGCGGCGGCGAGCATGATGTTGATGGTGCCGCCCACCGTGACCATATCAAAAAAGATATCGCTGCCGATGAGGCGGCCGTCGGATCTGGCATAGACCATGCCGCCGCGGTCCTCGATCTCAGCGCCTAAAGCCTGAAAGCCCTTGAGATGCTGGTCGAAGGGACGGCTGCCGATGGTGCATCCGCCGGGATATCCCACCTCAGCGCGAGAACAGCGGCCCAGCAGCGCGCCCCACAGGTAATAGCTGGCGCGCAGACGGTTGGTGAGGGAATAGGGCACCTGATAGCCCGTGGCGGGACGCGGGTCCACCGTCATGTGATGGCCGGGCACATATTCCACCTCAGCGCCCAGAGAACGCAAAATGCGGATGAGAACATGCACGTCGTCGATATCGGGCAGATTTTCCACAGTACAGGGCTCGTCGCACAGAAGCGTCGCAGGAATCACGGCCACAGCCGTATTCTTGCCGCCGCTTACGGTGATTTCGCCCATCAGCGGGTTTCCGCCCGTAATCAGCATTTTATCCTTGCTCATACATACGGCCCCGAAAGGCCGGTTGACACCTCGCTTGAAGGGTAATGGGGTGTATGGACAATAAACCATTGTCTATTATACATGCTTTTGGGAAACTTGGCAAGGCGCAGTATCTTGTGGTATGATATGACACAAACCCGGAAAGCTGACAGCATAGCAGCTCATGTGCACGGAAAAACTCATTTATGAACACAGGCGGTTCACAATGCGATGTTTTTCCAAACATTATTCATGTCGTGTTCATGATAAGGACAAATTTTGGTGTTATCATAGGTACCGTAGTAAAGGAGGTTTCCCACATGAAAAACAGTAAGAAAAAGTTCTTCGGATATGTAGCGATCACCCTGACCCTGGCTGTGATGCTGGGCGCGTCTTTCGTCATCCAGCCCTCCAACGCCGATGCGGAGGCCGTAACGGTTTCTGAAAACGCGACCATCGTCACCAGTCCCTTCACCGCCGCCGTGCAGAAGGTACACGGAAGCGTTGTGGGCGTAAACAACTACACCACCTATTCCACCAACAACAATAACTACTACAACAATCCCTTCAACAACCCCTTCTTCGGATTCGGCTTTGGCTTCGGCGGCGGCAACTACGGCTATGGCTACGGCGACAGCAATCCCTATCAGGAGGAAGGCGAAACCCGCGAAGTGCTGCAGGGCACCGGCAGCGGCGTGGTGGTGGCCAAGGGCTATGTGCTTACCAACTTCCATGTCGTTGAGGACGCCACCAAGCTGGAAGTGACCATCGATGAGCAGAAGTATCCCGCTCAGCTCATGGGCACGGATGAAAACAAGGATCTGGCCGTGCTCTTCGTGGACGGTTTGCCCATTGAGCCCGTGGTGCTGGGCGACAGCGACGTGCTGCAGATCGGTGACTGGGCCATCTGCATCGGCAATCCTCTGGGCTTCAGCGGCACCACCACCGTGGGCGTGATCTCCGCCCTCAACCGCGAAATCAGCGGCAATGCCACTGACGCCTATGGCAAGCGCACCACCAACACCATGATCCAGACCGACGCTGCCATCAACTCCGGCAACTCCGGCGGCGGCATGTTCAACGTGGCCGGCGAACTGATCGGCATTCCCAGCCTCAAGTACTCCAGCTCCTCCTACGGTGAGGCCACCATCGAGGGTATCGGCATGGCGATCCCGGTCAATGTCGCCAAGCCGCTCATCAACGACGTGCTCGCAGGCAAGGGCAATGTGCAGTCCGCACCCGGCAGCCAGTCCATCACCTCCGGCGCCAAGCCGCGCCTGGGCGTGACCGTTACCAACATGAATTCCTCTCACTATGCCGTGGCCAACGGTCTTCTGCCCACCGGCGCGTATATCGTAAGCGTTGAAGAAGGCTCTCCTGCTGAGAAGGCCGGTATTCAGGTGGCCGACATCGTGGTCGAAATCGACGGCGAGATCATCGCCAACACCACTGAGATGACCTCCAACCTCGGCAAGAAGCAGGCTGGCGACGTCGTGAACGTGAAGGTCTACCGCGTGCCCGGCGGCCTTGACAAGGTGAACGGCAGCGACATCCCCGAAGGAGAGTACATCGACCTGAAGGTGGAACTGGCCATCCTTGACGAAGTAGCCCAGTAAACTTTTGATTCATACAGCCCGTCCGAAACCGACCGGACGGGCTGTTCGTTTTGGTTGACAGTCCGCGTCGAACTGTGTATCATGGAAGCAATGCCCAATACATCAGGAGGTTGTTCCCATGAAGCTTAACTACAAGCGTACACTGCTGGTAGGTCTGGCGTTTCTGTCCATCAGCGCGTTCTGGCAGCTGTACGACAGCGTCGTACCGCTGATTCTGAAAAACACCTTTGATATGCCGGATGACATTTCCGGCGTGATCATGGCGCTGGATAATGTGCTGGCGCTGTTCCTGCTGCCGCTGTTTGGCAAACTCTCCGATAACTGCAACACCCGTTTTGGCCGACGCATGCCCTTTATCCTTGGCGGTACGGCGCTTGCGGTAACGCTGATGAACGTGCTTCCCGCAGCGGAAAAGAGCGGAAGCATGGCGCTGTTTGTGGCGGTGCTGGCTCTGCTGCTCATTTCCATGGGCACCTATCGCTCGCCTGCTGTGGCTCTTATGCCCGATGTAACGCCCAAGCCCCTTCGCTCCAAGGGCAACGCCATTATCAACCTTATGGGCGCGCTGGGCGGCGTGTTCACGCTGGCGGTCAATGGCCTGCTTGTGCGCAAGGATGCTGTAACGGGCCGTGAGGACTATACGCTTCTGTTTGTAGCGGTGTCTGTACTGATGGTGATTGCGGTTGCGGTTCTGGTTGCTACCATCCGTGAACGCAAGCTGGCTGAGGAAGTGGAGGCGCTCAACGCTGAGCTCGCCAAGGATGAGCCCGAAACGCCGGTGCAGCCGGATGCGGGCAAGAGCGGCTTCAAGGCGCTCCCCAAGGATCTTCGCCGCAGCCTGATTCTGATCCTCTGCTCTGTCAGCCTTTGGTTCATGGGTTATAACGCCGTGACCACTGCGTTTACCAAGTATGCCAACCTCCAGTGGGGCTATGATCTGGCTGCTGCAAGCCGCTGCCTGCTGGTCGGCACCGTGGGCGCTGTGATCAGCTATCTGCCTGTGGGCATGCTCTCCTCGCGCTTCGGCCGCAAGCGCATGATCCAGTGCGGCGTGGCGCTGCTGGCGCTTTGCTTTGTGGTTTCCAACTTCTACACGGCGTTCCATCCCACGGTGTTCGTGGTGTTTGCACTGGTGGGCGCTGCGTGGAGCATGATCAACGTCAACTCCTATCCCATGGTCGTGGAAATTTCCAAGTCCAGCGAGGTGGGCAAGTTCACCGGCTACTACTATACCTTCTCCATGGCTGCGCAGATTGCCACGCCCATCCTGAGCGGCTGGCTGCTGGAGCATGTGGGCTATCACACCCTGTTCCCGTACGCCGCGATCATGGTTGCCGCGTCCTTTGTGACCATCAGCCTCACCAGACACGGCGACAGCCGTCCTGAGAAGCCCAAGAGCAAGCTGGAAGCCTTTGACGCGGGAGATGACTGATGATGATCCTGATCGTTGTTTTGATTATCCTTTTGGCGGTGTATCTGTACATGATCGCGCCGGAGAAAAATCATCCCGACGCAAGCTTCCTTGACGGCTGGCTGTACGCTCACCGCGGTCTGCACGACGGCAACAAAAAGGTGATTGAAAACAGCATGGAGGCCTTCCGCCTTGCTGTGGACAAGGGATACGGCATGGAGCTGGACGTGCAGCTGACGCGCGACGGGAAGCTGGTGGTTCATCACGACGGCAGCCTTAAGCGCGTCTGCGGCGTGGACAAACAGGTGCATGACGTGGACTATGCCGATTTGCCGCTTTTGCCCGACGGAAGCAAAATCCCGCTGTTTACCGAGGTGCTTTCCATGGTGGACGGGCGCGCGCCCATCATCGTGGAGGTCAAGCACAACGGCGGATCAGCCAAAAACGCCGCCGCTGCGTGGGAAATCCTGAAAACCTACAAGGGCCCGTACTGCGTGGAGTCCTTCAATCCGGCGGCGATGGGGTATTTCCGCAAGAACGCGCCGCAGGTCGTGCGCGGCCAGCTGGCCAGCGGCGGCAAGTGGAAAAAGGAAGACCTCAACTTCGTCTCCTACATCGCCTTGCGTTCGCTGATGGTCAACGCTGTCAGCCGCCCGCACTTTGTGGCCTACTCCGTGCCAACCGACCGCACGGTTTCGATGTGGCTGATGAAGCATGTGTTCAAGCCGCTTCTGGCCTGCTGGACGGTGCGTGATCAGAAGGTGCTCAACCAGGCGCAGAAGGAAGGGTACCAGTACCCGATTTTTGAACTGTTTACGCCTGAAAAGTAAAAATGAACCCGGCATGCATCGAATGCGTGCCGGGTTTTTTGTCAGAATTTCAGGGTGATGGTCAGCGCCCCGTGTGCATAGTCTGCGCTGATTTTGCCGCCGAGCTCCTCCGTCAGGTGACGGGCGATGGAAAGTCCAAGGCCTGTGGAGCCTTGCTGGGATTCTACGGTGTAGAAGCGGTCAAACAGCCGTGCTGTCTGCACGCTGTCCAGCGCAGAGGTACGATTGGAAAAGCAGATCACGCCGTCGGGAGAAAGGGCGATTTGCAGATCGCCGTCGGAAAACCGTTCCGCATTGGTCAGCAGATTGTCGAAAATCCGGCACAGGCTTTCGCGGCTGAGGAGGCGCTTTACAGGGGAATCGGGCAGACGGACGTCTGGCGTGATCCCTCTCCTGCACAGCTGAGGATAGTGTGCGGCAAGGCTTTCCTCCAGCACGGCGCACAGGTTCAGCGCTTCCGGCGCGGAAGGCTTTGAGGAAAGCGCTACGGTGAAGCGGAACAGTTCTTCGGTAAGCCTCTTCATGGCTTCGGCGCGCTCTGCAATGACGGAAAGATACCGTCTGGATGAACCGGTGTGCTCTTCACGCTCGAGAAGCTCCAGATAACCGCTGATGGCTGTAAGCGGCGTGCGCAGGTCGTGGGAAAGATTGGCAGCGGCCTCCTTCAGTTCGCGGTTGCCGCTCATAAAACGGTTTCGCTGGCTGTGCAGCTCGCGCAGTTCGCCGTTGAGCGCATTGGCAAGCGACAGAATCTCATGGTCGCGGCTGGCAACGTCAATCAGCGTGTTGCTGTCAAGTCCACGGCGCAGTCCGCCGGTGATTTCGCGCAAAGACAGACGCATGCAGGCAATTTTCCAGATCAGAACCGCGCACAGAACCGTCAGAATGCAAACCAGCCAGATCATTTGGGCCTCCTCAGCGGATGTCGCTTCGTTCAAACCATTTGATGCCGCCAAAGACGCATGCGGCAATCCAGAACAGATCGCACAGAATCCACCGCACAGGGCTCAGCACCGTCATATCCGACAGCTGCGCTGCCTGACCGACGGGATTAAGATCATGCAGGAAGAACCAGATCATCCGCCGCACGCCGGTAACATAGGCGGGATTGGGCAGGTCGTTTTTGATGGGTTCCTGAATCACAATCTGGTTGGTGTGCAGCGAAAGAAACAGCATGCCGAACGCCAGCGCCATGCATACGGCGGCAGCAGTGGCCTTGTTTTGAAGAAGCATGGTAATAGAGGTGAAGATCACCGCGTGAACCACGCAGCACAGCGCGCCAAGCAGCATGCATTTGAGCAGATTGTCCGGGCTGACATTGTTCTCAAACAGATGCACGCCGATTCCAATCGTCAGGCAGAGCATCAGCACATAGGCAAGCAGCGATGCGATCGCGCAGACAATCACGCTGGACAGGTACACGGCGCTGCGGCTTCTGCCGGCAATCAGCTTGCAGCGGATGAAGCCGCCGGAGAAATCCTCGCCGGCAAACAGGCTGCACAGTGCCGCCGTCGCAACGCCGTAGAAGCTGATGGGCAGGAAGATCACGCGGTCGAGCGCAACCACGTAATCCATGCCGTTGTACTGCATGGAGATAAAGCCGAGCGTCGAAAAGAGCATAAAGCCCATAGCGAGCAGAAACCAGCGGCTTGAAAGCATGCGCCTGAAGTCGGCGCGCAGAAGACGGCACAGATGCGTCATCGCTGCTCACCTCCTACCAGCGTCAGGAAGAAGCTTTCCAGACTTTCGCCGCATTCCTGCAGCGAGATCAGCTCCGCATTCTCATTGCTCAGCGCCATCGCCAGCTGCGACAGGCTGACAGCGCTGAAAAGATCGGCTTCGGAGTCGGAGACGATTTCGTAAGGAATCTGCATTCCGTCCAGCACCCTCGAAAGCGCGTGGACACTGCTGACTTTGGCGCGCATGCGCTTGCGGCAGGATTTTTCGAATTCCTCTGCGGTCATCTCGCGCAGAAGCCTGCCTGAATCGATGAAGCCGTAGTGCGTGGCGATGCGGGAAAGCTCGTCGAGCAGATGGCTGGAGAGGAGAATGGTGATCTGTTTTTCCCGGTTGAGTTGGAGCATCAGTTCGCGCATTTCGATGATACCCTGCGGATCAAGACCGTTGACCGGCTCGTCCAGCACCAGGAAGTCGGGATCGCCTGCCAGCGCCATGGCGATGCCAAGCCGCTGCTTCATGCCCAGGGAGAAATGCTTCGCCTTTTTGCGCCCGGCTTCGGAAAGCCCGGTGAGAGACAGCAGCTCTTCGATTCCTTCGAATGACGGAAGACCAAGCACCCGGTACTGCTGCCGCAGGTTTTCCTCCGCGCTCATGTCTGGGTACATAGCGGGGGCTTCGATCACCGCGCCAATGCGCCGGAGCGTGCTGGAGAGCTCCGGGCTGTCATGCGCAACGCCAAACAGCGTATATCCGCCGCCGGTGGGATGCTGCAGGCCGCAGATGATGCGCAGAAGCGTGGTTTTGCCTGCGCCGTTTTTGCCCACAAGTCCGTAGATCGCGCCCTTGGGTACGTGCAGGCTCAGATGATCCAGCGCGCTGAAGCGCCCATAGCGCTTGCAAAGACCGCTGACGGAGAGAACGGTATCCAATTCGGATGCCTCCTTTTGTCTTGATACCTCCAGTATAGAGGAAAGCTGTCAAGAAAACCGTCAGGAAAAGGTTCAAGATTTTGTCAAGATTCCAGCCTGAAGCCGATGCCCCACACTGACTCAATCTCCTGTGTGCAGCCAGCGTCGCGCAGCTTCTTTCGCAGATTGCTGATGTGCTGGCGCAGGGAGCTTTCGGTGCAGTCGGGCGTGTCGAGGCTGATGTTTTCAAGCAGCGCAGAACGGGTCACGACCTGACCGGGGTTGTGCATCAGCTGCTTCAGAATGGCGTATTCCGTGCGCGTGAGATGAACCTGCGTATCGCCGCAGAAAACCGAAAAAACGTCCAGCCTCAGGTTTCCGGCACTCATGGAAGGAGCGGATGCCTTGCGCAGATTGGCCGCAATGCGCGCCAGCAGCTCGCCGGTGTGAAACGGCTTGGTCACGTAGTCCGACGCGCCCATCGAAAGCAGGCGGATTTTGTCCTCCGCACTGCTTCGCGCACTCAGAACGATCACCGGCACGCCGCCGGTCAGCGTAAGCACGTCTTCGCCGCTCATTCCCGGCAGCATCAGATCCAGCAGAATCAGGTCGGGCGTCTCTTCCCGGAGAAGAAACCGTGCCTCTGTTCCGGAGTACGCGCGCAGCACGCCGTAGCCCTCGCGCAGAAGAACTTCCTTAAGCAGATTGCCGATGGCTTCGTCGTCATCAACGATCAGAATGGTTCTCTTCATCTTTCTGATACTCCAGAATGTCTCCCGGCTGGCAGTCCAGCGCCTCGCAGATGGCCTCCAGCGTGGAAAAACGGATGGCGCTGACCTTGCCGGTTTTGATTTTGGACAGGTTTACATTGGCAATGCCGACCTTTGCAGCCAGCTCGTTGAGCGACATTTTGCGATCCGCCATTACGCGGTCCAATCTGAGAATAATCGCCATGCCGCACCTCTCACAGGGTTTCGTCGGACTGCTTTTGCAGTTCCTCGCCGTAGCGGAACACGCAGCTAAGAAGGAACAGAATCGCAAACAGCAGTACGAAGCTCATATCCGGCGCAATGTTTATGGTACAGCCAGTGATGCGATCGTTCAGGAACAGGGAATGGAAGTCGTAAATCCTGTACACGGCGATTTCAGCAATGGATTTGAGCAGCGAACAGACCGCGCCGCCGATGAGCGTAATCCAGCTGAGAGAGCGCAGGTTTCTGGAAACGGAGGAATCAAACGGCTTGCCCTCGCGCATGGGTGCAAGCAGCCTGCGGATCAGGCGCAGCACCAGCCACATCACCAGTACGCCGCCAATGGCGGGCGGAGCCGTCCACAGAAACTGCGTGCGCACGGCGGACGGGTCAACCGAGGCCAGCACAAAGCTGAAACTGCCCAGCTCGATGCGGGAGTCGAATTCATATGCTTCGATGTTAAAAACCAGCAGCAGCACAACAGCAACGGCCAGCATGATGGCCGCCACCATGCACAGCACCTGCAGGACATGGGCGATGGTATCCAGAGCCTTGGCAGTACCGGTCAGTTTTTTCATGGAAGAAACCTCCTTTTTCGATCTGATGAAAGGATAACACAGGCGAATGATGTTTGTCAACTAATTTTTAATGATAAACATTAAATAATAGATCTTTCAAATGAAAACCGTCCGGAGAGATACTCCGGACGGATATTATTCGGACTTCTGGCACACAAGCCACAAAAGGAACGGCGCGCTCAGATACAGCGGCATCGCGTAGCGGAAATATCCGTTCACGGCCGAAAGCATGCATCCGGCCAGGGTGAACAGAGCAGGCACCGCGCAAAGCAGCCCGCGCTTGTCTCGGCGGCTCATCAGGCACACAAGGGCAAACAGCGTGATCCAGCCGTACAGGCCGGGGGAGACGAGCACACGATAGAGCGCATTCTGATTGAGAGCCTGCGTGAAATCTTTCAGCGGCACGCTCAGCGGATTGATCGAGTAGTCGAAATACCCATCCACGCTCGCCGTGCGCGTGCGCTGGTCGCCAATGAGCAGCGTGGGTTTGATCGTGCTCACATAACCGGGATAGAGATAGGCATAGGTATTGTGGAAGGTGGCGCTCAGGCAGGTGAGCGGATTGTCGGCGATGATGGACGGCCACGCTTTGAAGAAGGCGGCCTTCTGTTCGCCCGTCACGTCCTTGCGCCACATGTCCTTGACCGGGTCGCTCAGCTCGGGATTGTAAGCATTCCGGAGCTGATCCACGGGAATCACGCCGTCCACCGCCGCTTCCTGCTCTGCGGTAAAGGAGCCGCTCACGGCCACGCGCGCGACCTGCTGCAGCGGAATCGAGTATTCCTCGGTTTCCGGCATGGGCTCAATGTCGAGCGTGGGGATGATCAGCAGGTGCAGCGAAAGGAACACGATCAAGGCACAGCCCAGTCCGGCCAGCGGCGCTGTCCACACGCGGCGCTTCACAGACCAGATCAGCAGGAACGCAAGCGTGAGAATCACCACATAAATGCCCGGATTGCGCAGCAGTACGCAGGCGGCGGAGGCGATGCACATGTTCACGATGCGGATGGGATGGATGCGCCCGCCTTCAGGCAAACGCACAATCCTCAGGCACTCCAGCGCGAGGAAGAGAACGGCCATGGCGAAGTTGGTGTCCTTGCCCACGCAGAACGCAAACACCGGGAAGATGGGGCAGAAGGCATAAAACGCAAAGCTCAGCCGGACCAGCCAGCGCGGCGCGCGGGAGCGGCTCATCTCCGAAAGCAGAGAGCCCAGAAGCCACGCCATCAGCGCTGATTGAACGATGCAGTACAGCGCAACGGACATATCCGCGCTGCCAAACCACAGCCCGATCTCACGGAACACGCCCACCAGACCGGTCTGCGCAATGGGATTGGCATTCGACCACGGCGCAAGGCCCAGGAGGATCTTCAGCTGCGAGATGCTGTCGTTGCTCACGGTACCCGGGAACAGGCACACAAACCACGGAAGCCAGCATGCCAGCAGCGCAAGCGATGCATGCGCCGTCCGCACGGGTTTTGCATGGGATGGCTTTGACAGTGCGTGTAAAACCAGCCTCATTCCCGCAAAATAGAACGGGATGCGTCCTGACAGGTACAGCGCGGCGGCCTTGGTGTGCACGGTCAGCCATTCGGAGTTTCCGTATGCGGCAAAGCTCGTGCCCAGCGTCATCACGCCTGCAAAGACGGCGGCCAGCGCCCACAGCCGCTTCGGACGCAGCGGATCGGCCAGCTTCAGCCATGCGCCGTAAAGCATCCACAGCGCATATGCGCCCAGCGCCCATATGGCTGCATCCGGCAGCACAGGCGTATGCGCCGCTTCGCCTGCATGCACACAAAGCGATAATAACGTCAGCGCGCTCAGTCCGGCACGCGCAAAGGTCTGTCGTTTCATGGGGAAACGCCCTCCTTCAAAGGAACGGGATGAATCTATATTATCCTGTTTTACATGTTGTGTCAAACTGTGGTATACTGATCAAAGGGAAACCATCACCATCAAGGGAGTTTTTCAATATGAAAAAGATCGTCCTCACCGGCGGCGGCACGGCGGGTCATGTGACGCCTCATCTGAGCCTGATTCCCCGTCTGCGCGAAATGGGCTACGAAATCCACTACATCGGCACCGAGAACGGCATCGAACACCAGATGATTGCCAAGTTCCCGGACATTACCTATCATGCGGTCAAGAGCGGCAAGCTGCGCCGCTACTTCAGCCTCCAGAACTTTACCGATCCCTTCCGCGTTGTGTGGGGCGCTTTGCAGAGCGTGGCTCTGATGCACAAGCTCAAGCCCGACGTGTGCTTCTCCAAGGGCGGCTTTGTAAGCGTGCCGGTGGTTGCGGGCGCCTGGCTGTGCCGCGTGCCTGCCGTGTGCCACGAGAGCGATCTCACGCCCGGCCTTGCCAACCGCATCTGCGCCAAGTTTGCCAAAAAGATCGCCACCACCTTCCCGGAGTGCGCCAAGGCGCTGGGAGACAAGGGTGTTCTGACCGGCACCCCTCTGCGCCCGGAACTGTTCAAGGGAAGCCGTGCGGCGGGTCTGGCGCTGGCCGGCTTTGACGGCAGCAAGCCCGTGCTTCTCATGACCGGCGGAAGCCTCGGCGCACAGAGTGTGAACAAGTGTCTGCGCGAAGCGCTGCCCAAGCTTCTTCCGCACATGGATGTTTTGCATCTGTGCGGCAAGGGCAATCTGGATGAAAGCCTGATGAACACGCCTGGTTACTGTCAGAAGGAATTCCTCTCCGAGGAAATGCCCGATGCGCTGGCTGTGGCGGATCTGGTGCTCAGCCGTGCCGGCAGCAATACGCTGAGCGAACTGCTGGTTCTGCACAAGCCCATGCTTCTGGTGCCCTATCCGCTGGGGGCGTCCCGCGGCGACCAGATTGAAAACGCCAAGAGCTATGCCCGTCAGGGTCTGGCGCGTGTGCTGATGCAGGAGGACATGACCGCCGAAACCATGACCGAGGGCCTGCTCAGGCTGCTCGATGAAAAAGACGAGCTGAAAAAGACGCTGGAGAGCTATCCGGTGCAGGATGGCACGGAAGCGGTGCTGAAGCTCATTCAGGAAGCCCAGAAATAAAATGTTAACAAAAAGCGCGTTCCGTAATCTTTTGACTGCGGAACGCGCTTTTTGATGAAGTTTTCCACATCAGTCGTGAAGCCAGGCTTCATACCGCTGCGGAGGATAGACGGTTTTGATAACGTTCACCATGAAGGCGAACTCTTCCTCTGTATAATAGGAAGGATATTTCTGATACAAGACTCTGAGCGCGTTAAGGCTGGCCACGTGCAGGCTGTAGTCGTTGAGCTTGATGAAGTTGGCTGAAAACGGCGTCAGCTTGTCAAAGATCAGCCCCATCAGATCGTCGGTGATGTCTGCAATGGTAGACATATTGAGCCTGCGGCTGCGGTAGTTGTCCAGAATCACGGTGAGACTCCGGTTGGTCAGGGCGTTGAGCTTGCGCAGGAGCAGCGTTTCCACCTCTTCGCGCAGGCTTTCGAGGCTCTGACGGTAGGGCGCATAGGCGCGCAGATGCTCGGCAATCTCTTCCGCCAGCGGATTGGCGTTTACAAACAGTGAACCCAGCCACGGTCTGAGCACGCGCTCGACTTCTTCAACGGCCACGGGCATCGCCATACGCATCCCTCCTTTGCCCTAAAAATCCCCGGAATCGTTATATTCTACATGATCCGGCGGTTTTCCTTGTTTCGGAAAAGGATTCTGTTTTGGGCTGGTTTGCAAATATTCCGAGAAAAATACAAAATTATTAAATTTCTTAAAAAAGAATATTTATACACAAAATAATGTGGATTATTCAAAATACGAAAACCAGAACGCCAAATTTTGTGGATAGGCATGAGGAAAACCACAACCGGTAGAGGACGCAATGCGGAGCATTCCTAAGATATGCACAACGGGTGCGTGGATGCCTACTTGTCAAAAAACCCTGTATCTGATATGATTAGACAGCAAACGCGGATTTTCCGCCGTTTTTCCACGTGGATTTATCCACAAACCCACAATTGTGTCTTGTGGAAAAAGAAATGTGGAAAACCATGCATAATATACAGATACGGAAGGTTGGTCAACCTGTGATGAATATGGAACAGCTGTGGGAGAGCGCCTGTCAGATTCTCAAGGAAGAAATGGCGGATATTAGCTACACCACATGGGTACGCGGAGGCCTGAAGCCCTATGCGCTTCTGAGCGATGTGCTGCTTCTGGAGTGCACGGTGCCTTTTGCCATGCAGATCATGATGGAAAACTATGCGCCCAAGGTGCAGACGGCGGTGAACACCGCCGCAGGCCACGTGGTCAAGGTGGAAATCGGCGTGCTGCAGGAGATGGAGCGCCGTCAGAAGGAGCTGGAGGCCAAATCCTCCGGCGACTCGCTGCCGCTGCTCAACCCCAAGTACACCTTCGACAGCTACGTTGTCGGCTCCGGCAACCGCTTCGCCCATGCGGTGTCGCTTGCAGTGGCGGAGATGCCTGCACGCGCCTACAACCCGCTGTTCATCTACGGCGGCGTGGGCCTTGGCAAAACGCACCTGATGCACGCCATCGGCCACTATGCGCATGAATTGTATCCCGATATGAAGATCGTCTACATCACCAGCGAGGACTTTACCCTGCAGCTGATTCAGGCGATGCAGACCAATCAGGGCCAGCAGTTCCGCGACCGCTTCCGCAATGCCGATATCCTGATGGTGGACGATATCCAGTTCATCGCCGGCAAGCACGCTACGGAGGAGGAGTTCTTCCACACCTTCAACCACCTGCGCGAGGCCGGCAAGCAGATCGTGATGACCTCCGATAAGCCGCCCAAGGAGATCCAGAAGCTCGAGGAGCGCCTCTGCAGCCGCTTCGAGGGCGGTCTGGTGGCCGATATCCAGCGCCCGGATTTCGAAACGCGTCTGGCAATTCTGCGCAAGAAGGCCGAGTTTGAGAAGCTCAACATCGACGGCGATATCCTTGCTCTGATCGCCGAAAAGATTGACACCAACATCCGCGAGCTGGAAGGCAGCCTCACCCGTCTGACGGCCTATTCCAGCCTCACCCGCCGTCCCATCGATATGCAATTGGCGCGCGAGGCGCTGCACGAACTGTTCAAGCATCCCGAAAAGCGCGTCATCACCTGCGACAGCATTCAGGACGCCGTGGCCAATTACTACGGCATCAGCGTGGACGATCTCAAGAGCCCCAAGCGCAGCCACGAGATCACCGTGCCGCGCCAGATTGCCATGTATCTGTGCCGCGAAATGATGGGCCTGAGCCTGACCAAGATCGGCGAGGCCTTCGGCGGACGCCACTACACCACGGTCATGTCCTCTGTGGAGAAGGTTGAGGAGTCGATCAAACAGTCTCCCAGCCTGCCGGGGTTGCTTGATGATGTACGTCGTATGATTAAAGGCGCCAGATAATGCAACACCTTTGAAACCGGGAAAAAATCTTTTGATTTCTCTTTGCAAACCGGGCAAATCGTGCTATAATACACGCGTTGCCCAGCCAAGGTAACGAGGTTCAGGTTCCTTCATCTTCTCTTAGTCGGAAGCACGGAAACCTACGACCAAGTGCAAAGCGATTGGGAAACAGACAAAAAGGAAAATGGAGGAAACCAACCATGTTTGAAGACAAGACTCTTGTGTGCCGTGATTGCGGCAAGGAATTCGTGTTCAGCGCTTCTGAGCAGCAGTTCTTCGCTGACAAGGGCTTCCAGAACGATCCTACCCGCTGCCACGAGTGCCGCGCTGCTCGCCGCAACCGCGAGAATCCCGGCCGTACCGAGCGTCAGTACTACGAAGTGATCTGCGACGGCTGCGGCGCCACCACCCAGGTGCCCTTCCAGCCCAAGGGCGATCGTCCTGTGTACTGCCGTGAGTGCTTCGAGCGCAACCGCAACCAGTACTAAGAAA
>JAGBBE010000054.1 GCA_017938645.1 Clostridia bacterium
AGGGCGATCGTCCTGTGTCCTGCCGTGAGTGCTTCGAGCGCAACCGCAACCAGTACTAAGAAACACAACAGCCTCCGCGTAAGCGGAGGCTGTTTTAGCTTGTCGAAAAAGCTCACCTTTGGTGATCTTTTCCGACAAACACCGTCGGAATGTTTTCGTGCAAGCACGAAAACTCCCCGCCCGACCGGCAAAGCCGGTCGATACGAATGAAAATCGGAGGGACTGCGGCCCCTCCGATACCACCCAAAAGGTTTATCGACAGTCTGCAATAGCCTCCGCGTAAGCGGAGGCTGTTTTTGTGTGCATTTTTACTTGGCGGGCTTTTCCATAATATACACGGGGCTGAGATCCGCGTAGTGAGACTGATCCAGCCGGATGCGCGTAACGCCCTTATCCATCACTTCCAGCAGCTCGCGCTCGTCAGTGGCGGCATAGCTGTCGCGGAAGAGGGGATCGAGCACGTAGAAATATTCGTCGTCCACGCCGACCACCACCACGTAGTGGCTGGTGTTGGTGTAGGGACTGTTGAACAGCGCATAGCAGATCATCATGCGCTCCCCGGTGTGGCCGCGCATCTGCTCGATGCCTTCATTGAAATCGGCCACTTCGATACGCCCGATGCCAAAGAGCTCACACAGGACGTTGACAAAGTTCATGCTGCTGCCGGGCGAGCCGACATGGCGGGAGATGATCCCCTGCACATTGTTTCCGGCGGCGAAGTCGCCCATGACCACGGGCAGGTAGCGCACGTATTCGTCCACAGAGGAGATCAGATAGGGCGCATGCGTATGGCTGCAGTAGATGCGGTTGACGGAGCAGGGACACATCAGCGTGCCCATGCCGTTGAGCGCGGACTGCCTGATCTTCGGCAGATCCTCTGCGTCCACCAGATTGGCCAGCGCGATGGCTGCCGCCGTGGGTCCGCACCCGCCGTCGCCGAAGACGCGGTAGATGGGATTGCGTTCGCTTTCATACTGCATGCGATCCCAGATAGGATCGTTTTGCGCATAGACGATAAACTCGCCCAGATCCCAGACCTGCTTGAGACCGCTTGTGGTTTCGCGGCTGTCCAGCTCCGCCTTGACGAGGTTGACTTCGTGCTGCGCCTCATAGCGGATGGGACGCAGCGTGGCCAGCACCACGGTGCGTTTGGGATTTTTGTTGTTAATGGCCATCGCGAGGATTTTCTCACCGAAGGAAGGCACGGAGTCCGTCAGAGGGAGAATGTAATTCCGGCTGAGAATACCCTCCAGCCAGATGTCGAACGATTCCTCATCCTCCGGAACGCGCCAGCTTTTGTTGTCCTTCCAGGTGGAGTCCACAGCGGCAAAAACCTCCGCGTGGTAATCTCCGCCGGGCGTCAAAAGGCGCAGGGTGGAATGGCTGGCGTACCACGCCTGCTTGGTGTAGCTGTTGAAGGGCTGAAAGCAGCTGTTGGCACGGCCCATGCCGTAGAGATAGATCGTATTCCCGCTCAGATCGGAGGGCAGATCCGCATCCAGATAGACGCTGCCCTTGCCGTTGAGGCGGGTGCCGTCAAAGGTGTGGTTGCGGTAGTGCTCGTTGTCGGGACCCTGCATCACCGGCTGGGAAAAGCCCGTGTCCTCCTGATACAGCCATGCTACAGTATCAGGGTTGATCTGCTTGAGATAATCAAAGTCGACAAAGGCGCGCGTGCCGGAGACCACGGCCTCCGTTTCAGAAACGATGGTTTCGGAATGGGTCAGCGGAATAAAAATCTCCTCGTCCGCAAGGGCAGTGAATGAACCTGCCAGCATCAAAAGGCATAACAGAATCGCCCAGAGGCGGTTTGGGTTCATGGCGGAATCCTCCGTTGGTTAATCATGCTGATTATACCACAGCCGGGATTGACAGGGAAGCGGCACGGTGGTAAGATGCTTGGGCAAATTGAGACATTCCGGAGGGAAATGCATGCAGAACCTTTCTTCCTTTTTCAAACCCGGCATTCAGCGCCGCAGACTGATGATGACGCTGGCAGGTGTGAGCATCAGCGGTGTGAGCGTAGCGTTTTTCAAGCAGGCAGCCTTTGGCGTGGATCCGTTCCAGAGCTTCTGTAACGGCCTGCATCAGGTGATCCCGATCACCTTCGGCACGCTGTATATGCTCATTAACGCGGCGCTTTTGCTGATTGCCTTCCTGTGCTACCGCAAGTATATCGGCATTGCTACGTTCATCAACCTCTTTCTTCTGGGCTACCTGATCGATTTTTCCGAAATGGCCATCGTGGCGCTCTTCGGCGCTCCGACGATGGCGATGCGCGTTGCCTACATCGTCTTTGGCATGGTGGTGCTGTGCTTCGCTTCGTCATTGTACATCACGGCTGATCTGGGCGTGTCCACCTATGATGCGGTGGCGCTGTTCCTGGCAGAAAAGAAGATCGCTCCGTTTCGCTTCATCCGCATCGCAACCGACCTGATCTGCGTGACGATTGGCTGGGTGCTGGGCTATCTGCCGGGCGTGGGCACGGTGCTTACGGCCTTCTGCATGGGCCCGCTGATTTCGGTGTTCAACGAAAAAATCGCAAAGCCAATGCTCTACGGCAAAGAAAAAACTGCGGATGCTTAACCAAGCGCCCGCAGTTTTTCGTTGAGCTTCTGATAAATATGGTCGCGCATCCATTCCTCGGATACCTTCTCAAGCGCCTCATCCAGCCCGAACCAGCTTACGGCACTGTTTTCATCCGGCTTTTCACGGATTGCGTCGGCCTCATCAGCCTCCAGCAGATACGTCACGTTGAGGTGAATGTGACTCGGCACGTAGGTTCCGCGCTTCATGTGCCCAAACACAGGCAGTGATTCCACCGAGAAGATTTCCTCCGAAACCGGCCTCACATGCGCAAGACCGCTTTCCTCCTGCACTTCCTTCAAGGCCACGCGCAGCAGGTTTTCATCGCCGTCCGCATGACCGCCCAGCCATGCCCATGACTGATACAGGTTGTGAAACGCCATCAGCACCTTGGTGCGCGAAGGATTGACAATCCATGCTGAGGCCGTCATGTGCACAAGACCATTGTCACGGGTGAAAAGATCTTTCTCGCGCCGGAGACACTCCAGCATGAGGGCAAGATCCTGCGTTTCCTCCTGATTGAACGGCACGAACGCCTCCAGCTCCCTGATCAGTTCCATGTCGGCCTCCCAAATGGAAAATCTGAATGCATTATAGTCTTGAGAAATCAGCTTCGTCAATATATAATGATAGGGACGGCGGCAGCGATCCGCCATATTGCACGAAGGAGAGAATAAAGATGAAATCCTTTGCTGAAATGAGTCTGGATGAAATTGTCCGCCAGGGCGGATGGGACTGCGAATGCTGCGGACGCCACCACGAGGCGGGTCTGAAATACCTGAAGGTGGAGCGCGGAGCAGTGAAATATCTGCCGGAAGCGCTGGAAAAGTGCGGCTGCAAAAAGCCCTTTATCGTCTGCGACCATAATACCAAAAAGGCGGCATGGGCGCAGGTGAAGGCTGTGCTGGACGAGGCCGGCGTGCCTTACACCCTCTATGAATTCCCGTATGATGAGCTGGAGCCCGACGAGTACGCCGTGGGCAGCCTGACCATGAATTTTGATCCCTCCTGCGACGTGGCGCTGGCCATTGGCAGCGGTGTGATCAACGACTGCTGCAAGGTGCTGGGTCATGCGGCAGGCATTCCCTCCATGGTGGTCGGCACCGCACCTTCCATGGACGGCTACGCCTCCAACTCCTCCTCCATGATCGTCAACCGCATCAAGGTGACGCTCTACAACGCCTGTCCGGTCGCCATCATCGCCGATACCGACATCATGGCGCAGGCGCCTGAGCGCATGCTGTGGGCAGGTCTGGGCGATATGCTGGCCAAGTATATTTCCATTTGTGAGTGGCGCATCTCCAACCTGATCACCGGCGAATACTACTGCGAGAACATCGCCGGTCTGGTCCGTGAATCCCTGCGTCAGATCGTGGAAGCTGCGCCCAGACTGATGGAGCGCGATCCCGATACCATCGGCGCGGTGGTCAGGGGACTGATTCTCTCCGGCGTGGCCATGGCCTTTGCCACTATCTCCCGTCCGGCTTCCGGTCTGGAGCACTATTTCAGCCACCTGTGGGAAATGATGGCGCTCGACCGCGGCACGCCCTATGAGCGCCACGGCATTCAGGTGGGCGTTGGCACGCTGCTCACCCTGCGCATCTACGACATGCTCCGCACCATGAAGCCCGACCCCGAAACCGCGAAGGCCTTCATCGAGAGCTTTGATCAGGAAGTCTGGCGCGAGAACACCCGCCGCGTCTTTGGCAAGGCGGCTGACGCCATCATTGCGCAGGCTGAACGAGAAAACAAGAACGGCGCTGAAAAGCATGCCGTCCGCTTTGAACGCACTGTGGAAAACTGGAACAAAATCCTTGAGATCATCGAGGAAGAGCTTCCGCCCACGGAGGAGATTGCCGCCTTGATGAAGCAGCTGGGCATGCCGATGGTTCCGGCTGATATTGATGTGAGCGATCAGGACACCATTGATGCGCTGCATGGATCGCGCGATATCCGCGACAAGTATCTGTCCAGCACGATGCTGTGGGATATGGGATTGCTGTATACGATCCCTGTACCCGGGATTGAGTGAGGGAAAAAGGGGCTGCTGCTGAAAATGCGGCAGCTTTTTTTGCGCAGTTTTGCGCGGAAATGTTTCTCGTGCCGACGAGGAACGGGTCCTACTTTTTCCAGAAAAAGTAGGCAAAAAGCTGGCGACGGCGTCGCTCCGTGAAATCCCCTTGAATGCCCGGTTTGGAAACGGGGCGCGCAATTCGGCTTGGCGTGGGTGCTTGGCTCTGGGTTCTTGCTTTGTCGGCTTGCCCGCGAGCGCGCGCCTGATCCGTTTCCAAACCGGGCGGGGGATTTCACTGCGCTCCTGATGTCGCCGGTCGTACCCGCCGCATGGGTGGTCTTTTCTTTCGGATCAAAAGAGCAGCGTTCCCTCGATGATGAAGGAACGCTGCTGTTTTGTTTAATCAATCGATCGCACAAGCGAGCCGGGAGGCCCTCCGCCGACCGGCGGTCTGATCCCGCAAGGCCAACCACCGTCGGCCAACTCTGCGAAGCAGTCCGGGGTGCAGGGGTTCAAC
>JAGBBE010000055.1 GCA_017938645.1 Clostridia bacterium
CCCGGACGGAGATGCTGCCGCCGTGGGCATGGATGATGGAGCGGCACAGGCTCAGGCCAAGGCCAAGGCTGCGGCGGCTGTCGGCAGCGCAGGAAGCGCCGGTATAGAACATTTCAAATACCCTGTCCTTATCACCGTCGGGTATGCCGGGGCCGTTGTCGGCAACAGATACATGGACCTTGCCCTCCAGTTCCTGAACAGAGATGCGGATTTCAGAGCTTTGCGGCGCATATTTCACCGCATTGTCGATCAGGTTGATCAATACCTGCACAATCAGCTTCGCATCGGCATGCACAAGGCTGTAATCCTTTTCCTTCGTGACCGTGATTTTATGTTCCATGCTGCGCCGGTTCACATGCCGCAAGGCTTCATCGATGATTTCATCGATCAGCTCAACGGAGGGGTTCAGATTCATGCGGCCATCCTCGATGCGGGTGACATACAGCAAATTTTCTACCAGGTTGATCAGCCAGATGGATTCATCGTGAATATTGGCATAGAGCTGCTGTCGAGTGGATTCATCGATGACTTCCCCGCCGGAGAGCAGTATACTGGCGTTGCCAGAGATGCTGGTCAGGGGCGTGCGCAGATCGTGGGAGATGGCGCGAAGCAAATTGGCGCGAAGCTGCTCGTTCTTTGCAAGAATGGCGGCTTCTTCCTTTTCACGGGCATTTTTTTCATTCTCCAGCGCCAGCGCGCCCTCGCCCAGCATGGACAGCAGCACGCTATTTTCAAAGGAGTCCAGCTTATCGCCGTTCATGGCGATGCCCACCACGCCGTAAACGCGCTGGTTGATGCGGATGGCCAGATACAGGCAGGCGGAATTGCTGTAACTATCCGTAGTCGCGCCCGCGTGGCGGTTGTTTTGGGCAACCCATTCGGCGATGTTTCGCTCCGCATCAGTCAGCAGAGAGGGGTTTTCATGACCGTCCACTGTAAATGCGGCAGGCGTTTCCAGCGCTTCGCCGTTCTTTTGATAGATCACAATGTCCCGGTTCAGCAGCTTGATCAGCTGTCCCGCCAGGATGGAGATGATTTCATCCCGGTTTTCCGCGCGGTTGAGCAGCTGGTCGGTATCAAAGAGGATGCGGGTGCGGTAGGCAGCCTGGGCGGACTGGCGGGCGTTGTCCTTCAAGCGAATGGCAAGTGTTCCGGTGATGTAGGCCGCAAGGAACATGACCGCGAAGGTGATGGGATAGCCCGCGTCGAAGGCATGGAGCGAAAAGCGCGGCTCCGTGAATATGAAGTTGAACAGAATGACGCTCAGCACCGCCGAGGCGATGGAGTAGATCTGATGGGTGGTGACGATGGCCGTCACCAGCACGCCCAGGATGTAGACCATGATGATGTTGGCGTCGGTGAAGCCCAGGCCGTAGAAAACCATGTTGATCAGCGAAACCGCCAGCAGGATGAAGATACTCTTTGCTGCATCCGCAATGCTGAACTTCGGCAGCTTCTTCCGCGCCTTCCTCGGGCGATAGCTGCTGTTGGCCGAGCCGTCCGGAATGATGTGGATATCCACGTTGGGCGCGATGGCGATCAGCCGGTCGGTGAGCGTGGGTTTGCGGAAAAAGCGATGCTTGCCGGCGGCGCTTCGCCCCAGAACGATCTTAGTCACACCAGATAAGCGGGCAAACTCCGCGATCTGATAGGGCACATCGTCGCCCTGAATGGTTTCGATGGTCGCGCCCAGCTTTTTGGCAAGGCGGATGTTGCCCTCCAAACGCTTCCGGTTTTCATCCTCCATAACGGAGAAATTCGGCGTCTCAACATAGAGCGCGGTCATGCTACCCTGAAAGGCTGCGGCCATGCGGGCGGCAGTTCGAATGATCCGCGCATTGGATGGTGCAGAGGAAAGACAGACGAGAATATGCTCCTGCTGCTTTTTTATTTCATTTTGCATATCTTGTCCTCCCTTCATTACATCCTATGCTTTCATTATACCATCATTTGAACTTATTTTCCATCATGATGCTGTTGATCATTCATTTCATCTTCATCGTTTTTTACATACTCGTTCAGAAAGTGATCCAACCGTCCCATCAGCCGGTAACCCCAAACGACAAATATGCCTAATGCCAGAATAAGCAGAATGTCCTTCACTGGATCACCCCCATGAAGAATGGTTTGAAATCAGATATGAAAACAGCGATGTATATCTCTATGGCTACCTAGTACCAGCAACGTCATTTCTGCGGACAATATCGTTTCAGCGGAAATCGCGGTGTCCAGCCTGTGGTTCTGTTTTGTACCCAGCAGATTGATGTGGAATTTGCGGCGGATGTCCAGCGCACCTACAGTTTTTCCAACCCAATGGGCCGGAACGGATACTTCAACGATGGCATTATCGCTCTCCAGTTCAATGTAATCAAAGATGTGGTCTGAACTGTAGCGGATGGCCGTCCAACTTGCCAGCTGGCGTTCCGGATAAACGATCTCATCCGCGCCGTTGCGTAGCAGGAACTTTGCGTGCACATCGCGGCTGGCGCGGGCCACCACAAATTTCGCGCCCAGCTCCTTGAGCAGCGAGGTGGTTTCCAGTGAGCTCTGGAAGTTTTCGCCGATGGCCACGATGCACAGATCAAAATTGCGCACGCCCAGTGACGCGAGGAACTCCTCGTTCTTGCTGTCCCCGATCTGGGCATTGGTCACATAGGGTAACACGGCGTTGACACGCTCTTCCACCTGGTCGATGGCCATCACCTGATGATGCAACTCGTGCAGCTTGATAGCAATGTGCCTGCCGAAGCGTCCGAGGCCGATCAAAAGTATGGATTTCATAACAATTCTCCTTATCCTACGGTGATTTTTTCCTTGGGAAACATGGATGTGTAAGGCTTTTTGCCAGATGCTGCGGCGAAGATCAGTGTCAGCCCGCCAACGCGACCGAAGAACATTAAAAGCATCAGAATAATACGGGACGCAATACCCAGCGACGGTGTGATTCCCAGCGTGAGTCCCACGGTGCCGATAGCGGAAGCAGCTTCAAACAGGCAAGTGAGCACCGGCAGATTTTCAATCCAGCTGATGACAAGACCACCCATGAGGAAAAGGACGATGTACAGCATCAGAATCGTTGCCGCGCTGCGCACGGTATCCAGCTCAATCCGCCGCCCGAAGCAGCGGATAGTCTCGCGACGCTTGAAAACTGATATGGCCGAAAAGAACAGTACTGCCAGTGTGGTGGTCTTCATGCCGCCTGCCGTGGAACCGGGAGAGCCGCCGGTGAGCATCAGCAGGATGATGATGAAGCGTCCGACCTCGCTGAGTTTCGTCAAATCAAGGGTATTGAAACCAGCAGTTCTGGGCGTGACAGACTGAAACATCGCCCCCAGCAGGCGTTCACCTGTGGAAAGGCTTGCCCATTCCGGACGGGAAAATTCCGCAAAATAGAAGAACAGTGCAGGCAGCACCAGCAGGATTGCCGTTGTGGAAAGAATCACCTTGCTCTGCATCCGATAAGCATGGAAATGCCAGCGGTTGGTTTTGATATCCTCCCAGGTGAGGAAACCCACACCACCGATTACGATCAGCAGCATGATGACGGCATTCACAAGCGGGTTCCCCGTATAACCGGTCAGGGAAGAATACTGCGCGTTCACGCCCATCAGGTCAAAGCCCGCGTTGCAGAATGCAGATATGGAGTGGAATAACCCGTACCAGACTCCTTTGAAAATGCCGAAGTCGCCTGAAAACACAATACCCAGCAGCAGCGCACCGATGAGCTCGATCACCAGCGTTGTTTTCAGAATAAACCCCGTCAGCTTCACGATGCCGCCCACATGATGGGCGGATATGGCTTCCTGCAGAGTGCTGCGCTGCATCAGGCCGATTTTTTTGCCGGAAACCATGGCGAATGCCACCGCCGCCGTCACTACGCCCATGCCGCCGATCTGGATCAGGCACAGGATCATGGTCTGACCGAAGGGCGACCAGTAAGTTGCCGTATCTTGCACCACAAGACCGGTGACGCATAC
>JAGBBE010000056.1 GCA_017938645.1 Clostridia bacterium
ATGATTGAATGGGTGGTGAGACGACGTGTGGCTTGACTTTACGTATCCCTGGATGCTGTTGCTGATTCCGATTTGCGGGATCGTTGTTTGGCTGACCGCGCGCCGTTGGCCGTCAAAGACGAAAAAATCTAGAATATCCCATGGTCTCCGATATGCGCTGATCCTGTTGACAGTTCTTAGTCTTTCCGGTACCAGCATACCCGGCACATCACGTGGTAAGGCGGCATGGATCCTTGTTGATGCATCGGATTCGATGACTGAGCAACAGGATGCCGTTGCTGGCGTGATACGCGATGCGCTGAGTGAGAACGAAGATGGACAGGAGGTTGGCGTCATTGCCTTCGGAAAGGACGCCATGGTAGAGGTTCCACTCTCGGAATCACCTGTCTACAGAGGGATTACAACGGCGATAGACGCCACCGGTAGCAATCTGGATCAGGCGCTTGCCCTGGCTGGAGCACTGCTACCATCCGATGTTTCAGGCGGAATTGCCGTCGTAAGCGATGGCTTGTTGAATGAAGTAGACAGCTCGGTATTTCAGAGCAGAGGCATTGCAGTCAATACGCTGCTGCTCTCAGACATGGATATGGTCGATGCGCAGATCACCAGCCTGGATATTCCGGGAACAGCCTATCAGGGGCAAAGCATTTCGGTAACGGTCACTGTTCACGCATCGAAGGCATCTGATGCGACGATTGTGCTGACGGCCAACCGGAATACTGCGGCGACGCGCGATGTTTCCCTGATGAAGGGAGAGAATACATTTGTTTTTCGTGACGTCGTGGCGCAGCCGGGCGTTGTCACCTATGAAGCGCAGGTCATTATGCCGGATGACAGAGTTTCTCAGAATGATCGCGCAGGAGCTTTCATAACGGTGTCCGGCGCTCCAAGCATACTGATCGTCGAAGGCCAGCCAGATTCGGGACGCGAGCTTGAGAAAATGCTTATTTCAGCAGGGATGCGGACAGAAACCATTCTGCCTGCAGCGATGATGGACAGTGCGGCGGAACTGCGCGCCTACAATGGAATTGCGCTGGCCAATGTGGATGCAGACACGCTGACAGATCAACAGATCTCAGCTCTGGATACTGCGGCAAAGGAATTCGGCGTCGGCTTAGCCGTGTTCGGTGGGGACAACAGCTATGCGCTGGGCGGTTATCGCGGCAGCGCTCTGGAAAATATACTGCCCGTTACCATCGACGTCAGAAACAAAATGGATCTGCCGTCAACAGCGCTTGTCCTTGTGATTGATAAGTCAGGCTCCATGACAGATGGACAATACGGTGTGAGCCGTCTTGATGTCGCCAAGGAAGCTGCGTGCCGTGCGATTGAGGTGCTGACCGAGCAGGATCAGGCAGGCGTTATCGCCTTTGATGATGAAGGCAAGTGGGTCGTTCCTCTTAGCTATGCTACGGACGTCGCAGCGATGCAGGAACAGATCGGCACGATTCGATCAGGCGGCGGCACCGCATTTTTTACACCGCTCGCCATGGCGTATGATGCGCTGGATGCTGCAGTAGCCAGACATAAACACATCATTTTTCTCACGGACGGACAGTCTGGAGATAAGGGATACGAAGAACTGGCGGAGGATATGGCGGCAAAGGGCATTACGCTTACAACGGTTGCTGTCGGAAACGGTGCGGATACTGAGATCATGCAAAAGCTCGCTGCTCTGGGAGGCGGTCGTGCATATGCTGCAGGACAGTTTGATAATGTGCCCAAAATCTTTACCAAAGAGACCATGCTGATTTCAGGTTCCTATGTTCAGAATCGACGCTTCACACCGATTGTAACGGATGAATCACTGACCGACTTTCCTGGATTCCCAACGCTGGACGGATATCTGGCAACCACAGAAAGGGCGCTTGCAACGGTTTCGCTTGTCAGCGATCGAGGAGATCCGATTCTTGCGTGGTGGCAGTACGGAGCTGGCAAAGTGCTGTGCTGGACGAGCGACGTTCAGGGAGCGTGGAGCAGCGGTTTTCTTTCGTGGGAGGATGCGGCGGCTTTCTTCGGCGGACTGATATCGCACATCCTACCAATGCAGCGTCAGGATGGCGAGATGCAGTTGGAAAACGGCAAGTTGAGTTATATTTCCCAGCATACCGCAGAGGGAGCAAAGGTTACCGCGCAAGTGCTTCTTCCTGATGGGTCCTTGCAGAATCTCGATCTCCAGCAGGTCTCGCCCAGCCGCTATGAGGCGGATGTAGAAACAGTGCAGACAGGCGCGTATGCGGTGCAGATTGAGATGACGCAGGATGGTGAGCTTGTTGCCGCTCTCGATGGCGGAATGATCACACCTTATTCACAGGAATATGATATGCGAGCTACAGATATGGGTGTGCTGGAGACGCTTAGCCGGGAGACGGGCGGAGTTTGTACAACTGTCGGTTCAGAAATGCTCTCATTTCCTGAAACGACCACCCATACAAGGGTATCTCTTCAGCCCTATCTGTTGTGGGCTGCATTGGCTCTTCTTGTCGCTGACATAGCCCAGACGCGGTTGAACTGGGAGAAGTCAATACAAAAGAAGACGATTTCGGTGCGGGAAAAGCAATCTGCGATAAAGCGACAACCTCACAGGCGTGAGGAGAAGCCTGTGTCTGATCCGACCAAAACTTCGGAGCAGCTGTGGCAGAATCTGCAGAAAAAGCAGAGACTGTAAAGTGTTGCTGCTCATGAATGCAATTATTTAATAGTACCAGATATAGTGCAAACAAAGCCTGCGAGCAATGATGTTCTCAGGCTTTGCTTTACAATGATAGGGTGCGCGTGAAGTTCTATCTATGGCGAAATTTTGTCGAAAATGGCAGCTTATGAATTGAAGATCGACGGATGAATAGATTGTAATTAATATGCAGAGGGAGCAGAAAGGGGTGCAAAATGCACCCGCTTTTCTCAACCGGGTGCAACCGTCCCTTGTATCATAATCAACCGGATTAGCCATAAGTAAACGCTGATTTGGATACCAAGTCAGCGTTTCTTTTTATTTCAAAAAGCCTTGTAGCTCAAAGGGTTTCCGGCGTAGGCATCGTTCAGGTGTTCGCTGGAGGCCCTTTTTTTGTACCTCAATTTGAAACTTATATCTG
>JAGBBE010000057.1 GCA_017938645.1 Clostridia bacterium
CTCATGAGCGATCCCAAGGTGGATACCATCGTATGTGCAACGGATGCAGGGCGCGAAGGCGAACTAATCTTCCGGTTGGTGTACAGCCAATGCGGATGTGCCAAGCCCATCAAACGCCTGTGGATTTCATCTTTGGAGGAATCAGCCATTCGCACTGGTTTTGAAAATCTGCATGATGGACGCGAGTATGAATCGCTGTATCAGGCAGCGTTGTGCCGTCAGCAGGCTGACTGGCTGGTGGGAATCAATGCTTCGCGCATCTTCTCGCTGCTGTACAATGTAACGCTCAATGTTGGCCGCGTTATGTCGCCTACCCTTGCTCTGATCGTCAGCCGCGAAGCCGATATCGCAGTTTTTCACCCGGAGGCGTTTTATACCGTGCAGATGAGCTGTGGATTTATCGCTTCTACGGAGCGCTTGAAAGATAAAACAGAAGCTGAGAGAATTCATGAACTTTGCAATCTGAACACCGCAGTGGTCAGGAACATTGAACGCAAACAGAAGAAGGAAAATCCGCCCAGACTCTATGATCTGACCAGCCTGCAGCGCGATGCCAACCGTCTGTTTGGCTTCACAGCCCAGCAGACGCTGGATTATGTGCAGTCCCTGTATGAAAAGAAGCTGGCCACTTATCCCCGCACGGACAGCCGGTATCTGACCAGTGATATGGCTGGTTATCTGCCGGAACTGGTGAAGAGTGTTGCAGGAAAATTTCCTTTCACCGATGGCCTTCATCTGACGGTGAATCCTGATCAGGTAATCGACAACAGCAAGGTAACGGATCACCATGCGATTATTCCTACCAGAAGTATGATGGAACGCGATCTTCTGTCACTGCCCATCGGCGAACGGGATCTCCTTCAGCTCGTTTCTGTGCGCCTGCTTTGTGCTGTCGGAGAAACGCATGTCTACGATGAAACTACCATCACACTGGAATGCGAAGGTGTCACCTTCAAAGCCAAAGGCAAAAACGTTGTACAGATGGGGTGGAAAATCCCGGAAGCGACGTTTCTTGGCAGTGTCGGAGAGCGGATTCAAAAGGAAAACCCGGATCGTGAATATCCCATTCCTGAACTGGAAGTCGGCCAGCCTCTTTCTCCTGTGATGACGAAGATCAAAGAAGGCCGGACATCGCCTCCCAAGCATTTCACAGAGGACACGCTGCTTGCCGCTATGGAAAGTGCAGGAGCAGAAGATGTGCCGGAGGATGCAGAGCGAAAAGGGCTGGGAACATCCGCAACACGCGCAGAAACCGTTGAAAAGCTCATTTCCACAGGGTATATCGTTCGTAAGGGCGAAAAACGAGCGAAACACCTGCTTCCTACTGCTAAAGGAACCGCCCTCATTACGGTTCTGCCTGAACAGCTTCAGTCACCTCTGCTGACAGCAGAGTGGGAACAGCAGCTCAAGCAGATCGAATATGGTGAGATTGATCCGAAAGAATTTATGCGGGAAATCCAAGACATGCTGACGGAGCTCGTGCAGATTGCAAAACCGGTTCCTGGTGCTGATGTGCTGTTTCCCTCCGAACGCAAGAGCTTGGGTGCCTGTCCGCTATGTGGTGTAGCCGTGACGGAAAAGGCCAAGGGTTTCTTCTGTGAGAATCAGACCTGTCGCTTTGGTGTCTGGAAAGACAACCGCTTCTTTACAGATAAGGATTTGCAGCTTACTCCTGCAATGGTTTCAGCCTTTCTCAAAGGTGGACGGGTAAAAGCAAAGGGGCTTCGCTCTCAAAAGACGGGCAAAGCATACGATGCAGACGTTGTGATGGAAATGAAGGATGGAAGCCCTCGCTTTAGGCTGGAATTTGACAGTAAGGCACACTAAGAAAGGAGAAAAACATGGGTCACTACGATACCGAACAGTATGAACGCGCGATGCTGTTTGACCAGCCGGTGCTGTTCATTGATGAACGTTTGCCGAAGAAAGGGATCCCGCAGGGAATGTACGCCTACGATCTGCGCGGTTCGGACTATGATTTCCGTCGTCCCATAACGCTGGAAAAGCAGGTGTATGTGAATCACGCAGGTACGATACTGACCGCGCAGCCGATAACCATTCCTGAAAGCGGAAAGGTAGATGTTAAAGACAAGATTGTCTTTGATGAAGAACGCTGCACGATTCGGGAATTTGAAATCGCTATCTTCCCTGAACGTATGACGGATGCCGAAAGATTGGCTGCCGCTCCGAACGTTAATGTGCAGAAACTGTTTGCGTTTCTCAACAATCCGGATGATGCCTACATCATCTATCAGCTGAAATATGAGCAGGAAACAGCCAAGCTGCTTTTTCAGCCCGTCAGGAAGCTGCAAGAGGCTGGAATTCAGGTAGAGCGACGCAACTACGATGCTGTCTATACCGGTTCGTTGCCTTCTGGATGGAAGAGACGTTCGGAATGCCTGAACAGATTGTACTCTGAGTTCAATATAAACCATCCTTCGGATTTTCAGGGCCACAGTATGTCCGTCAGTGATGTGGTTGGGCTGAAGATCAACGGAAAAATCACCACGCATTATGTGGACAGCATTGGTTTTCAGAAGCTGGACAGCTTCATCCCCATGGACAATCCTCTGAAAAATGCAGAGATGGCTATGGAGGATGACTATGGGATGCTGGACGGGATTATTAACAATGGGAAGAATCCTGCCTTGAAGGAGGCTGAAAAGCGTCCTTCTGTTGCAGAAAGCCTGAAACAGCCTGCCAGGTCTTCGCATAAGTCCACGCGATCCAAGCCGGATGAAAGGAGCCTGTGAAGTATGAACGAAGAAAAGCGCATGGCAGGCAACTACGAGATCATCCACTCCGTATATATTGGAGATCGAGAGATCGTCGTGGGCGAAGATTTGGCCAATACAGAGGGCAACAAATTCATGTGCGCCTACTGTCGCCCTGCATTGATCTATGCCGTCTATGATGAGGTCATGGGCAGCGATGATTATGCGGAGATCATCCAGCTATTCGGAGAACGAGTCGCAGAGCAGGC
>JAGBBE010000058.1 GCA_017938645.1 Clostridia bacterium
CGAAATTCCATTCAGATCCCCCCTGCTCAAGTCAAGGTACTGCAATGATGGCTCTGCTGCCGCCGCTCTTGTCCTTGGTAACAATGATCTGTCGGTCAATATGCTCCTTTAATGTGCTCACATGGGATATGATACCGATTAAGCGGTCAGACTGCGCCAGATCCTCCAACATACGGATCGCATGGTGGAGGGACTGCTCATCCAAAGAGCCGAATCCTTCATCCACAAAAAGTGTATCCAGTTTGATACCACCTGCCATGCTCTGGATCACATCCGACATTCCCAGTGCAAGCGCCAATGACGCCTTGAAGGATTCTCCGCCGGACAGTGTTTTGACATCGCGAACAGAACCGTTGTAGTAATCTGTCACATCCAGATCCAAGCCGGTCTGGCTTCTGAAATTATCTGCCTCGTTTCTGCGCACAAGCTCATATTGTCCACCCGACATATTGCGCAGACGCACATTGGCATGCGCAAGAATGCGATCGAAATACGCCATTTGCACATAAGTTTCCAGCTTGATCTTCTGTTTCTTCCCATGCAAGTTGGCATTGGCTGTATCGGAAAGCAACTGGATCCAGCTGAGCCGTTCCGTGGCTCCTTGCAGTCTTTCCCGATACTGGCAGAAACTATCCATAGCCTTCTGGTTAGCGCTCAGTCGGCTGTGGCACGCTTTCGCCTTTTCCGACAGTTCATTCCATTTTTTTCTGACTTCTGCAAGCTGCTCATCCAGCCCTTCAAGAGACGCGGGCGTGGATGCGGCGAGTTGCTGGCGAAGCGTGTTGACAGCGCCTTCCACCTCCCGCTGACGATGCTCGATCCTGCGAAGATTCTCCCCGGCCTCCTCTGCTTGTGCCCGCAGCTTTGCCGCTTCCTGATGCCATGCATCCAAGCAGGCCTGAGCTTCCCGCTGGCTCCTGTAGATCAGCTCCGTACGAAGCGCCTGCCCCTGAGCTTTCTGCTGCTCCATGGTGGCATTCAACCCGGCAATGCGCGCTGCCATATCGGCTGCTTGCTTTTTCAATTCTTCCAACTGCTTCTCATATTCCGGAATACTACTGCTGAGTTTTTGATACCGCATCGCATCCGACTGATACTTGCGGATCGCTGCCTGCGTTTCGTCGATCATGGCGGCAGTATCCTGCTGCTTCTGTTGCAGAAGCGATTGCGCCATGGACAGATCATCGGTATCCAACAATTGTTGGATATCCTGCGCTGCACGGGTACGCTTCTGCTCCAGTGTTCCCTTGATTTCCCCTGCCTCCCGGCTGGCCTTTTCTGCCTTTTCCTGCGCAAGATCCACTCGCGCTTTAGCCAGATCCAGCGCGGCTTTATCCGGCGCTCCTTCCGACAAAACAGCAGGCGCAGGATGTTCCACTGAACCGCACACTGGGCAAGGCACCCCGATTTGAAGCATGGATGCCAGTATTCCAGCCTGTTCATTCAGGTAAGCATCATGCAAGCGATGATACTCCGACCGCAGGGAAAGATGTTCCTGCTGCGCACAGGTAAAGGCATCGTAAGCACGCTGATACCGGCTTTCCGTTCGAGCCAGCTCCGTCAGGTTTTCTTCAAGAGCAGTCAGTGCCGCCTGCTGTGCTGACTGAACTTGCAAAAGCGCTTTCTGCTTTTCCAGTTCCACACCAGCTTGAGAACAGCGCTGGTATTCCTCCCGCTGCAAGCGCAGAGATTCTTCCATTTCAGCAGCCCGTTGCTGACAGCCATTCTGCTTATTCCCGATTTCCGCTGCATCCCGCTCGTTAGCACGGTACAGGCTTTGCAAGCTGGAAAGTTGTTCGTATTTCGGCATCAGGACGGAAAGCGCAGCTTCCTGTGCATCCAGTTCTGAAGCTTTCTTCAGCCAGCCTTGGGCTTCTTCCTGCTTTTCCAAAGCGAGACGATGAGGCTCCTTTTGTGCCGAGAGTTCTCGAAGGGAATGCTCCAACTGTTCTTCCAGCTGATGATATTCGTTTGCCTGATTGATCTGCTGCTGCAACGCATCACGCTGGATCTCCAGCTGGCTCAGTTCTGCGGCCAATGCCTTGTCCGCGTCGTGATCCCGCTGAATGATTGCCTCCAGCACAGGCTGTATCTCGCCCTCTGGCAAAAGGTTTTCCTTCGCTTGTTTCAACTGTTCATCCAGAAACAGATCCCCGCAAAAAACCGCGCCTTCCAGAATACCTGCAATACGCTGGCGAAGATTTCCGCACTGCTTGCGTTCTTCGGCAGCGTTTTCCTTCAGTCTGTTTTGCAGCGTCTGATAAATGCTGGTATGAAAAATATGTGAGAATATCTTCTCGCGCTCTTCGGTGGTTGCGATCAGCAGCTTCTGAAACTCACCCTGGGCGATCATGGCGATCTTCACATACTGATCATGATCCACGCCCAGCAGTTCAATAACAGCGGCATCCACATCGGACTTTTTGGCGATGACCCGGCCATCCGGATAGCGCAGTTCCGCTTTGGCATTCTCCAACTGCGGCGTGGTGCCCCGCTTGGGGGGACGAATGTATCTGGGACTGCGGCGAATGGTGTACAGGTTATCCCGATAAAGGAACTCCATTTCCACAAAAGTAGGGGTATCCGCATCTGCATATTTGCTGCGCAGAAGGCTGTCGTCTTTTCTGTTTTCACCGCTTCCCCTGCCAAAAAGCGCAAAGGTGACCGCATCAAACAGGGTGGTTTTTCCCGCACCGGTATCACCGGTGATCAGATACAGACCCTGCGAACCAAGCTGATCCATGGATAAAACCGTCTGTCCGGCATAAGGGCCGAAGGCGGACAAAATCATGCGTACCGGTCTCATTCCTGTTCCTCCCGAATCTGTTCCACCAACCGACGAACATATTCATACTGTTCATCGGTCATTGGCTGATTGTTCTGCAACTGAAACAGCTCTGCGAAAAGTGCTTCCGGACTACGCATTTCCTGTTCTGCAGAAGCATTGATAACTTGCTGAGCCGCTGTGCGGCGGTTGTCAAACAACAGATTCAGCAGGTTGGGATAGATCCGCCGCAGGGTATGCATGGCATCCGGGATCAATTCATCATTGGTGAGGGTGATCTGCAGATACGCATTCCGATCCTGCCGGGAATAAAACGCGGGATCAGTCAGTTCCTCAAACCTTCCCTGCAGCTTGCGCAGTTCACGTTTGGGCATCAGCGGGATAGTGGACAGTTGCATCTGTCCTTTTTGAGACAGCTGAACCACCGTGATGGACTTTTGATGACCAGCTTCCGAAAAAGAATACTTCAGCGGAGATCCACAATAGCGGATCCGTTCCGATGAAACCTGCTGCGGGCCATGGATGTGGCCAAGCGCTACATAATCGAATCCATCAAACACAGATGCATCCACGTTTTCACTGCCGCCCACGGAGATCTCCTCGGAATCGCTGAGCGTGGCGCCTGTGACAAACTGATGAGTCACCAGCACATTGCGTCTGTATGCATCCAGCGGCATATGTCCGATGGCACACCTGATGGCATCGGTGTAGGTAGCAATCTCATCATCGGGATGAAAACGCCTCACATGGCTTGGCTTGACAAACGGCAACAGGTAAAAATCCACTGCGCCGTATTCGTCCTGAAGGGTTACAGGTTCGACTGCGCCCTGATAGGCCGGCGCGAAATACAGCCCGCTTCGGGTAAACAAGCGAGCGCCGAAAGCCACACGCTCAGCGGAATCATGGTTGCCAGAGATGAGCAGAACCGGCAGTTTGCGTCTGGTTAGTTCATAGAGGAAATCGTCGAACAGCGTAACAGCCTCCACTGGCGGGATCGATTTATCATAAATATCTCCGGCGATCAGCAGGGCATCCGGCTTTTCTGCATCTACAGCGCCGATGATCTGAGAAAGGATGTAGCGCTGATCCTCCAGAAGGGAATATTCGTTCAGACGTTTGCCCAGATGGATGTCGGAAATGTGGAAAAATTTCATAGAAAGTTATCCTTTCAAGCGGGTCAAAAAGAACAACGCATGCGGTCGTATGAAGCCGCATGCGTTGCAAAGAACCGTTTATTACTTGATGATCTCGCCCATGGTGCCGGGGCCGGCGCAAGCGGCGTTGGACTCATCGGTATCGATGTGCATCGCTAAAG
>JAGBBE010000002.1 GCA_017938645.1 Clostridia bacterium
ATGATCCTTGGGTACGAGCATATCGGTACTCAGCATTTCGATTGCTTGACGCTGTTCCATTTCCTTTTTCAGCATTATCATCACCTGCTTCTATATATACCAAAAAAGGCCGCTGCTTGCGACCTTTTTTGACAATCTGAGAGCCGGTATAAACCGGCTCTTTTTATATCAATTCTCCTTTGGCTGAGGCAGCTGCGCAAGTACGATACCTGTCATCATCATAACGCAGCCGAAGAGTTCACGACCGCTAAGCATATCTCCAAGCAGAACCCAGCCCGCAAGAACTGCAAAAACGCTTTCAAGCGAGAGAATCAGGGAAGAAACCGTCGGGTTGGCATCTTTCTGGCCGAGAATCTGCATGGTATACGCCACGCCGCTTCCAAGTACGCCCACGTACAAAAGCGGCAAAGCGCCAGCCTGTACGGCTTGCCATGTTGTGTGTTCCGTTACAGCAGAGATGACACCGCAAATCAGCGCAGTGGTAATAAACTGGATCAAACTCATCTTAACGCAGTCCGTACGCTGAGAATAATGGTCAATCACCAGAATATGGCCTGCATAAAACATCGATGAGACAATCATGAGGCTGTCAGCTGGAGCCAGCGAAAAACCGCCCTGGATACACAGGAAGTACAGTCCAATCGTGCTGAACACAACCGCAATCCAAACCAATACAGAGAGTTTTTTACGACGAAAAACACCGGACAATGGCACAAAAATGATATACAACGCTGCAATGAAGCCAGCCTTGCCAACCTCAATCCCCTGTTCAAGAGCGAACTGCTGGATGACAGCACCCATAGCAAGCATAACACCGCACCAGAAACCACCGCAAAGAAGCGTCTTTTTCTGATGAAGATTCATGCTTTTCCAGCGGACGCCCTGTCCTTTGTGATCTATCCAGAGAACAAGCGGAAGGATCGACAGAGCAGCAAGTGCCATACGAAGCGCGTTGAAACTCACAGGTTCCAGCACTTCTGCACCCTGATCCATCGCCACAAATCCAAATCCCCAGATCAGTGCTGTAGCAAAAAGAAGGATATTGGCTCTCCATTTGCTGCTCATGTATCGATCATCGCCTTATCAGAATTGATTTGCAAAACTGCGAATAGTATTTTCGCACTTTTTGATCTCATTTTCAAGTATTCCAGTTAAACGAAAGGGAATGGCTGTGTATCGCCACTCCCTTTAAAATTATAAGCTTTATTTTGTAAGCTTACGCTGGACAAACTTTACCGCTTCAACAACCGGAATAACCACCAGAGCCAGCACGATGGCAAGCACATATTCGGTCAGGCCAACAGGAGTAAAGCCGAATGCATTGGCAAGCACAGGAATCTCAAGCACGATGGTGGTCAGAATGAGACTTCCCAGCATGGCAAGCCACAGGATCTTGTTATGGGTGTGCAGTGAGAAAACGCTCTTGCGCTGGCTGCGCAGGTTGAAAGAGTGGAAGATCTCACACATGCTCATAGTCAGGAACGCCATGGTCATACCATGATTGGAAACACCCTGCGGAATGGCAAAATGCCCAACTTCGAAACAGTGACCAATGATGTAACTGGCAATGGTGATAATCGTGATCAGAACGCCCTGATAGCCGATGTCCACAGCAAGACCGCCGGCAAAGATGCCTTCCTTGGAGTCACGCGGAGGACGCTTCATGGTGTCGGGTTCAGCGGTTTCCATACCCAGAGCAAGGGCCGGGAAGCAGTCAGTAATCAGGTTGATAAACAGCAGATGCACAGGATTAAGCAGTGTAAAGCCCAAAAGCGTGGAGAAGAAAACGCCAAGAACCTCGCTCATGTTGGAAGCAAGCAGGAACTGAACCGCTTTGCGGATGTTATCGTAGATTCTGCGGCCCTCACCCACTGCGCTGACAATGGTGGCAAAATTGTCGTCTGCGAGTACCATATCAGCAACGTTCTTGGTAACGTCCGTGCCGGTAATGCCCATGCCAACGCCGATGTCAGCGCCCTTGATAGAAGGAGCATCGTTCACGCCGTCACCAGTCATGGCAGTAATACAGCCATTGTGCCTCCACGCATTGACAATGCGAAGCTTGTGCTCAGGCTGAACACGGGCGTACACGCCATACTTCTTGACCAGTTCGCACAGTTCATCGTCGCTGATACTGTCAAGTTCAGCGCCGGTAATGGCCTCAGAGGCATCAGAAATGATGTTCAGTTCCCTGGCAATAGCAACAGCTGTATCCTTGTGGTCGCCGGTAATCATCACAGCGCGGATACCGGCATTGCGGCATTCTTCGATCGCAGCCTTAACCTCAGGACGCACGGGGTCGATCATGCCGGTCAAGCCGACATAGGTCAGGCTGGTTTCGAGGAATTCCGGCTCATTGCTTTCGGGCTTGTGGTCCCAAATCCTCATGGCAGCAGCCAGAACACGCAGGGCCTTGTCCGCCATTGCCTTGTTGGCCTTGAGAATTTCCGCGCGCTTCTGCTCAGTCATGGTCTTGATCTGACCGTTTTCTTCATAGGTATCGCAGCGCTTGAGGACTTCGTCGGGAGCACCCTTGGTATACTGAATATATCCGTTCGGCGCAGTGTGAACGGTAGACATCATCTTACGGGAAGAATCAAAGGGAGCTTCATCCACGCGGGGAGCCGCAGCTTCCAGTTCATTCTTCTTGAATCCGTTCTTTGCTGCAAAGTTGACAAGTGCAGCCTCGGTGGGTTCGCCTTCAGCCTGACCATTTTCACCCAGCGCCGCATCATTGCACAGCGCCATGGCTTTGGACACGAGTTCCACACTACCCACGTGTTCCACAACCGTCATCTTATTCTGCGTGAGAGTACCGGTCTTGTCAGAGCAGATGACTTGCGTGCAGCCAAGGGTCTCCACCGCAGTCAAACGGCGAATAACCGCATTGCGCTTGGACATGTTGGTAACGCCAATGGACAATACGACCGTAACAACCGTTGCGAGACCTTCCGGAATGGCAGCAACCGCCAGAGATACGGCAACCATGAAGGTGGACAGGACGCTGTTAAGCGTGAAAGAACCAGCCATCACAAGGTTAAAGATAAAGATGAACACGCAGATCGCAAGAACCAGCTTGCTCAGAGTCTTTCCAAGCTCGTCCAGACGCTTCTGCAGCGGAGTCTGTTCTTCTTCAGCAGCAGCAAGCGCACCGGCGATCTTGCCCATTTCGGTTTCCATGCCGGTTTTGGTAATAAGCGCCTTGCCACGGCCATATACAACCGTAGAACCCATGTAGCACATGTTCTTGCGGTCGCCAAGCGGAATTTCAGACTGTTCGCCAGCAAATCCAAGCGCTTCGATCACCTTGTTGACGGGTACGCTTTCACCAGTCAAAGCAGCTTCTTCGATTTTGAGGCTGGCACTTTCCAAAAGGCGTCCGTCAGCCGGAACGCTGTCTCCGGCTTCAAGCAGGACAACATCGCCAGGAACCAGTTCATCGGAATGGAGAACGACCTGTTTGCCATCGCGCAGCACTTTGCAGGTAGCGGCGGTCATGGTCTGCAGGGCTTCAATCGCCGCCTCAGCCTTGCTCTCCTGGAAAACGCCAAGCACAGCGTTGAGCAGTACAACAATCAGGATGATGAAAACCTCGGCAAGGCTTTCATGAGCAATCAGATTGGTCACTGCAGACACAGCGGCAGCAATCATCAGGATAATCAGCATGGGATCCTTCAGCTGATTGATGAAGCGCTCCATCAGCGTTGCTTTTTCCGCATCCTTCAGCTTGTTGGGACCATATTTCGCCATACGTTCCTGTGCCTGAGCCGTTGTGAGTCCGCCGGCATTCACGTTAAGCTCTTCAAGCACTTCCTGCACGGTTTGTGTGCAAGCCTTTTCCATTGCGCAACACCCTCTTTTCCTTTGATTTCCATTTCCGGGATGAGAAGATTCAAATTCCGCCATTATTTATTGTATACAATTTCGCTGCTGAAACAATCGGATTTACGCTCAGATTTCGCCAAGAAATGTCGTAAGTGATATAGGCGCATAAAAAAGGCCGTGCATGTGCACGACCTCTTTTGTTAAAGTTATTTTTCCAGCGTGGCAAAGAGAAGAAGCGCAAAGCAGGGATAGCTCTCGTCTTCTTCCTTACCCTCGGCGCCGGTGCTCAGAGACATGCCTTCGCAGGTACCGTACATCATCACACGTTCACCAACTTCAAAATTGGGCATTTCACTGCTGGTGACAAGAATCATGTTGGAATACTTGCCGTTTTTACGATTAAGCGCCATCTTGATGATATACTCATCACCGCTTTCACCAACATCAACGATGTAGGAACGATAGGCCATGATACGTCCTTCGTAATCCTTCATCTTGCTTTGCAGCTGAGAATAGCTGGGACTGATGGACTGCTTGCTGAGATACTCCATCGTATCCTGTTCCGTCCACTTGCGGGAGAATGCAAAGGTGAACCGGCGATCCGCAAGATTCTTTTTGCTGAAAACAAGCGAAATCTCATGTGCGCCCTCATCGTCAACATCCACTTCGAAGGCAAATTTTCCGTTCGTCGTTACCTTCTTGCTGAAAGCATTTTCGCCATCGACAAACACCTGAATCGAAGCGCCAGGCTCGCCGGAGCCCTTGAATTCAACCTTATCGGTGGTAACCACTGTTCCGGGTTTTTCGGTGAAATTCACAGCCAGCAGAGAACTTTGATAGGTTACCGGATAAGCAAGTTCCACGACCTCTTCATCCTGATACTCGCCCGTAAGGGTAATCAGGAAAACGCCTTCCCGCGGCAGCCTGATCGGCATGGAGAACTGTCCGTTCTTGGGTACTTCCACATCAGCCACAATGGGATCAGGATAGCTCAGGCCCATAACCACAGCAGTAAACTTAACGCCCGGGCTTGCCGTACCGCCAATGGTAATGTCCTTGTTGTTGGTCTCTTCCGGAGGCACCTTGGTCAGATTGATCTTGGCGCTGGCAATGGGCGGAAGTTCCTTGATTTCGATGAAGTGGAAGGTCTGCCAGATCTTGTTGAGATTTGCATTGTCCTTATCCGTTACAGCACGGCCATGAATCTGCATAT
This sequence comes from Clostridia bacterium, assembly GCA_017938645.1. The sequence continues at coordinate 5,039 of JAGBBE010000002.1, forward strand.
CAAAATCGATCTCGTAGCCATTGCGGATCGTACGGCGCATGCAACCTTTATGCAGGATCTCTCCGCTTTCCTTGCGGGTATAGCGAAGCACCAGAAAACGTCCTTCTTCGGTGTTCTTCCACTCGGACGCGCTGAACTGATATCCCTCGTAAATGTTGTTGGGATAATGTCCCGTGCGATACTTGCCGCGGATTTCACTGGACTGTTCGTTAACGTCAAAGATCAGCATTGTGTCTTCATCCTGACGGATACGAAGCTCAAAGCATGCGTCCAGCTCCCGGCTCCAGGCCTGCACAAGTACGCCGCGACGCTCAAAATCAGCAGCAGTTTCATCCATGCTGGTTCCCTGATTTTCAAGCCATGCAGCATAATCAGCCAGGTTTTCTTCCGTGAGTACAATATAATCGTCCGGAATATCCATGCTGGCGCATAGCTGATCAAAAAGATATGTTTCAGCCAGCGCAGGCACACTGATCAAAACCAGCATCAAAACCAGCAACGGGAACAATTTTCGCATACGGTACACCCTTCCTTAAGGAGCGCCCTGTAAGACGCTCTATACAGATGTTCAATCTTTATTATTGTAACACAAAGGGCCTGTTGCTGGCAACAAATCAGATGCAAGATTTTACACGCATTGGTATTCAAAAACCGGACAGCATCAAACCTGCCCGGTAAATGATTGTGGAATTTCAAGAATGTATTTTTCGCATGCATTGATCAGCGTGGTTTCTCCATGCTGAATGGTACGCTGAATGCTGTGACCATACCGCATATGCACATGGCCGTAAGCCCAGTAACGCGGTTTGTGTTCTTCCAGCAGCGTATGGAACGCTTCAAAGCCGCGGTGCGCAAAGGTATCGTCATCACCCAGACCTCGTACGGGGGCATGCGTAATAACCAGATCAACACCGCGGCTCTTTTTCAATTGGCGTTTGAGCTTACGGATGCGCTGCGACATCTCATATTCCGTGTACTGATGATCACCGGGGCTGTATCTGACACAGCCGCCAAGTCCCAGAATACGCAAGCCGCCAAAATTGACGATTCTGTCCTCGATGCACTCGCAGCCCTCCGGTGGACGGATGGCATACTTGCCGTCATGATTTCCATGGACATAGAAAACCGGCGCAGTGCTCATCGTCACCAGAAAGCTCAGGTATTCCGGAGATAGATCTCCGCAGGAAAGAATCAGGTCGATACCTTCCAGTCTTCCTGGTTGGTAATGATCCCACAGATAAGCGGATTCTTCATCGGATATCAGCAGGATTTTCACAGGATGACCTCCTCAGGCTTTGGCTGAATGCTATTGCGGTGCAGACCGAGCAGACGCACCAGCTGCTGAGATACAGGAAGCAGTTCGTCGAATGCCGGAATGCCTCCCTCGATATTGTCAAGAAGCCAATCCATGTTCATCAGCTCGTGAGGATCGTTATAAAGCGCCCCATCATGTTCGATGCCATTCTGATCCACCAGATGCGTGTCAAAAGGCTGCACACAGCCCTGAAGCAATCCATTTTGAAGAATGGACGCAATTTGCTTGGCTCCGTCAGGCAGCGAGGGATTGAGATCAACTTCGATCACACCACTGCTCATACCCCACCAATAGTTGACCGCTTTTTGCGCCTCCTTGGCGCCCAAAGCATCCCAACTACCGTTGAAGATACTGTTGACGACGCCTTCGTAAAACTTGCCCCAGTTCCACCGCGGTGTGGACAGCGGGAGGAACGAACCATCCTCCTGCATCATATAGGTTCCCCATTCCCAGGCCAGCGGATGACCTTCCGTACCGGTTTCGCGGTTTGAAATCATCGTAATGCCTTCGTTGAGAAGCGAGCGGATCGGGTTTCCGGGAACGCAGGACCAGCGCAGAACGATCTTTGCACTCGGATTGGTCAGCCTTGCGCCAAGAGCGAAGGCATTGATGGCCGTTACTGAACCAATGATCGGATAATGGGCGACGTAACCAATGCGGTCGCTTTTGGCCATTGCGCCCGCAATCGCGCCGGTGATGAACTTCGCTTCATAAATCCGACCGTAATATGTACGGATGCCCGCATACGGCATCGAGAGTGAACAATTCAGCACACGTACATTGGGGTGACGCGCTGCAATCTGCCGGCATGCAGAAATCATGGGAGGCGTTGTAGCAAAAATGACCTGAGCGCCTTCTGCAACAGCCTGTTCCATTACATCCATCGGATCGTTCTGTTCACAGAAATAGGTTTTTACCGTTACCCTGTCGCCAAGGCTTTCCTCCAGCTTGATCCGTCCGGTTTCATGAGCCGCCGTCCACGAACTGCGCTGGGCATCAAACGCATGTATAAATGCAATGCGCAGATGATTGATCCGGCCAATACCAAGCATTCTCGTAAGAGAACTTTTTTCCTCCGAATCAGGAGATGTGCTTACCGCAATCGGCGATCCGTTGGCAAGAATCCTTACATCCGGCCAGCAATTGGTAAGGGTCTTTTGAATATCTGTGCCAATCTGAGAAAGCGTAGCTGCTGGATTTACCTGAAGCCAGACGAGCAAAGCATCTCCGGGGGTAATCGGGAGATGTTCGGTATTCAGTTTCTGAAAGGCTTCCTTAAATCGTCCGAAGCCATAAAGAAATTCAGAACGTTCATCCCGGGTCCACACATGATCCGGTTCAAAACCGAGCATGGCCTGCAGCTTGGCATAGCCTCCCTTGCTGCTGATCTTGACGTCATAAATTCCAGCAAGCTGGTAGAAATCGAGGAATTCGAAGTAGACCTGCACCGCAGGATCATCATCCGACCACTCTGGCATAATGCGCTTCACATGTCCGCTGATTGTAGGAGAATCATAGCTTTTGAGAACACTTACCCGCTTATTGCCTTCGGTGATGTAGAAATATCCCAGATATTCAAAGCACACAATCGGATCTGTGATGCCTGTTTCAGACAGATGTGCTTCGCAGAGATTAATCCACTTGGTCGAGAACTCGCTGTCGTATCCAAGCAGAGGCATAAAATTGCCTGCAAAGGCTGCCTTGCGCCCAGCTGTGGTGGTTCCAACAATCAGCTCCATAGGAATATCAACCAGACCAATGTCCACCTGACTGGCAGCCACGTATTCACTGAAAACATCGCTCAAAACCTTTGTATACGGATACTCGCCGCGCGAAACGCACGCATGATGATACTTCTGACCTGCCTTCAAAGCACGTCCATACTGATTGGAAGCCTGTTGTCTGCTCATGATATCTGCTCCTTCGCTGGTCGTGTAAAAGACATGAATGATTCATGCGGGTACTATTGTATCGAAATTCCATTTTCAGTCAAGGGGAGCTTTGGCCAAAAAGCCACCTGCCTGTCAGGGTTTCATGGTCTCCTGATAAGCTGTAAACGAAGCGGTTCCGCAACCGACTGCAGCCATGCCAAGTGTCGCTCCAGTGAACCTCTTGCCCATCTTCAGGCCTTCATCACTGAGGTAGACGGCATTAAGCACTGCCAGCTGCTTCATTACACCATCAATTTCGCAGAACAGTTTTCGTTCGCAGCCATCGGCTTCAACCCTGAGCACAGCCGTTTCCGCAGTCCATTCGATAAGCCTGCATTTGTTTTCTTCTTTGCCAATCTGCTCGACCACGCTTAGCCAGCAGCCGCTTTCTGTTTTTTCGACACCAAAAAGATAGTAACTGTTTTCATCGTAGTAACCAGCCAGTCCGGCATAGCTGTTCGCGGCAAGTGCAGAGGAATCTATTTTCACCTGCTGAACAAAACGTTTTTCTGCCTGCCTTCTCAAAAGAAGGCTCGTTTGTGCAACTCCGGAAGGGTTCCCGCCTGCCCTCAGTTCCCAGCCATTCGGAATTGCTTTTGCAAAAGAAGCAGGATCTGTTCTCGGCGAGATAAAGTCAAGCCAATCAAAAGCCTCGGACTGAACAGGATATTCCGGCAGAGGCATCTTCTGAAGACAACTCGGCCCTCTGCGTTCGTTGACAACCGGCCATCCGTCCGGCGTCCAGCGCATAGGATCCAACGCAGTTTCGCGCCCAAGCATCGTAACGCCGTTTACATCTCTTCCACACAGGTACAGCATAAACCATCTGCCGTCAGGCGTAGAGAAAGGCTTGCCGTGCCCGCTCCTGCGTATAGGTGCATTGGCTTCTCGCGGGCCCAGAATCGGATTATATGGGCAGGGGGTATAAGGGCCTTTCAGGTTTCGGGAACGTGCGACCGTCTCTGTATGTCCGGGGCCCGTACCGCCTTCCGCCTCAAACAGGTAGTACCAGCCATCCTTGTAGAGCAGATGCGACCCCTCTGTTTTAACTCTGCTGGAGCCATAGTAAATCATTTCCGGTTCACTGACCAGATTTCGTGCATCGTCAATTTCAGCGATCTGTGCTCCAGGATTGATGACCACATAACGTCTTCCGTCCACATCCGTAAACAAAGAAGGATCAATGCCGTCAATATCAAGGAATACCGGCTTATCATACGGTCCTTCAGGCCTTTCGGAGGAAGTGATCATCTGCAGGCGGAAAGGTTCCGTATCCCTGCGCAGCGTTGCGATAATCCAGAAACGTCCCTTGTAGTAAGAAATATCAGGAGCCCAATAGCCGTGTCCACCGGGCAGTTCTGAAATGCCGGACCATTCCAGATTGGTAATGGCATGGCCAATGGTTTTCCAGTTTACAAGATCGCGGGAATGTGAGACAGGAATACACGGGAACTGGACAAAGGTTGAGTTCACCATGTAATAGTCCTCTCCAACACGCACAACCGAAGGATCAGGATAGAAGCCACGCCTGACGGGATTGCGATAGCATTCATCTGCTGTGAATCCCAGATAATTCTCCAGCCACTTTCCTGCCTCAGTTCCCTTGGCGAGATCCAGAGCAGTCAATCCATTGCAATCCCCACGCAAAGGATCCATACCCAGCGTTTCCACAGCATAAGCTGTGATTTCCTCGTTTCCACTCTGCGCAGCATAATGCATCACATCGCGTCCCAGTTCATCAGCCTCCCACGCGATCGCATGGGAACGGCTGGCAAGAAGAGAAAGCATCTGTAGATTACCCGTTGCAGCAATCCTGCGCGGAAGTTCTGCGCGTTCCTGATTGTTCAGGCTCATCATTTCTCCGCTTCGAAGCATTGCTGCGAGTGTCTTCAGATCGCCGTCGTATATTACTTTTTCCAGCTTCTGATCCATTTCAAACTCCTTGTTGATCATGAATTTGCTCTTTACATTCCTCTAAAAGAAGTGTATAACTTGAGAAAAGGCTTTTTGAATTGAAGAAGGGAGATTTGTTCCATGCTTTGTTATATCGGTTCGTATACACGTCTCGGTGGTCCCGGCGTAGCTGTTGTCAGGGAAGAAAACGGTCATCTTGAGCTTCTGAACACCGACACTTCCATCAAAGATCCGATCTTTGCCACGCTTTCCGCCGATGACTCCGTTCTGTATGTAACCGGCGCAGATCCATCTACTGGCGATGGCGTTGCCGCAACCTACGCTGTGGAAGGCGATCATATCCGCCTGACTTCGATGGTTCCGACGCACGGAAGCGATGTCTGTCACGCCACTTTGAGCGCCGATGAACGCTTTCTCTACGTTGCCAACTATGCCACCGGCTGCATCACTGCATTTCCGACAGTCGATGGAAAACTCCTTCCCGATATTCAGCATATCGTTCATGAAGGCAGCGGCCCCAGCCTTCCCCGTCAGGATGCGGCACATACCCATCAGTGCCTTTTCCGTCCCGGTACAAATGAGTTGTTTGTCTGTGACCTCGGTATGGATACGGTGTTTGTTTATGAGCAGAACCCTGAAACCGGTCTTCTTGCCGAAAAAGAACGCATCGTGACCACCCCCGGCATGGGACCCAGGCATATCGCCTTTGTCAGCAAGGATGAGTTCTACCTTGTCGGCGAACTGGACTGCCATGCTGCGCACTATCGCCTCATTGATGGTGAATGGCGTTGTCTGCAGCGCCTTTCCCTGCTGCCGGCCGGTTTCAATACCAAGAACACCTCCGCTGCAATCCGTCTGCATGATGGAAAACTCTATGTAAGCAATCGTGGTCACGACAGCGTTTGCGTAATCGATCTGGATGAGAATGGATCAATGACGTATCGCTGTCATCTTTCTTCACACGGACAGGCTCCCCGCGATTTCGACTTTACTCCTGAAGGCCGTCTGCTCTTTGCCAATCAAAACGGCGGCGGACTGGTAGTTGACGGCGGAGAAGCGCTTCCGCTCAACGGCGTTGTATGCGTATGCCTGCCGCACAAGCTCTGATTTCAGTGTACACAGGAATCAGAATTTGTCAACAGATTCAAAGACCTGCATGATTCGGCGGGTCTTTTTTATATGAAAAAGACGCCTGCATCAGCAGACGTCTTTGGAAAAATCAGATACGGGCATCCCATAGGCCGCAGAAGCTGTCGATGGGATCCTTGCCGGTGAACGCCTCAGCGCCGGTGCAGAGCTTATCAACCAGCGCATCCATGGTGGAAGGCTTGGAGTCGTAGGCGTTGATATAGGTGCGCAGCTGAGGCACATCCGCAAGCATAGTGGGCGCATTTACGCTTACGCCAACAACAGGCAGTTCAAACACATACCACGGAATTTCTCCGCCGCCCTTGGCCATACCAAAGGAGGGACGGCCATTCATTACGTCAAAGAGAGTGATGACCAGATCCTGCTGGCTCTTGAAGTCCTCAATGGCATGTTTACCGGCAAAATACACGTTCAGGCTGGGTTTCTCGCCAGCAGCAATCTGCGCCTTGATTTTCTCCAGCGGACTTACGTAGATAAACGCATCAAAGCCCTTTTCGATCAGACGATCGCGCAATTCCTCGGCAGGAGTCTTCTTGCCTGCTCCGCCGCCCATAGCCATCTGAACCAGCGTATCCATGGGGCCAGCAGGACCCTTGACCTGCACAATCATAATCTTCTTGTATTTTTCAGGAGTCAAAGGCAAAACGTCAGCGTCCTTATACTTGACCAGCGTTACAGAATCCTTACTGATGGCTTCAGAAACAGCCTTGGTTTCCTCCTTGCCCAGAACGGGAGCAGCGGCAGGAACGATTTCTTCCTTCGACATCTTGTTCAGACCCATATGAGCCTTCAAGCCAAGAATACGGGTCAGAGCTTCGGTCATGCGCTCTTCGCTGATAACGCCGGTGTTATACGCATCCAGCATGGTAGCGAAGTCCTCATCGGGATCGTTGAAGAACAGGAACATATCGCAGCCGGCGTTGATGGAAGCAGGCAGCATCTCCTTGCGGGACATACGGTCGGTCATGGCGACCATGTGGCTGGCGTCAGTTACGACCATGCCGTTGAAGCCAAGTTTCTCGCGCAGCAGACCCGTCATGATTTCAGGACAGAGCGTTGCGGGCAGCATTTCCTCATCCTTGATGCCAGGCTTCACTTCGCGCATATATTCAGGCATCATGATGTGGCCGCCCATGATGGCATCGAGATCAGCGTCAATTAGGGTCTTGTAAACCTTGCCATAGGTTTCCATCCACTTTTCTTCACCGAAATTGTTGATGTTGTTGGCAATATGAGCGTCGCGGAAGTCCTGTCCGTTGCCGGGAAAATGTTTGGCAGCACAGGCAAAACCGGGGATGGTATGGGCTCCTTCCAGATACGCCTTGCTCATTTCAGCAACCTGATCGGTATCAGTACCGAATGCTCGGGCGACAACCTCCGTGTTTTCCCAGTTATAATGAATATCGCACACGGGAGCAAAAGCCATGTTGCAGCCGATGGAAGCAGCTTCTTCGTTGGACAGGCGGCCAAGGTCATGCGCATACTGTGCATTGCCGGTTGCGCCAATCTTGATGCCGCTGGCGATATAGGAACCATCGGAACAGGCACCCGCGCCACCCTGCTCGGTGTTGCAGGCGATGATCACAGGAATTTTGGCATACTTCTGCAGCGTACGATTCTGCATCTGGACATACTGACCAGGCATATTATTATAGCGGCAGCCTCCCAGATGATACTTTTCCATCAGTTCTTTGAGATAAGCTTCATCCATTCCGGCCGTCAGCTGGAAAAAGAGCTGACCAACCTTTTCTTCTGCCGTCATGCCAGCGATGGTGCTTTCCACCCACTGAATATCTTCATCGGACAGATAATAAGGCTTTGCTTTCAGATTAACCATGACAGATTTCCCCTTTCGATTTATGCTCCAAGATTTTTCAAAAATGCATCCACTTTCTGCTGTTGGTATTCACCGCCATAGGTACCGCTGACCAAATGGTCAAAACCGTACGCAATCAGTTCCTCCCAACTGGCCTTCTCCTTACGAACAAGGATGGGATAGTAGAACACGCCGTTTTTCACAGCCGCCTGATGGTCGCCCGGCGCATCGCCGCACATCAGGACATGATCCGGCTGATAGCCCTTCTTAAGCAGCTCGCCAATGCAGAAAGCCTTGCTGCCAGCATTCTGCGCAAGAACAATATCTGTATGCTCCAGCAGGCCATAACGCTCCCACTCTTCCAAAACAGCATCCAGATTGGCACTGGAAACAATCGCCACATCCGCACGCTCATGGACAAAGGCAAGCGCCTCCTTGGCCATTTCAAAAGGAAGCTTAAGTTCATCCGGCAGCGCGTTGATAGCCGTGTTGACAGCCTTGCTCCAGTTGAGCGCCTTTCTGAGCGAAATATGATCAGGATTGGCCTTAATGGCCTTTTCAAGCGCGCCGTTGGAAAGCTCCGGGCTGTTGTCAGCCCAGTCCTTCAAAGCAGCAAGATCTTCAATTTCGGTATACAGATTATTGATCTCCTCGAGCGAAAGAACGAGTGCCTTAAAACGGTTGATACCGCGCGTCATCGTGTAGAGATTGATTTCATTCCAGCGGTTCAGGATTGCATCCTGCCACTTTTCAAGGCCCCATTCGGTAACCATGCACGGGCCAAAGCAACGGAAGTGCTTGATATCCATCGTGTCCATCGCGCAGCCATCGCTGTCTACGCAGACCAGATATTCTTTTTTCTTTTCAAAGGTGGACAGTTCATTTGCCATGATGTTCTCTCCTTGCGTTCCCTGATTCAGGAAAACAAAATACGTTTTGAATTATACATACAAATCGCACTGTAATCAACAAATCAGCCTAAAGTGCCAAATCTTTTCCCCATATTTGCAAAAAATCTCCCGGCAAGATGGACTGTACCCCAAAGAACAAACAAAGAAAAGAAAAACCCTGAAGTAGAATAAGATCAGTTTATGCGGCCTTGCTTCTGAATTCAACAGGAGTAAGGCCGTTTTTGAGCGAAATCCGCTCAAAATTATAGAAATCAACGTACTCAGCAACGAGTTGCTCAACTTCGGCACGCGAGGAGAAGTGAGCGCGATACAAGCATTCCGTTTTCAAGATGCCAAAAAAGTTTTCCATTGCAGCGTTGTCGTATGGACAGCCGGGACTGGACATAGACGGGGAAACATGGTACTCTTTCGTCAGGTCAAAGTATGCCTGGGATGTGTATTGCGACCCCTGGTCACTGTGGAGGGCGAGTCCACCAGTGACCTTTTCTTGTTGCAGAGCTTCACGGATGGTGTCCGTAACCAAAGAAGAGGACATATCCGAGGCAATCTTCCATGCCAGGACGACTTTGCCGCACAAGTCGAGTACCGCACACATATAAAGCATACGACCAGGAATAGGAATGTAAGTGATATCCGTTACCCAGAAACGGTTGGGCTGTATCTGTTCAAAGCAGCGTTTCAGCAGATTGGGATATTTGTGAACAGCCTGCTTGTAGCGTATGTA
>JAGBBE010000059.1 GCA_017938645.1 Clostridia bacterium
GATGGCGAGATTCACGCCCTTCAAGGCATGAAAGGAACCGTAATGCAAATCAAGATTGTTGATCTCTATTTTCATGCGTGTTTTCCTCCAACTTTACGAGCGATCACAGTAGACAGGCTGTTGATGAGCAAAACCATCACCAGCAGCACCACGGCGGTGGCATAGCTCTGGTCGATGTACAAACCCTCGGTGGAAATCGCGTACATGTGTACTGCCAGCGTCCGGGTAGAATCCCGCAAGGAACCGGGCGTTTTTGCTACGGTTCCTGCGGTGTAGATCAAAGCTGCCGTTTCTCCCACAATACGCCCGATGGCAAGGATCACACCTGACAGAATTCCCGGAACCGCGCTGGGCAGCACCACCTTAAAGGTCGTTCGGAGCCGTCCTGCGCCCAGACCAAAGCTGCCCTCGCGGTAGCTATCGGGCACAGCAAGGAGAGCCTCCTCCGTGGTGCGCATGATGGTGGGCAGCACCATCATGGACAGCGTCAGCGCTCCAGAAAGCAGAGATAGCCCCATCTTCAGCGCCACCACAAAAAACAGCGAGCCAAACAGGCCGTAGATGATGGAAGGAATGCCGGAGAGCGTCTCCGCCGTCATACGGACAATCTTGACCAGTTTGCTGCCGCGCGGAGCGTATTCCGTCAGCCAGATAGCCGCGCCAATACCCAGCGGTACGCAGACCAGCAGACTCAGCAGCGTCATCAGCAGCGTGTTGATGATGGCAGGCGTCATGGATACATTGGTAGAGTTGTACTCCCACGCGAAGATCTCCGGCGACAGGTGGGGTATGCCTTTGATAAGGATATATCCCACGATCATTACCAGCACGCCCACTGAGAAAGCAGTGCCTGCATAAACGCCTGCACGGTAGAACTTTGCTTGCAGCTTCATCAGGCGTTCCTCCTTTTCAGGATGCTGGTCAGCACGTTGATCATCAGAATGAACCCAAACAGCACCACCGCCGTAGCGATCAGCGCTTCTCTGTGCAAATCAGCCGCATAGCCCATCTCCATGACAATGTTGCTGGTCAGGGTGCGCACGCCCTTCAGCAGCCCCTTTGGCATGGAGGTTCGGTTGCCTGCTACCATCATGACGGCGGTGGCTTCGCCGATGGCGCGGCCAATGCCAAGGATAACACCTGCCATCACGCCGGACTTCGCCGCTGGCAGCACCACATGGAACACACTTCGCTCATGGGTTGCACCAAGGGCAAGCGCGCCTTCATAATAGGCGGCCGGGACGGCATTCAGCGCAGATTCCGCCACAGTGATGATCGTAGGCAGGATCATCATGCCAAGCAGCATGCTGGCCGTCAGCAGTGACGAACCCGTGCCGCCAAAGTTCTCGCGCACCAGCGGCACCAGCACAACCAATCCGAAGAAGCCATACACTACCGAGGGAATGCCCGCCAGCAGCTGCACAGCCGGACGAAGCAGCTTTGCAGCCCGCTTTGATGCGAAACGCGACAGAAACAGCGCTGTCATCAGTCCTGCCGGAACACCCACGACCAGTGCGCCCGCCGTCACATAGACCGAGCCAAGGATGAAGGGCAGTATGCCGAAAATCTTCTGTCCGGGCTTCCACTTTTCGCCGGACAGGAAATCCCACACGCCGATCTTTGTCATGCCTGGAATACCGTTTGCAAACAGGAATAAGCAGATCAATACCACCGCCATAATCGAAACAAGGGCTGTGAAGGTGAACGCCAATTTCGCAGCGTTCTCCTTCACAACCTGAATCTTGACCTTATTCATCCATTTCGCTCCAGTCGGTAATTACACCCATGTAGATGTCACGCACCTGCTCGGTGGTCAGGCCCTCCACGGGGTTGTCAAGGCTCACGATCACCGCTATGCCGTCCATGGCGATGGTCAGGCCGGTAAGTCCCTTTTCAAGCTCGGACTCCTTCAGTTCACGAGAGGCCATACCGATATCGCACACGCCATCGATGGCGGAAGCCATGCCGGAAGAGGAGTCGCTCTGCTGCAGCGCGATCTCCACATTGGGATTCATGTTTTCGTAGGCTTCCTTGAGCTTCTCCATGACAGGCGTAACAGAGGAGGAACCCGCAATCACAATCTTGCCGGAAACCTTACCGCCATCAAAAGCAGGAGCGTCTTCCGCCACAGCGATATAGCCGTTGGCTTCGATGACTGCCTGACCTTCCGCACTCATGATGAAAGCGATGAAATCTTTAGCGGAGTCGGAAACCTCAGACTTGGTAGCAATGTTGAAAGGACGGGCCACCTTGTAGCTGCCGTTTTTGATATTCTCCACCGAAGCCTTCACACCGTCAATCAGCAGCGCCTTGACCGTCTCATTCATGGAACCGAGACTGATGTAGCCAATAGCACAGTCATTGCCAGCCACACTGGTCATCATGACGGAGGTGGAATTGGTAATATCGCAGTCGTCGGTGGTATAATCGGTCTTTTCACCGTCCTCATTCTTCTGTTCAATGCCGAACAGCTCGATGAACGCGCCGCGTGTGCCGGAACCCTCCTCACGTGAAATGACATTCACCTCATCTGCAAGAGCCATGGAAGTTGTCATACTCAGAAACCATGCAAGGGTGACACTCAGGAACCTTTTCATTACTTCATACCTTCTTTCTTTTTTAGTACGATGAAAGAATAACACCGGATGATTAGAATTATATTTGGCTTATGTAAAGTTCGAGTAAAGAGTATTCGTTTATCCACATGAGGCATTCATTTGGGAATTAGCAATACTGGCAAGCTGGGCATATGGGTAGCCATATTTCATGTGCTGCCATACTGGCAAGCAATGTCTATGGCTATCCATACACAAACAGCGACGGAGCCACGATGCGTGAACCGTCGCTGTTGCTTGTTGGGGCAGCATCCCCAATCCCCTTTGAACGCATGCTGTGGCATGCGGCTATAGTAGAATAGTATTATAGTATGCTATAATATGTCGTAGCATTGTTTTGATGATTAATCTGATATTAAGATAGGCAAATGAGCGATCATTTGCCTTACGTATATACAAAAGCTATTCTGAAAAGCAGCGTTCTTTAGCAATTCTCTGAAGAGCCGCTGATACCTTCTCGTAAGAAACGTTCTCTTCCAACAACTGTTCCGTCAGCCCCTCATAATCGCTCTTATACACATCTTCATCCACAATCCTTTTCAGCAGCCCCGGCACATCTACACCATCCTGAGCTGACGGGCAAACTGGCGAAGCTTTGCGATCCTCACGCACTTCTTTCACCAGTGCCTTGAACCGTTCGTCCAATGTTACATGAGGCAGCAGCATATAGATATCATACAGATGACGCGAATGCCGGGCTGTTTTGCCTTGCAAATAGTAATCGCACAGAGCAAACACCTTGTCCACCAGCGTGCGGTCCAGATCCTGCACCTTCATATCGAACGGTTCCAGTTCGTATTCTGCAATCAGATCCGGAGCCTCCGTTTCCATCATTGTGCCGATGTAATTCTTCACAGGCAGAACCACCGTTGGAAAAGAAATGGTCTTTATAGGAGGTTTCCATCAGCACCGCCGGCTGAACGGCTTCGCTGACCAATGGCAGCACAGATTCATAGGCGATGATGTATTTGTTGTAATCGCGACGGCTGTGCGTTTCATCAAGATTGATGATGGCCATACCCAATTCATCTGAGATGGCAACAACGGCATCTTTCACGGCTTTCTTCTGCCCCTGTGTAATCTGCGTATCGATGGTGATGTCGATGCCCTCCGAAAAGCGCTTGATCACACCATGACACTTGGAAAGTGAAGTACCGCCCTTGAACACAATAAAAGGCATTTTCTGAGCGAGACGGCGCAAAATCAGTGATACATAATAATCCTTCTCAATGGCCTGTGCCATGATACCGGTCTGGTAGGCGGTCAGATGGATCGCCTCTGCGAATTGTTCTTTGTCATTGTGCAGAAATGCCATACAGCAACCTCGATTCGTATAGATTGCGGAACACTTTATCAGGGTAGAGGGGCAGATATTCGTCCAGCTTTGTAAAGGTCAGTCCGGATTTCTGAAGATAGCTTTTCAGCACATTCTCACGTTCGGATGCTTCCAGTTCTGAAAGTATATCCACATCCTTCATTAAATCCAGGAACTGAAGTGCGGTATAGTTTTGTTCTGTGATAGTTGTGCGAGGTTTTCTGATGATGACACGAGACTTGCCAAGGGA
>JAGBBE010000060.1 GCA_017938645.1 Clostridia bacterium
CCAGAGGCTTTCGTGGGCATGGAGATCAAGGGCAAGCACTACGCCGACAAGGAAGCTGCCGGTGAAGCGATCATTGCAGCCTGCAAGGATGCTGTCAAAACAAACAGCGACGCTGAAATCGGCCATTACCGTGGACTGAGCGTGACGATTTCCTACAATCCTTTTGATAACCAGTTTGAAATGACGCTGCGGGGAGCCATGTCCCACCGGCTGGTGCTTGGCAGCGACGCCAAGGGCAATCTGATTCGTATGGAGAACGCGCTGGCCAATATCCCTGCCCGCATGGGGGACGCCCAGACACAGCTGGACACCCTGCATCAGCAGATGGCGGCAGCAAAGGAGGAAATGGGCAAGCCCTTCCCGCAGGAAGAAGAACTGCAGGAGAAAAGCGCGCGCCTGACTACGCTGAACGCACTGTTGAATATTGACAAGTCCCCATCTGCCCCTGAACTGGATGGCGAGAAACGCTCTATTCACGATCAACTGAAAACACCCGGTAGACCGGGTAACCCCACACGACCCAATCGCCGAGAGGAGGCGCGATAAATGACCAATGAAGAATTGAACACGGCTTTGTATAAGAAAATGTTTGCCGAGCAGAAGGACTATAAGGACTGGCTTCTGTCTCAGCCGGCAGAGGAAATCCTGCGCAATGCCTATGAATATGTCATGCGTGAAGATATTCTGTTGAGCCTGGAATACAACGATCTGTCTGATCGCTATGCTACTGTGCTGCTGAATATGGACAAGCCCCTTGCGGCGGTCTTCAGCAAGCTGGAACACAGCGATTCTCCCCATATGGAGCATGTGTGGGAGTGTGTTCGGCAGTGCGCCTATGATGCTGTGGAAGCTGAAAAGGTTAAGGATCTGCCCATCTATCCGCACTCCGCTGCCTACGCCCGTGACCATGGCGAACTTCCAGATTACCGTGCGTCATATCAGGCCAATGTTGACTGCAGCAAAGCCATTGATGCGGCTATCCGGGAGCACTACCATGATAACCGACTTGATCCAGCGGCTGTCTCTCAGGTGGTGGAGCGTTTCGGCATGGAACGCACATTGCTTGTGCTGGCTGCGACGGCGCGCTATAAGGAATGGGACAAACGCATCAGCGACGATCATAAGGCTTGGGCTCAGACAATTCCTGTTCCGGAGGATAAGGATGTGCGCGGTACTGATCGCACCACTTCCTATGTTGTCGGTTATGCACATCCCGGCCTTGTTAATCTGTTCATGAATGAAGCACGAAGACAGGCGCGAGAGCAGCAGCCCTCCATTCGCCAGCAGCTTCAGCATAAGCCAGGGGCTCCTGCAAAGAAGCCTCCCACTCATAAGGAGCCGGAGCGATGAGTGAAGCCAACCGTGTTCGCAAGGTGCAGCTGAATTTCCGTGTCGCGGAACGCGAAAAGCAGCTGATTGAGGAGCGGATGCAGGAGATTGGCACAACCAACCGGGAAGCCTATCTGCGGAAGATCGCCATCGACGGTATGCTTGTAAAGCTGGAAGTGCCGGAGCTGAAAGAGATCGTCTCATTGATGCGCCGTACCAGTAACAATATCAACCAGATTGCTCGCCGCCTGAACGAAACCGGGCGTATCTATGAGGTGGATATTACCGATGTCCAGAATCAGCAAGAGCAGCTATGGGATATGCTGAACAGTCTGATCACCAAGATCAGCGAAATTGGCTGATCCGTATCCTTGCGATTTAGGGTTGGATGCAGTATGACATAAGTAGCGGATTTGATTCCGCAAGAAAGGTTGAACCATATGAAAGCTATCCGATTGATTGGCAGAATTCTTCTGGCACCGGCTGTGCTTCTGCTGACTGTTATCATCTTTTTTCTGGCACTGCTCCTGGCGCTCTCCACCCGCTTCCTTGCGATCATTTCGTCTCTGGGCGTCACGCTGTCGCTGTTGTTATTCGCCACTGGCGATTACAAAAACGGCGGTATCTTCCTGCTGTTGGCATGGCTGATCAGTCCGATTGGACTCCCGCTGATTGCTGAATGGCTATGGAGAGGGCTGGACACGCTTCGCGGTATGCTGTGGTGCTTCGTGTTTTGCTGATGTAAGGTAACGGCTATTCGTCTTTGGTATGTACAAAGTCCAGTAACGATGTTATAATCTTTAAGAAGCAGAAAACGCCGAGCCAAGCCCATAAAGGGAAGGTGTAACGACTGGACACGGAGCTCCCAAGTGGATGAAGGCACAGTCTGAACTTATGGGTGACCATAAGAGCCTCACAGAAATGCTGCGGCCATCACGATAGTGATGTAACAACAATGAAGATGTCATATGAATAATATGAACAATACTGCCTCGGATGTAACATCCTGGGGCAAGTAGGTACTCGATTCCCTACTGATAAAACTTATCGACGAACTGTTTGTCTGCTTGATCAAACAGTTTTCAAAAAAGTCAAAAAAGCCTCGCAAGGCCAATAAGCGAGCTCGAAAAAAATTGGCTAATATTCTTTGCATCGTTGCTTTGTGTTTGTGCTTTGCAGCGTATTAGTTCCCCACAAACTTAAATACCAATCAACCTGCGATGCTTGGTATTGACATTTCCTATCGCAGTGCCACATTATAGGAGGTATATACTTGCCTCCCCGTATAGCAATGTACGGCAAACAACTCCGTAAATTCGGCGAAAGTCTGCTTCAAAAAAGTGCTGTCTCAAACGGTTTTCAACCGCAAGAGGCAGCACTTTTGTTTTCCAAAATTCTTTATGAAAGGAGCGTAGTAACATGGCCACCACTCGTTTGATACCCCTTCATGCGGGCAAAGGCCGCACTGAGGGAACTGCGATCCGGGACATCCTTGATTATTCCAAGAACCCGGACAAAACTGAAAAGGGAGCGCTGATTACCAGCTATGCCTGCGATCATTGTACTGCAGACTCTGAGTTCCTGCTGGCAAAACGAGAATACCTTGAGCGCACCGGGCGTTATCGCGGCAAGGATGATGTGATCGCCTATCACATGCGCCAGTCCTTTATGCCGGGGGAGATTACCCCGGAAGAAGCCAATCGAATGGGGCAGGAACTGGCACGGAGATTCACCCACGGCAATCATGCCTACATCGTTGCGACCCACACAGATAAGCAGCACATCCATAACCACATCATATTTCATTCGGTTAATCTTGATTGTGATCGGAAGTTTCGCAACTTCTTCAACTCCACCCGTGCATTGCACAGGCTCAGCGATACGATCTGCATTGAGAATGGATATTCCATCGTCGCAGATCCAAAACGGCATGGGCAAGCCTACAATAAGTGGCTTGGTGATCGCGCCAAGCTGCCCCAGCGTGAGGCAATCCGTATCCTGATTGATAATGCCATCGCGCAAAAACCAGCCGACCTTGATGCACTGCTTGAACTGCTCAAGGCGGCTGGCTGTGAGATCAAACGTGGCAAGCAGATCAGCATACGCGGCCCTGGGCAGGCACGATTCAAACGGTTGGACACCCTGGGGGAAACTTACGATCTTTCCGCACTGACTGCGATCCTCGCCGGAGAACGACAGCATCAGCCCAGGCAGCAGCGGCAAGCTCCTGCTGTTTCTGTTCCGAAAGTGAACCTGCTCGTTGACATTCAGGCGCAACTTCGTGCGGGCAAAGGCCTTGGATATGAACGCTGGGCGAAGCGATTCAACATCAAGCAGATTGCTCAGACGCTGAATTACCTGACAGAAACAGGCTTGCTTGAATACGGCGAATTGAAAGAAAAAGCGGATCAGGCTGAAACTCGCTGCAACGGTTTACAGAGCCATCTACAGGAAACTGAAGCAAAACTCACTGCCAATGCTGTGCTGCAGACACACATCCTGAACTACATCAAAACCCGCGAGATCTATGCAGCCTACCATCAATCCGGATACTCAAAAAAGTTTCTGGCTGAACATGAAAGCGAAATTGCACTACACAGAGCTGCCAAGAAAGCCTTTAATGAACTTGGCTTAAAAAAGCTCCCCACGATGAAAACTCTTCGGGCTGAATACGCTGTACTCCTCGCTGAAAAGAAGCAGACCTATGCTGAGTATCGTCAGGCAAGGGATGAAATGCGGCAGCTGCTGAAGGCAAAAGCCAATGTGGAGCTGTTGCTGGGAATTGATGACAAGCACATGGAACAAGAAAATCATGGTGAAAGAGAGCCACGTTAGGCACACGCGCATCCCTGATTCATGAAAAAAGCTGGACAGCATCACGCTGCCCAGCTTTGCTTATTCGATGGAAAACAGGTCATCAATCGTGAGAAGTTTTACGCCGTCCATAGCTGCCTGCTCCTGCACATCTTTGGTGTATCCACTCTTGACAAACAGGTAATAATGCGGCTCTTTGACTTGCGTGAATATGGCGCAGGCATCCATAAAGTCACGATACTCCTGCATATCAAACAACTCATTACGGAACTTACACTCACAGAAGATCGCCCGACTTCCGGTGCGGTCAAGCGCCAGAATATCAATATCATCCTGCCTACGTTTGGCGGGATTGTTGCCCCACCACTTTCCCATTTTGAAGGGGACAAAGGGAAGTTTTCTTGCTTTGGCCATGCGAACCATGTACTGCTGGCACACCCGCTCAAACACAGCACCCATCAAATTGGACAAATCTGATGTGATCTCCTGGGCTGCATCCTCCTCGCCAAGCAGCTCGTAATAGCTGCGGTTTGCAAAGATATAGCGATACCAGAAGGTGTAGAAGTTATCCGTGATTTGGTAAACGGTTCGCTTGGTGGACTCGTCCTCGCCGCAGGGAGTAATCTTGTCGAGCAGACGAATCTCCTTCAGCGTGGCAATATATCGGGAACACTTGCCGCTATCCTCTTTGATCTTTTGAGCAATGTCGTTCATGCGGCTTGCACCGCCAGCAATCGCCTCAAAGATGCTGTTGTAGACAGCAGGCTCACGCAGTTCCATCTTCAGCAG
>JAGBBE010000061.1 GCA_017938645.1 Clostridia bacterium
CAGAATCGTCATCATCGTACGCAAACGTGCGGGTATATCCCATCTTCACCATTTCTTCGTCCACGGCGGCGGCGATGTCGTCCGCATCCTGAACCCGCTCTGTGAAGATGCGAATGTAATACTCCAACTCTGCCACATATTCTTTATCGTCCGCAAAGCGCATCGGCGTGTCCGATGCCTTGCTGATGGCGATGCAGGGAAGATTGGCAAAGCTCTTTGGCCATCCACGGGTCACGCTCTTCACGCCCCAGATATCGGAAAGCCGCAGCTTGATCTCTTCCGCCTCGTTATGAATCATGCCTGTCAGCCTCCCTGTACATGGCGAATCACGGCCTGCGCGACCGCCTCCTGTGCCTTCTTCTCGTTGGCCTTGAATGCCGGATAGAGGAACGGGCGGGCCGGCATGCCGCGCGTGAATCGGAAACCCCCGTCCTTGGTTGGGTATACCCAGCCATTCGGTCGATAGGTCACGCCTACGGCCCATTCGGGATTGACGCCCGCATGGCTCGCCTCGCCCTTCGGGCCTGTGCCCATTTCGACATAGATTCCATGAGGCGCGCCGCTGTAGACCTCGCCGGTCATCTCGCCGTTTCCTCCGTGGATTCTGGTTTTGATCTTTTCGCGCAGTTCGCCGGTGTCCACCGGGCAATTCGCCTGCGCATCACCGCGGATCATCTCAAGCCCCTTTTTCAGGCCCGGTTTGGCTGCGGCGAGGATCTCGTCGTCGGACAGCCTGTCCAGCGCATCGAGCACATCGTCAAGGCCCTTGACGTCAATCGTTATCCCATACGCCGCGCCTCCCCTCCGGGATCTTTTCCAGTACCGCCGATTGATGATCCCAGCGCGCCACGGAAATGATGCGATAGGCGGGCGTGTCGCCATCCATCGACACGCCCATGCCCACCTCCAGCAATACGTCTTTTTTATCGTAGAGCAGCAGTTTCATCTCGCGAACTCTGTCGCCGTAGATCTTCGCGTCGAGCATTCTCGTGTTCGGATACTCAGCCGCCCGGATCTGCCAGCCCTGCCCCCATTGATAGACGTCATCATCAAAACCCGTACATGCCACTACGGTCATGTCGCGCTTGTCCCGTTCCCGCAGTCTCATCCGATCACCTGCCGATCCGTGCAATCCTATACGGCATGCACTGGCGTTTGATCTCTTCCGGCAGTCCGTCCATGGTTCTGGATACGCCGCCTTCACTGTGCGCGGTTTCACCCTCGATGCCTTCCCTGTTGTACAGGATCACGGTCATCTGCACGGCGGCTGTCTCCAGAATTGCCGGAAGGGTCCGACGGCAAGTATACGCCAGAATCATTCCTTCGGCCTCCGCATACAACGCATTGAGCAGATCAATCGGAGCATCGGGGAAGCGTGCTATCAGGCGCTGTATTGCCGTCATTCCCTTTCCCTCCTTTACGCCGCGCCCTTAACCTTCACGCCGCGCAGGGCAGCAGCGGCCTTGGTCGCCTTGAGCGCCACGGCGGCCACCATTTCGACCTCGCCCTTCTTGACGGCGCCGGCAGTAGTGAAGTCCGGCAGCCAGGTGCGAATCGGATCCACGCCCGCCATAGACACGCCATGGAAACCATCCAGACCCAGGCGAACCGCATACAGGGACGTGGTGCCATCGGAGCCGGTGGAAACAATCGGGTCATTGCTGCCGGACTTGGCGCCCAGATCGACCAGCGGAATGCTTCCGTAATACTCCACCTGACGGCCCCAGTTGTCCTTATCGGTCTGATACATGGACGCTCTGCGGGCAGCGGCGCGCACCTTGGCCATCATCTGGCTATTGCCGATCAGCGCGGTCGCCTCGCCGTCGATGGATTTGGTCAGTTCGTCGATGATGTCCAGGAACTGCATATAGTTCGCCGTGATCCGCTCGGAGCTGGACAGGTCGATATCTCCGGCAATCTCGTTACCGCCCTCCTTGATCGCCTTGTCCAGGCCTTCAAATCCATTGGCATCCTTGTCCTTATCGCCGTTGATGGCCATGTCGGAGAAGAGCGCCTGCGCCGCCTTGATTTTCTGGGTCATCTGGAACTGCACCTCGTCCACGATGCCGCCCATGTTCGCCAGTACGCGGTCAATCTCGAAGGAGCCGCCGAAGACCTTCAGATCCACGGTGTGGCGCTTCTTCTTGGCGTGCTGCGCAGTATACTCGGTATTGATGGCACGGGTTGCCGCGGTGGCCTGGGTGTCCACGCGGGTGTAGGCATAGGTCATGGTCGCGCCGCCGCCGGTCGGGGAGACGCAGTCCTCGAAGATCAGATTGTCCAGCAGAAAGTTGTTCTTGCGGAACTCGTCGATCACCATAGAAGACAGGTGATCCTGCACATTTACCTGAACATCGGCAAGGGTAATCGCCATATGTCATGTCCTCCTTTATTTGTTGTAGTACGCAGAAATCGCATCCCGCATCGACTTCGGTGCGCCGCTCTTTCCGCTTCCGGTCTTCGGCGGACTTCCCGCCAGTCGGGCTTCCACGCCCTTCTGCACGGCCGCCTTCCAGTTCTTCTCGACCTTCTTGATCGAGGCGCTGCACGCATCGGCGTCGGTGTAGTCCAGCAAATCCGCCAGCTCGGCAGGCATCTGACCGGCCGCCAGCGTTTCAAGGGCCTGCGCACGCAGCTCTCGGCGGTTGAGTTCCGCCTCGCGCCTTGTCAGGTCCGCCTCTCGCTGTCTGGCCTCTTCCTGTGCGCGCTGCTCAGCGGTCATGTTCGCCAGCCGCTGCGCTTCGGTGACAGCTTTCTCCTGCTGCCGCTTCCATTTCGCCTGTTCCTGGCGCAGGATCTTGTCCACGTCCGCCTGCGTAAAGGTCTTTTCGCTCGTCTGGCCGTCCGCTCCAGACTGCGCGCCCTCACCCGCATTGCCGCCGTCGCCGCCTTCACCGCCGCCCTGTGCGCCGCTCCCATTTCCCGCGCCGTCTCCGCCGCCCGCGCCCGTGTCCGGCGCCAGCATCACGTTGCACAGCCTGCGCAGCTGCAGCATCCTCAGATAGTTCATAAGGTCCCTCCTTTGCGTTTATACGGCCGCCGCCTCATCCGCTTAACGTCCGGTCGACACATCCGGCTGTTCTTTAGCGCCCGCATCCGGTGAAAGGGCATCAAAAAAGCACGGTGTTGTCCGTGCTTGATTGCCTTATCGCTTTCTCCTTTTTCTCGCCTCTTCGGCATATTCCGCCTTGAGCTTTTCCCACTCTTCCGGTTCCAGATATTTGAGCTGCTGGAATTTTTCCAGATTCGGCGGCAGGCGTTTTCTGCCCAACATCCGCTGATACCTGGCATATTGTTCCCTGTCCGCCGCTTTATTGTCCGTCATCTTCTGCGCAATTTTCATGCGCTCTTCGCCGTAGGTTTCCTCCTGCAGCTTGAGCCATTCGGCGTATGTCATATCCGCCGGCACTTTGACGCCCTGACCCGTTACCGGGTCGCGCGCCCAGCGCTCCATGCGATGCAGATCATCTTCGGAAATGTCCGGTCGTGTCGTGGATCGGCAGTTCGGGTGCATGGGCGGGTAATTCTTCCCGGGCACGGCATCCCGTACGGCGTGCACAGTCCCGTCCAGGGACCGGCAGACCTTGCTCGTTCTCATATCCAGAACGGCGCAGTATCGATAGCTTCCAATCTCCGCCTCGTCATAAGCATAAGCATCTGCCTGATTGCAGACATATGTCGTCTCCGTTCGTACCAGCGTCCGCGCCCTGCTCATGGAGACGCTCATTCTCTCTGCGATCTCCCGGGACATTTCCTCCGCGCTGTTTCCGGCGACAAGGCCCTCCGCCAACACTTCGTTGAGCAGATCCGCCAGCGCATCCTGATTCTTCCAGATTCGCGCTGAGAATACCATGCCGCTCCACGGATTTCTGAGGATATGGCGGGCCAGCTCCTCGCTGATGGCGTTGAACCTAAATCCTAGGCCTGCTTCAACCTGGATCTGATACATGGCTCGGGATGCCTTGTCTTTGACGGTACGGCGCAAATGCTTTTCAAGCAGGCGTTGCTCGTCCTCGGCCAGCCTCGCCGTGACAGCGTCGATCTCGTCCAGCATGCCCTCGATCACGCTGACCCTGTACGCATATCCCGGCGCTGCGGCCTTGGCCATCAACGCTTCTCGCATCGGGTTCTTGTCGCCCAGCTTTGCGATCTCCTCCAGTAGCTTAAGGTATTCCTCCCGGCCAATCGGTGAAGACAGCAGCGTCTTGGCCTCCGATTCCGTCAGGCCATATGCCATCTGAAAGCGGCGTCGTATGCGCTTGGCCATAGTCTGCAAGCGGGACAATGCCCGCTGATGAATACGCTCAATGTCTGCAATCACATCCTCTGCAGCCCGGTATGCCCGCGCCGCATCAGACGCCCATCGCTCCTCCCAATAGCTCATTCATCATCATTCCGCTTCTTGGCGTCGTCCGGCTCGCCGTCCATATCGCCTTCGTTCCCGTCCAGGTACTTGCCGCCGAATGCATCAGCCTGCCGCTTGGCTGCCTTGGCCTGCTCCTCGTCCAGTTCCTTGATAGCCTCGTCCACATTCTCGATAAACGGCAGCTGTCCAAGCAGCTTCTTCTGCGGTGCGATTCCGCTGAGCTGGGCCACCATCGTCGCAATCTCCGCCGTATTGACCGGCAGACTGCGCGTGAACGTGATGACCACACTTTCGGGATCAAGCGTCCCGCGGGCCAGCACAGCCATAACGTTTGCAAACAGGCGCAGACGGCTGCGGATTCCTTCCCTGAACCATCTTTCCTTGGTCTTGGTCATCTGCTCCATGCCCAGCAGTTTATAGCCCATCGCCACGCCGGAAGCGTTGGCGGCAAAGTGCTCGTCCGTCAGATCCGGGATCATCGACATCTTGTGAATGTCGTCATTGACGGAGTTCTTGAGCGTCTCCGCGCCCGCTTCATCGCCCTTTTTGATCAGCCATTCGGCTTTCGCATTCTCGTCCGGCAGGGAAAGCGTCTTTTCTTCCAGCAGTCTCTGCGCAGCGGTCCGGGTATCCCTGACCTTGCCGCTTTCCTCTTCTTCGTCGGTTTCGTCTTCTTCCTCTTCCTGGCCCAGCGTGCAGCCGGTCAGCAGGAGCACCGCATCAGAAAACTGCTGCTTGTCGTTCACACGGTCGCTCTCAAGCGTGTCGTATGCTTCAATGAGCGAGAGCACCGGCTCGAAGTCGCCCATTTCGTCCGAGTTATTCCAGAACTCAACCATCGGCACGCCACCGAACGCATGCTCCTTCACATTGTCTTTCGTAGCTTTCAGGGAGGCAACCGTCTTCCCTTCGTACATCTGATCTCCCTTGTCGGTATGCACATGGACGATCACACCGGTCACCTTGCCCGTATCGTCTCTCCTATCCATCCAATGCACGCCGAAAAGCGGCTTATGCTCGACCGTGTCATCGTAAACGACAAAAGCCTCTCTCGGATTCAGCGCCGCAGCCTTGGGCTTTCCTTCTTCATCCGCATAGCAGATGCACACGCCCCTGCCGTAGATCGAGGCGTTCGCCGCAAGCTCCGCGTCCACGCTGTCGATATTGCTGTGCTTGTGCACTTCCTCCAGCGCCTCAATGGCTTCTTTCTGCGCGTCATCCTCATACTTGACCGGCGCGCCGACCAGATATCCCGACGCCATGGTCACGATGTAGCGCGGATAGGCATGGACCAGCTTGTTATTGGGCAGGCCTGCCGCCCGCGTCCGCTTGGTAATCGCGCTCTGCCCTTTGTACGCATCGTCGAGCTTGTTCAGTTTCGGCAGCACATCCTTCTGAAACTCGCCGATCGCGCCCTTGATCACTCTTGGCGTAATCTGGATTTCCCTGTCTCTTGTGATCATGTCAATCCTCCGTGTAGAGCACCGGATTGCCAAACCTGTCGATCATCGGCGTGATGGCTCCGTTTCGCGACGCCATATACATCACCTTCGTTTGCGCATCATAGAAGATGCAGATATATGCCCACGTCGCCGGCTTCTCCTGCTGCACGGCGATCAGTCTCGGCGGCGCTTTCGTCTCCCACGTCATCTCTTCGCACACGCCGCTGCACGCAGCCGCCGCACACAGCGCCGCAACCGCCAGTCCAATCGTCAGTTTTCTCATGTCTTCATCCTCCTTTATCGCTTGAGCACCTTCGCCACACGCCTGCCGCTGACCGATTCCATGGCATAACGCACAGCGTCAATGTGGTGGTTGCACATGTCCGGGTATCCGTCGATGATCTCTCCGTTTTTATCCCGGTCATATTCATATTCCAGAAACTCTTTCAGGGTGTCCGGGCATCTCTCCGGGTCGATCACGATGGCAGTCAGGCTTTGCAGCCACTTCATGCCATGTTCCACGCTGCCCGGGCCTTTCTTGGCGCCCACGCATTGCAGACCGTGCGCCTTGAAATCGTTGATCGACTTCGGCTCGGCGCTGTCCGCCGTGATCAGTTCGTTCCGCTTTCTCGCCTTCACCCTGGCGGCCGCCTCTGCATTGCCCATACGTCTGGCTGTGATCTCGCCGAATATATACAGCGTCTTTTTCGCCGCGCTGTAGTGCATTTCGTTGTAGGCGAATGGGTCCGGGAAATAACCCCAGTCCACGCCTCGATACACGCGATCAAACGCCTTGATCTGTGCCGCCGTCAGTTTCTCGGATCGGATGTTCTCGAAAACAGCCGCGCCGCTTCCCACCACTTCGCCCAGGTATTCATGGCGGTACGCTGTCTCGTTGGACGCCTTGAGGTGTTCTGCCTCTTCAACAAAGCGCTCGCCCAGCCATTCCTTCGGCGTGGTCAGGTATGTGCTGTGGTGCACAGCCCTTCCTGCCTTTTCTTCTCTTGCATATCGGTTCGCCCAGTTGCGCGGACTTGCCGGCGGGTTGAACGACTTGAACACGAAAAACCAATCGCCGCCGCGCAGCACGGACTGTTCGACGTTTCGGATCTCCTCCTGCCCGTCGTATTGGTCCAGCTCTTCAAACCACAGCAGGCCAATGTATCCGAACGGCACCTTGATAGACTTGAGCTTTCCCGGATCATCCAGGCCGAAAAAATAGATCGTCTGGGCCGTGGGCTTATAGACGATCTGCATCGGGCTGACCGAACAGGCAAAATACGCATCCAGGCCCAGCGCGGAGATGGCCCAGCGTGTCTGTGCATAGACGCTGGTTCTCAGCGTTCCCTTGATCTTTCGTATGGCCACCGCATGGCACTTTGGATGCGAGAGCAGCAAAAGGATCATCTCAACGGAGACCATCGAGCTTTTGCCGCTGCCGCGTCCGCCCTTGAGCACCGCCTCACCAATTCTGCCCGATCTGATCTCATGGTGCAGGCCGTAAAACGCCGGAGAAATCGCCGTGCTCAGCTTTATCTGCATGCGTCCTCCTTCGGGATGTCGTCCACGATCTGCACGCCGCTATTCTCCGGCTTGTCCTTCACAACGTTGTATCTCTTCATGAGTTCCTTGGCCGCATCCAATCTGCTCTCCAAGCTGGCCTCCAGTCCGAACTGGTCTTTGACCTGGTTGCGCATCACGGCCGTGTAAAACTGAATCACCTCATCAGCAGAAGCGACCAATTCTTCCTTCTGCTTCTCCATGCGCAGCTTGATGTATTCGGCTACTTTAACATTCTTCAACAGGCGGCTTCCCTGCGCACCTGCTGTTTTTTCGCTGTATCCTGCCAGTCTGGCGGCCTCAGATCGGTTTCCCGTGCGGATGAATTCTTCTGCGAATTTCAACTGCATCTTTGGAAGCTTTACTTCTTCCGGCGCATTCACTCGTCATCACCGTCCGCGTCCTCCAGCAGTTTCGCCAGTGCCTTGACAACCTCCACCATTTTGTAGGTTGTGCAGACCGTTTTGTTGCTCTTTTCTCCCGGTTTTTTCTCTCGGACAACCGTATATTTCGTCACCATCCGCCCTTTTTCCGGTGAAAAGTGTTGAAACTGATTGATGCGGACATGCACGCCTTTGGCGGCCAGTCCTCGCGTCAGCTTCCTTGCCGTCTTTCTGAAATCCATGCCCGCCTCCTTTCTCGCCCTTCTCCTTCACTCATGAACCCACGGTCCCGCCTCTCCGCTTTTGTCGGGTTCCTGCCCGCTGCGCGATGGAAGGATCATGCGCAGCACCCTCTGATGGTATGAAAAAGGAGCAGCGCCGCTTCCGGCCTGCTCCCTTGACATCTGGTTATTTCGCTTTTTTCTCTGAGTATGATTATATCACGCCTTGACATACTGAAACAACCTGAAAATTACTGAAAATTTTTTTGGGCCATTTTCGCCTCTTTTTTCCTTGCGTGGCCTTGTTTTTTTGCCCTTCTGGCTTGCTCAATTTCCGATTTGTAATTCCATCCCGTTCTGCCGGTCATTCCGATGTGCTCGGCAGCCTCTTCCACGCTCATGCGCATGAGGTAATACCCCCGGCAAAACTCCTGCATTTCTGCCTTCATGTCCGATCTGGCGATGATCTTTTCGCTCTGCGCACGCATGCGTCTGAGTGTCTGTTCTTCCTGCTGCAGCTCCTCCAGCAGCGCTTCGCACTCCCGCTTGCTTCCATCCAGTCCGCATGGCTCGCCGCTTCCCGTGGGCATGCCCGTCATCGCCGGCGATTTGTATCCGCCCTTCGGCGCGATGACGTTGCACTTGGCGCGGATGCGCGCAACCTTGCCAACCTGCACCCGCGTCCTCTCCAGCGCGCAAAGCTCCGCTTCCCTCATCCCGTCAAATCTCCTTCCTGCCCATGTGATGCCGCGCATGCGCATCGCTCCTTTTCTATTCGTCCGCCACTCGGCTGAATGCTCTTGCAATGACAACCAACTTGCTCATCGCCTTTGCGCGCTCTCGCAGATCCCTTGCACGCCGCATACACTTTTCGTCCGTCGGCGGTTCGGC
Organism: Clostridia bacterium; assembly: GCA_017938645.1. The sequence goes on from JAGBBE010000061.1 coordinate 8,864, forward strand.
TATGTCAGCGGCCAGTTTTCTGCATCTCTCGGCTTCTTCGGCAACAATGTTGATCGCTTCCAGGACGGTCATGTCGTTCATACGTTACTCCTTCCCGTGCTTCCACGGCCTGCCTTTGTTGAACGCAATCTTGCTCATCACAGCGCCATTCCAGTCCATACCCAGATATCCGCACACGTCGCCGGTCATAATGGTTACATCTGCAGCCTCTTCTGCATAGTGCTCAGGGTCATCAGCGGCAGCGTACATTTCCGCGGCCTCTTCCATGATCCGCATAGCCAGCTTTCTGCGCTTGCGCACCGGGTCTTTGATCTTGTCGAACTCTTCAAACAGCCCGTGCGCCACCGCGTCCTTATAGATCTCGTCTCGCAAGGAATTGAGTGTAAGCGTCGGTTCTCCCTCTATCAGAAAAATGTCCCGCTGACCCATTACCGGGCCTTCTCTGAATCTTATCTTTTCAAGCAACGCATTTGCGTTAATCGCTCTGACTTTCATATCCCACGCTTTCCTCCAGCATCTCGTCCATGTTCATCTGTCCATTCAGCTGTCCGGCCGCCGCTTCCGGCTTTTCCTCGTCCTGCCAGCCGAATACCGTGAAATTGGTCATCCTTGCCAGGTAATTCCGGATGGCGTATCCCTCTTTCTTGGCCATCGGCTTGATGATCGCCGTGGTGATCAGGCCGTCGCCGACGATGATCAGCGGTTCGCCGTCGATGTTCTCGCTGGCGTGATAGCTCGTATAGCCCGCTGTCTTTTCCGCCGCGTCGATGTACGCCTGCTCTACGAAGAACATGCCGCCCTCATACATCAGCGGGAGGATGGCCTCGCCGTGATAGCTGATCTCCCAGCCCGGACGCAACTCAATGAGCTGATTTTTATACTCGCACATCGGGCACATGCGGCTGTCCTTCATCGGTTTGAGTTCGATCGGAATATCCTCTTCCACGTCCGGCCAGTCAAAGAGCGTCTTGATGCTCTTAGGCGTGATCGGCAGCTCCTCCGCCGGATACGCCGCATTGCGTGTACCGATCAGGGTTCTCCCCCCCTGCCTGTAAATGATGCAGCACTTCTCATTCTTGCAAAGCGCCTTGATTCGGGTGAATTTCAAGATCCTCCGCCTCCTTGTCCATTGATCACGGATACTTTATCGCATCCGTGCCAGCATTGACTGCCTTCATAGTTCTTCACGAATCTCGGTGTGATGCTCAGCAGAATTCGGCTTTTCCCGTTTCGCATCCTCGGAATCGCGTTTTTCTTTTTCTTTCTGCTCATGCGTCCTCCTCCAGCAAGTCAAACAGGGTCGGTGCGCACCTCTGCGCTTCTGCCGCTTGCAGATATCCCACGCCATCCCGGAAGTAATCCGCGTTCAGCTCGGTTCCCATGCCCCGTCTGCCCATGTCCAGGGCCACCTTCGGTACTGTGAACAGACCAGCGAAAGGATCAAAGACCAGATCACCCTCATTGGAATAGCGCCGGATCAATCGCTCCACGATATCCAGCTGCAAAGGACACACATGCATCTGTGCGCGGCGCTGGCTCTGCGTAGTGTTGAGCGTGCGCATGCGGTTGATGTCGTCCCACACCTGATCTGTCCAGCTGCCAGGCGCAACCACCATGAACGTTGCTGGCAGCCTGCCATCCTCATCCAGCTTGAGCGCCAGCTTCACATGCTCGTCATAGCTGTACACATTGTCCCGGCTGAACTGACGGTAGAGAGCTTGCAGCTTGGTGACTGGCGCGCTGGCCAGCTCCTTCTTTTCCACCAGCCTGTCTCCGCTGGATCGCCAGTAGCCGTGCGCATCGATCTGCCACTGTGCGCGTGTGTATTCCTCCTTGCTCTTGGTGACAGGCTCGTCCGCATAGGCGCGGCTGGTATCTGTGGGCAGCTTGCGGAAGAGCAGGATATACTCCGGGCAACCAACGCCCATCTTCGTACCATCCTTGCATTGCTCCGTCCAGCCCAGACGATACGTCTGGTTGTTCTCCCTCACAACATCGGTGACAACCGTGATCATGCCGAAGTACTGGAAGCCATGGCACATGTAATGCTGGATGCACATCGCATGGAACGGCTCCATCGTGGGCATGCCCGTGCCTGTTGCATTGCCAAAGAGAACACGATCTTTCACATGGCAGGCGAACACCCGGCCGGGCTTGAGGATCTTAAGAAGGTTCGGACTGAGATAATCCATCTGCTCAAAGAACTTTGCCGTGTTCTCGTTGTGTCCGAAATCGTTGTAGCTCGGTGTGTATTCGTAGTGATTAGAGAAGGGGATGCTGGTCACAATCAGATCAACGCTGTTTTCCTGCATCCTTCCCGTCTCTTCCACGCAGTCTGCATGAATCGCCTTGAAGCGTTCGCCGCAGACTTCCAGTCTTTCAACGCCCATACTGCGCTGCATCCTTTCCGCAATCAGGCCATTGTGCAAGCCGTACTTCTTGACGATGGCAACCATCTGACGCTGCAGCTCATCATGCTGCGCCCACTTTTTAAGCAGCGCCGCCTTGACCTGCGCTTCGCTCTCCGTGTAGATGATGTCGATGATCACCTTCTCCGTCTGAAGGAAACGATAGATGCGATGGATGGCCTGAATGAAATCATTGAACTTATAGTCGATACCCAAGAAGATTGCCCGGTGACAATGCCGCTGGAAGTTGCAGCCCTGTCCGCTGATCTCTTTCTTGGTTGCCAGCAACCGGATGCGTCCCTCGGAGAAGTCGACCACGCGCCGCTCTCGCTCATCCAGATCTTGCGTGCCGTACACTTCCACGGCTTCCGGGATTGCCTGTTTGATGGCATGGCGCTCACTTTCCAGATCATGCCACAGGATGAAATGATCATCAGGCGCAGCGCTCACCAGCTCCACCATTTTGCGGACCCGCGCAAAAAGGCTCTCGCGTTTTTCCCTCGCTTCGTCCTGAAGAGAGATGCTTGCATCCCGGATCAGC
>JAGBBE010000062.1 GCA_017938645.1 Clostridia bacterium
CTCAAGCAGGTGGCGAATGATGACGTTGCTGATCTCTCTATCCACGGCACAGAAAAGCTGATTGAAGGCTCTATCACTGCCAAGACGCTGAATGTGCAGGAAATCTTCGGTGACAACGCCACCATCAGAAGCCTGATCGCTGCCAACATCGATGTCGATACGCTGTTTGCCCGGGAAGCGACGCTCAATGCCATCAATGCGATGGATATTACGAGCAATACCTACCTCAAGCTGATGGTGGCCGAAAAGGCGGATCAGTCGGATGTGGATGCTCTCGGTGAACGACTGGATGCGGCTGAGCTGAAGATCACGCCGGATGCCATTGTGTCTACCGTGACTGGCTCCCAGCAGTACAAGGATGATCTTGCGTCCGTTTCCGTATCCGGCAGCGGCACCGAACTGATCGTCGGTACTCAGACGGCTTCCACAGCATCGTGGACAGGTGTTTCTTCGATGTCCGAATTGAAGGACGGTACGCAGATTGCTTACTGGCTGCCGCAGGGCAGCGGTGCAAACGTTACCCTGAACCTGACGCTGGCGGATGGTACGACTACCGGCGCGATTCCTTGCTACTACTCCGGCGGCACCCGTCTGAGTACGCAGTACAGCGCGGGCAACATCATCCATCTCACATACCGCGAGAATGCTCAATACTACACCAGCACGATTGCCAAGGGCTGGTGGGCAGATGCCAACTACAACACGGACACCTACGACCGCATCCGCTATGGCACAATTAAGGCCAAGGAGAACTGCACGTATTTCAGATTTATCGTCAGCGATGCCGAAGGGTATTACCAGCTTGCTGCAGGAAAAACTTTCGACATCTCCAGACCTATTCTCTGGCTGACGAGTTCGCTTACAGCGGGTTATTCCACTACAAATGCGTACCTTGCGTATTCCGGCATTTCTGTTCAGAATCAGGTGTCCGGCTTCACCGGGACGATAGGCGCAGCGCTATATGTCGCGGGAACGCTTGTCGGTTCAACCTTCCTGCCCGCAGAAACCTATCTGACATGTACGCCTCCGACTGAAGAGGACGGGCTTACCTATATGCTGCTGGGTACCATGACCTCTGCATACGCTACAACACTTTTCCCGGAGCATCCTCTGTACCGCTTTGTGGATGGAGCCTTCCAGCCGCTGTCTCAGGTTGCGTATGAAGCCTATGCCGAGGTCGGCGAGGTGCGTACGGAGATGCGGACCGCCATCGAGCAGACCAATGCCGCCATTGCGCTGAAAGCCGATAAGACTACGGTTGATACGCTTTCCGAGCGCGTGGATTCCGCAGAACTGAAGCTGGAACCTGATCAGCTGATGTCTACGATTCGTTCTTCCAGCCAGTATCGGTATGACCTTTACGGCGGCAGGAACTACATTCTGGATTCTGACGGGCCGTTCAACTTTCAAGGCGGATACTACAAATACCCTTCCGGCACAGTATCCACCTATACCATGCTCCAGCTGTACACTTCGGATGATCTCTTTGCTCATTCGGGCGAAGGTACTACTTTCCGTCTGTCCTTCGACATCAAGCGAAGCAGCATTGAAGCGGCGTCTGCATCCACGGCAGGCGTTTACTTCGGCATCTGGATCTACTACAAGTATCTCGCATCTGACGGGACCACGGTCAGCACTACCGGACGCGGCTATTATTTCCGCACAACGGATTCCGACTTCGCAGCAACCGATGATGATTGGGTGCGCCTGACCAAGGGGCCGATGAACCTGACTACCTACAATCCCATCGGCATCGCATATGTGGCTCTTGGCACATCGGCGTCTCTTGGCAGCACAGGCAGTCTGCAAATCCGCAACGTGAAGTGCGAGGTCGGCGATGCCTTCACCGACTGGAGCGCGGCTCCCGAAGACCTGAATGATCTGCCGGGGCGCATGAGCACGGCTGAGTCCAGCATTACGCAGAATGCGAATAACATCGCGCTCAAGGTGAGTACCTCCACTTACAACACGGAGAAGGTCTATCGCGGTTCTACCACGCCTACCACGCTGTACACCAACATGCTGTGGCTCGACACCTCCGTCAGCCCGAACCTGCTCAAGCGGTACACGGGCAGCACATGGGTTGTTGCCGGTGCGGAGGAAGTCAAATCCAGCGGCATTTACATCGGCCCGAATCAGGTGTCCATCACAACCGAGGATTTTCTTCTCCAGCTGCTCGATCCCAGCGACAATGAGAACGTGCTCATGGAGATGAGTGCCAACGGCAACGTCGGCTTCAAGGAGCTGTACGCTGACGAGGTGATCTCGGACTCCGTGGCATCTGCCTATGCAGGTTCGCAATGGCTGTGGGTGGAACCGTCTATTGAGACGCCTACGGAAACGGACTTCCGTTCTCTGGGCGAGGCTGTGCAGGTGCTCAATAACAAGTTTCTCAAGGATGATGTATATATCTACCTGCCCTGGGGCGTGGAAACATACGAACCCAATGGTGTAGTGATTCGCGGCATATCCGGGCCGGGCAAGCTGGTGATCTATGGCTATGACGATTACAGCATCCTCAACAGCTACATCAAGGTTCAGGGCTGTTTTGCTCACATCTGCTTTCAGAACGTGTATCTGCGCGAGAGCAGAACGCTGAACGGAAGCAGCCGCCAGCCTTATCTGTGCGAAGTGACGAAATGCCATTTCGTGGAGTTCAGCGGATGTACGCTGGACGCCAACGGCATCACATATGACTCCGTGTATGCCCGTTCTTCTCATGTGTTCCTGTACAGCTGCGGTCTGTACAACGCCCTGCAGGGACTGGAATGCTATCTGGCACAGGGCACCATGAAGGACTGCTGCGGTTCGTGCAGCTGGGCAATGGTTTCTTATGCCAGTCTCATTATCGCCACCGGCACGGTTCCCGCAGGAAGCAGAGGCACCGGCGAAAACGGCCAGTTGTTTGCCAGCAGCGTAACGACTGATTATGGCACGTCCATTCCGACCGTAACGCCTGATGAAACGGGTCTTCTGTACGCCACTACCACCAAATCGTGGCGCGGCAGCTGGAGAACGGACACCTACGATGTCATTCAGGGTGTGTATTACGACAGCGGCTATAACTCTTCCCTCAACTGGAACCGCGGCTGCATGTGGTTCGGCAACGCGCAGAATCTCCTGTCCGGCTGTACAGTCAAGAGCGCAACGCTCACGTTGCACAGAAAGACAGGTTCCGGCTCCAGCGCGGCGAAGAAGGTGTATCTCTGCGCCATTTCCAATACCTCCGCCAGCGGAACGCCGAGCATTGTCTACAACTATGGTTCAATCGGAACGATTGGTCGAGACAAGCAGGTTACCTTCTCCATCCCGGTGGACGCGGTGCAGGGTCTGGCGGACGGCTACTACGGCGGACTGTGTCTGTATGAAACGCCTTACGACTTCGGTTCTTCGACCTATTCCAATGCGTATATGCGCATGAGCGGAACAGACACAAGCTACGAACCCTATATCGAATGTGTATTCAGCGGCAGCACGGCTGTCGGCTAAGAAGGAGGATTTCAAGTGAATATTGCTATCCCGCTGGGCGGGCAGATCCGTATGGTGATCTGCTCGTCCTTTGTTATTGCCAAAAGGAAGGACGCCACTCACTACGATCTGAGCGGTGAGAGCTTCCAGCTGACAGGCGTAACGGCTGATCAGGTCTATGTCTTTGATGACTCCGTTGCGATCACTGAGGGCATGGACATGACGCATGACCTGATCGCGCAGTCCATTCCGCTGGATCGCTTCGTCAGCGTCAGTGCGGAAGAAGCTCTGCACAATGCCATCGGTCTGCTTTTGCGGCTGGCTGTGGCGGATGGGCGCGTGACGGACGATGAACTGCTCCGTATCCAGCCTGCGCTGGAAGGACGGCTCTGGCAGCCGGGCATCGATGTGAAGGTCGGTGACGTGTATGCCTTCGGCGCGTTCCTATGGCGCTGCCTGCAGGATCACACCACGCAGGGTACTTGGACGCCTGATCTGGTTCCGGCGCTCTGGCGCAAGGTGGAGATTATCTCCGAGGATTCCGTGCGCGTATGGGCTGCGGGTATCGACTACATCGTGGGTGACGAAGTTGCGTACCCGGATGCTGACGGTACGCTGTACACCTGCCAGCAGGCACATACCTCGCAGACCGGCTGGGAGCCGCCTGCTGTACCTGCGCTTTGGACGGCACATAACGAATCGGGTGACGATGGTTCTCCCGAAGATGACACCGGCCTGATGAACGACGAAGGCCAGATTGAAGAAGCGTAAGGCCGCTCATGTGGGCGGCTTTAGCTATATCAAAACACAGGAGGATTTCACTATGAGAGACTTTTCCATCGACATCATTTGGGCCAAGCTGCAGATGGCAATTGCGGCGATCGGCGGCTGGCTCGGCTACTTTCTGGGAGGTATGGACGGCTTGCTGACTGCACTTCTGATCTTCATGACCGTGGACTACATCACCGGTCTCATGTGCGCTGTGGCAGACAAGAAGCTGTCCTCCAGTGTGGGCTTCAAGGGTATCTGCAAGAAGGTGCTCATTATCATGCTGGTGGGCGTGGCACACATCATCGACCTTCATGTGGTAGGCACCGGCAACGCTCTGCGCGGCGCCGTGGTGTGCTTCTACCTGTCCAATGAGGGCGTATCTCTGCTGGAGAATGCGGCTCACCTCGGACTGCCGATCCCCGAAAAAATGAAGAACATCCTTGCTCAGCTTCACAATCGCATTGACGATACCACTATCGACCAGGGCGGCGGCGAATAACCGTCGCTCTTTTGATTGGAGGAAATTATGAGCGAAAGAATCAATATCCCTTACACCAGTGAGCACTTCGTTGCCTTCTGCTTGTCCATGCTGGGCCAGCCCTACTGGTACGGCACAGTGGTCTACAAGTGCAGCGAGTCCCTGCGGTCCCGCAAGGCGAAGCAGTATCCGTCTCACTACAAGGACAGCCGTACCGCCCGATACAAGCAGGACATTGCCAATAAGAAGGTCTGCGCTGACTGCGTTGGCCTGATCAAGGGCTACAACTGGACCAGTGGCGGTGTTGGCGTCAAGGAAGCCATCGGCACCGACAAGGCTTTCTCCAGCAAGTATGGCGGCAACGGCTGCCCTGATAAGTCCGCCAACGGCATGTTCACCTACGCAAAGAACAAGGGCTGTGCCTGGGGAACGATTGACACGCTGCCGGAGATCCCGGGCGTTGCTCTGCGTTCTGATGGCCATGTCGGCGTGTATGTCGGTGATGGCTATGCTGTTGAGGAGCGTGGCTTCAGCTACGGCTGCGTGAAGACCAAGGTGTCCGCCCGCAAGTGGACGCACTGGTTCCAGCTGCCGTTCGTTGACTACGGTGATGCCACCTTCACAGGCGGCAGCTATGTGAAGCCCGATACTGCGACCACGGAATATACGCTTGGCACCCGCACTCTGAAGGACGGCAGCAAGGGTACCGATGTCAAGGTCCTGCAGGAGTTCCTTCTGCAGCTGGAATACAGCCTGCCCAAGTACGGTGTTGACGGTGAGTTCGGCTCCGAAACTGAAACGGCGCTCAAGAAGTTCCAGAGCAAGGTCGGCATCAAGCAGGATGGCATCTACGGCAGCGAAACCCATCAGGCGCTGATGGATGCTGTTGCCGATGACGATGAAGGCAAGGCCGAAATCGAGCCTGAGACCGAAACGCCCGATGAAGTGAAGCCTGCCGTCAAGCAGGTACTCATCGTGTGCGGCAGCGGCTCTGTCAACATCCGCGTGGGCAACGACACCAAGTATGGTCGCATCACTTCTGTGAAGAACGGCGCGACCTTTGAGTGGATCGCCACCGCCGAGAACGGCTGGCATGCCATTGTGGTCAATGCACAGATCGGCTGGGTATCCGGCAAGTATTCTCAGATTGCCTGATGCTTCACATGATAATGTAGGTTACTCATATCGGGGCCGGAGCAATCCGGCCTCTTTTCTTGTATATGACGGCTTTGACAGAAGATCAGGCCAGAAAGGAAACGCTTCGTGACGAACACCGACAAGAACTATATTGTCCGATACAGAAAAGCCGGGAGAAGTTGTACCGAAATTGCGAGAACACTTGGCTTGTCAACCAATACAGTCAAGTCCTTCTGCCGAAGAAACGATATCGTTCCGGACGAGCAGAAGGCAGCTTCTGATTCTGGTGAAACAAAATGCCTGCAGTGCGGAAAAACTGTGATCAGGCATCCGCACAGGAAAACGAAGCGGTTCTGCTCTGATGTCTGCCGTTTAGCCTGGTGGCATGCACACAGGGATATGGCAAGGAATGCGGTTGAGCGAAGATGCCGGCAGTGTGGACAGGTGTTTCACTCTGTCAGAGAACAAAAATACTGCAGCAGAGCTTGCTATTTTGCGATGCGGTATGGAGGTAATAACCATGGGTGCGATGCTGACAAAAGAGCAGTTTGACCGAGAATGTGGCTATAGGCTGGCACGTTCCATTATGGGAGCACTCCGGGAAAACGGCCTCATTACATCTAAGGAATACGGGCAGATTGAACCAATTCTGGCTCAAAAATTCTCCCCGGTATGGGCCGGTTTATCCGACGTTTTGAGTGATAAATCTGCTTGAAATGACTTGATAATCCGTCCGAACGGCGGTAACATGCATCACTACCAAGGGGATTGATACAATGTACGCCCCGGAAAGGACGGTAACCATGAACGAGACGATTACGATGGGCATGAAAACGGTCAGCCGTATAGCTGCGCCCGTTCAGATGCCCAGGCTTAAGCGTGTTGCGGCCTATGCCCGTGTTTCCATGGGCAAGGACGCCATGCTACATTCGCTGGCAGCACAGGTTAGCTACTACAGCGATCTGATCCAGCGCAACCCCGAATGGGAATATGCCGGTGTTTACGCCGATGAAGGCCTGACCGGAACAAAAGAAAACCGCCCGGAGTTTCAGCGGATGCTGAGTGACTGTCGGGCCGGTAAGATCGATATGATACTGGTCAAGTCCATTTCGCGTTTTGCCCGAAATACGGTCACGCTGCTGGAAACGGTGCGTGTTCTCAAGGAGATGGGCATAAGCGTTTACTTTGAGGAACAGAAGATTGATACCATGAGCGGGGACGGAGAGCTGATGCTCTCTATCCTCGCTTCTTTTTTTCAGGAAGAAAGCCGGAACGTATCAGAAAACTGCAAGTGGCGTGTTCGAAAGAAGTTTGAGCAGGGTATTCCCACGGGCTTCCAGATGTACGGCTACGAGGTCAGAAATGGTGTTTTCACCATCATACCGGAAGAGGCAGAAGTCGTTCGACGCATCTTCTGCATGTACCTGGACGGCATGGGAAGCGTGAGGATTATGAAAACGCTGATTGCCGAAGGTATCCCTGCACCGGAGGGCGGACTTTGGAATGCGAGTGTGATCATGATGATGCTCAGAAACGAAAAATATGCCGGGGATCTGCTCCTGCAGAAGTTCTTCA
>JAGBBE010000008.1 GCA_017938645.1 Clostridia bacterium
CCCTCGCGGCAGGGGCCCTTCCCTGCCTTCGGTCGCTGTGGCGTGTTTGGCCGCACGTGCGCGGCTTAACCGCGCCCGCGCTCTCGCGCATAAGCATCCAGTGAGCCGCTCCCTTACGGCAGGGGCCCTTCCCTGCCTTCGGTCGCTGTGGCGTGGTTTTTGATTGGTCGCATGAATATGTGATTTACCGCAGAGAAAGACCAAAGTGGTGAACAGCGCAGCGTGTGGGTTGCTGTTGTATTACTGCTGTGATAGAATCAAAGCGACAAGCTTGAATTTGTCGAATAATCTGAGGAGAAGAATAAAGTGAAATTCAAAAAATATTTCTTCGAGAACTTTTCATCAGATATTCCTTTTGATATAAAGAATCCGAGATATGTTTTGTCGTTGGATGGTGTAGACTCTATTTTTGAAAAACTCATAGTTAACAGACCATATTCACTTACAGTAGAAGATTTCGACGATATTGTGTTAGTAAGGTCATTGCTACATGTTGAGGTTCTTCAACAGAAAAATGGAAAACTTGGTATAGGTGTACCTTTTTTCGTTGACGAAGATGCGACAGTTTTAAAGGAACTAAGCAAGCGAGTAGCTAATAGTATTGTCGCCGAACTGCTTATCCACAAGGAGCAGATTTTCAGCATTGCTGAATATATAGAAAATGGCTTTCCTGTTGAAAGAAATTTGTTTCATATCTTGTGTGGCTATATTTTTGATGACTTAATGTTTGATTATTTAGAAGAAAAGGAATTGGTAACAACCTCGTGTGTTCATGGTTCTGGGCTGGACTATTTGGTGATTTTATATGAAGATACAAGTTCTTTGAATGAATATAGCGATTTACTCCTATGCTCCTATAATCGATTAACAATAAACGGAAAGGGTTTTGTATCTTTTGGTGATAGCAATGGTAATAGAAAAGACTTGTATCGGTACAGACGGCAAAATGAGCTAAACCTTTTGTCAGAACAAGAAAAAACCTATATCTGTCGTCCAACAGAAGAATTAATAGAAAACTTCAAACGAGTAGCAGATGGCTACCCAGTCGATTCTACATATATGTCGGTATATGAGTACTTTGATTACTGTCAAAACGGCAAAATAATTGTACCAATATATAATTCACATTCATACGATGTAGCCAATGAATTATATGAGTTCGTATTGGGGATTGTTAAGGAGCAAATTACAAACGCATTGACTGCAATCCAGAATGAATACCGGCTTTTGGCAATCAGCCACGAAGTTAAGGTCAAAGATATTGCAAATGAAATCTATCATTTGATTTTCGGAGAAGTAAATGAACTCCTCATCGAAAGCGGACTAATCCTAGAGCCACCGTATGTTCAAGGTGAAGGAAGATACTTTAAGTCTTTTGAGAGATAGAAACCGAATTCGCAAGAGGCGGAAAACACAAAAAGTTAGTTTGTCGACTCATTTCCATATATGATATCTGTGAGCCAAATGGCGTGGACCAATCACCGATAGAACAATTGATTGACAAAAACAGTCCAACACCGTATCATAAATAGGTTGAAAAGGAGGATGAATAATGATCATCCTTGGTATTGACCCGGGTCTGGCGACGCTGGGCTGGGGTGTAATTGAATCCGAATGTGGAAGACAGAGGCTGATCCATTACGGCTGTATTCTGACGACGCCGCAGCAGCGTTTTCCGGAGAGGCTCAAGCAGATCGGTGAGGACATGAGATCATTGCTTACGCTCTATAAGCCGGATGAAATCGCGTTTGAGGAATTGTTTTTTGCCAAAAATGTGACGACCGCACTTACGGTTGGCGCGGCGCGCGGCGTTGCCATTGCAGCCTGTGCCGATTATACCGATCAGCTGTATGAGTATACGCCCATGCAGGTCAAGCAGGCCATTGTGGGATATGGCAAGGCTGAGAAGCAGCAGATCCAGCAGATGGTGAAGATGCTACTTCATATGGAAGAGATCGCAAAGCCTGATGACGCTGCGGACGCTATTGCCATTGCGCTTACTCATGCGGCGACTGGCCCGGCAAAGATGCAGTTCAAGATGAAGTGAGGCATTCACCATGATTGCAATGATCAAAGGTATTTTGATGGATAAATCCGAGGGCGAAGCCGTTGTGATGACCTCAGGCGGACTGGGCATGCGCATGATGTGCAGCATGAATACGCTTTCGGCGCTGCCTGCAGCCGGTGCGGAATGCACGCTGTTTACGCATATGAGCGTTCGTGAGGACGCCATGGAGCTCTATGGCTTTATGAAGCGCGAGGAGCGCGATATGTTCCGCAGGCTTATTTCTGTAAGCGGCATCGGCCCCAAGAGCGCACTTGGCGTGCTGGGCAGCATGCCGCTGTCGGACCTGCGACTTGCCATTCTCACGGGCGACGCGGCAGCGCTTTCGCGCGCACCGGGCATCGGCAAGAAGACGGCGCAGCGAATCAGTCTGGAACTGAAGGACAAGCTTGCGCAGGATGCCCTGGGCGGCACGGCGGGGCTGGATGATTTTGTGGTGACAGCCTCTGTGGATGCACCTGTGCAGGATGCGGTGAGCGAAGCAATGCTTGCGCTCAAATCGCTTGGCTACACGCCGCAGGAGGCAGCCAATGCGCTTAAGGGCGTCAAGGGACAGGCCGATACGCCTGATGAGCTGATCAAGCTCGCGCTGCGTCACATGGCGCAGAACATGTAACAGGAAAGAGGAACGCATATGGATGACCGCATTGTTTCCACTGGCTTCCGTCCGGGTGACGACGAGCAGGAAATGAGCCTTCGCCCGAAAAGTCTGCGGGAATATATTGGTCAGGAAAATGTCAAGCAGAACCTGAGCATTTCCATTGAAGCTGCACTCAAACGCCATGAGCCGTTGGATCATTTGCTGCTTTATGGCCCTCCTGGTCTTGGCAAGACAACGCTGGCCGGTATTATTGCAGCGGAAATGGGTCAGAACATCCGCATCACCAGCGGTCCGGCCATTGAGAAAGCGGGCGATCTGGCGAGCATTCTGACCAATCTGGCGGACGGCGACGTGCTGTTTATTGACGAAATCCATCGCCTGAGCCGTTCTGTGGAGGAAGTGCTGTACCCTGCGATGGAGGACTATGCACTGGACATCATGATCGGCAAAGGCCCGACTGCGCGCAGCATTCGTCTGGATCTGCCGCGTTTCACGCTGGTTGGCGCTACGACGCGCGCCGGTCTTTTGAGTGCGCCTCTGCGCGATCGTTTCGGCATCATCTTCCGTCTGGAAATGTATGCGCCCGAGGAGCTTGCCCAAATCGTCAAGCGAAGCGCGGGAATTCTGAATGTGCAGGCCGAGGCGGATGGTATTCTGGAAATTGCCCGCCGCAGCCGCGGAACGCCTCGTTTGGCCAACCGTATGCTTCGCCGTGTACGCGACTTTGCTCAAATTCGCGGCGGCGGTGTGATCACCCGCGAGGTGGCCCGTCAAGCGCTGGATATGCAGGGCGTGGATGATCTTGGCCTTGACCAGACCGACCGCACGATGCTCGCCACAATGATGGACAAATTTGCCGGCGGTCCGGTGGGTCTGGAAACGCTCAGCGCCATGACCGGCGAGGATGCCTCCACCATTGAGGACGTTTACGAGCCGTATCTGATGCAGCTCGGCTTTATGATGCGTACGCCGCGCGGACGCGTGGTCACGCCTGCCGCATATGCACACATGGGGCGCAAGCCGCTGACCCCGCCCGAGGAAGGAGAACAGCTGCGTATATGAAAACCAGCGATTTCGATTATATTCTGCCGGAGGAGCTGATTGCCCAGACTCCGATGGAACCGCGTGATCACAGCCGTCTGCTGGTTTACGATCGCGCGAATAAAAGCATTGAACATCTGCATTTTTATGACCTGCCCCGCTTCCTGCGCAAGGGCGACGTGCTGGTTGTCAACGAGACCAAGGTCATCCCGGCCCGCCTGCTGGGTGAAAAGGAGGACACCGGCGTTCCAGTGGAGATTTTGCTGCTCAAGCGTCTTGAAAAGGACGTATGGGAAGGGCTGGTTCGTCCCGGCCGCAGGCTGAAGCCCGGCACCTTCTGTACCTTCGGAAACGGTCTGCTTCGCGCGGAGATCATCGACAACGCTGAGGACGGAGGCCGCAAGGTACGCTTCCATTATAATGGAGTGTTTGAGGAGATTCTCGACCAGCTCGGTCAGATGCCTCTGCCGCCGTATATCCATGAGAAGCTGCAGGACAAGAACCGTTACCAAACCGTGTATGCAAAGCAGGAGGGCAGCGCTGCCGCACCCACTGCCGGACTGCACTTCACGCCGGAATTGCTGGAAAAGATCCGTGAGATGGGTGTGGAAATCGTCCCGGTGCTTCTGCATGTCGGTCTGGGTACCTTCCGTCCGGTGAAGGTGGAGGATCTGAGCGAACACCATATGCACGTGGAGCATTATGAGGTTTCTGAAGAGGCCGCCCGGAAGATCAACGCTGCACGCGCAGCTGGCGGACGCTGCATCTGCGTGGGAACCACCAGCGTACGCACGTTGGAAAGCGCCACAGGCGAGGATTGTCAGGTTCGCGCTGAAGGCGGTGATACGGGCATTTTCATCACGCCCGGCTATACCTTCCATGCGGTTGACAGCCTGATCACCAATTTCCATCTGCCGCAGAGTACGCTGCTGATGCTTATTTCCGCACTGATGGGACGTGAGGAAGCGCTGCGCGTATATCAGGAAGCCGTGGAGGAAAGATATAGGTTCTTCTCCTTTGGCGACGCCATGATGATTCTGTGAGGCTGCAAAATGGACAGGAGCAAAATCAGACTGATTGCCATGGATCTGGACGGTACGCTCACCCAGCACAAGCAGCCGCTTTCGCCTGAGGCAAGAGCGGCGCTGACAGCACTCAGCCGCAGGTACAAGCTGCTGATGGTGGGTGCAGGTCAGGTGCAGCGTATTTTCCAGCAGATGGAGAAGTTTCCCATTGATATCATCGGCAACTATGGCCTGCAGTACGGCACCTATAATGAGGAAACCGGAGAGATGGACATCCGCCGCAATCTCATGCTTCCACAGGGAGACCGGGATGAGATCGAGGCCAAGGTGACGGCGCTGCGTGAAAAGTACGGTTTTACCGGCTTTGCAGGCGATAATGTGGAGTATCATCCATCCGGCTGCCTCACCTTTCCGATTCTTGGAACCAGAGCAAAGCAGGAGGACAAGCTCGCCTTTGATCCTGATCGTATGAAGCGCCGCAGGATCTATGCCGAGGTTTGCGAAGCATTTTCGGATTATGTGGTGTTTGTGGGCGGATCGTCTTCCTTCGATATGGCTCCAAAGCCGTACAACAAGTACTATGCGCTGGATCTGTACTGCAGGGAAAACGGAATCGCGCATGACGAAGTGCTCTTCATCGGCGACGACTACGGCACCGGCGGCAACGATGAGTCTGTGTACCTGTCCGATATCCCGTTTCTCTGCGTGGACGATTACACAATGTTCCCCCAACTGGTTCAGCCGCTTCTTTGACAAAAACTTCACAACACTTGCAAAACATACAATGATTCGGTACAATACCCTTGTATCCACATGACTGACGGATTTTGCGGACAACCGCAAGGGAGTGTGGAATGTAACATGCCGACCGTCTGGGCAATTCAATTTGTTGAAAGTTGAATTGCCCGTTTTTTTATGGGCATTCGGCTTGCAGAAGGAGGATTCTTCATGGAACATGCAAACTGGAATGGTTTCACCGGCGGCGTATGGCAGAACGAAATCAACGTAAGGGATTTTATTCAGCGCAATTACCGGGAATACACCGGGGATGAAAGCTTTCTTTCTGGCGCAACGCCGCGCACTCAGGCGCTGATGAAAAAGGTTGAAGCGCTCTTTGCGCTGGAGCGTCAGTTTGGCGGCGTGCTGGACATCGATACCGCCACGGTTTCTTCGCTTACCAGCTACTCTCCTGGATATGTCGATAAGGACAACGAAATCATCGTCGGCCTGCAGACCAACCGCCCGCTCAAGCGCGGCGTAAATCCCTTCGGCGGCATGCGCATGGTGCGTCAGGCCTGCGAGGCGTACGGCTACAAGCTTTCCTCCAAGGTGGAAGAGGAATTCCGGTTCCGCACCACGCACAATGACGGTGTCTTCCGCGCCTACACGGATGAAATGCGTCTGGCGCGCAAGTGTCATGTGATTACCGGCCTTCCGGACGCCTATGGACGCGGCCGCATCATCGGCGACTACCGCCGCGTGGCGCTCTACGGCGTGGATCGTCTGATCGCTGAAAAGAAAAAGGACAAGGCTGGCCTTGGACAGGTCTCCTTTGATACCGACGATATCCGTCTCAATGAGGAACTCTACCAGCAGATCGCGTTTCTGGGCTATCTCAAGGAGATGGCCGCGATGTACGGCTATGACATCAGTCAGCCCGCTGCCAATGCCAAAGAAGCCATCCAGTGGACGTACTTTGCCTATCTTGGCGCTATCAAAGAGCAGAATGGAGCAGCCATGTCTCTTGGCCGCGTGAGCAGCTTCTTTGATATCTATATCGAGCGCGATCTGGCCAACGGCACGCTTACCGAAAGCACCGCGCAGGAATTGATGGACGATTTCGTGATCAAGCTGCGTCTGGCGCGCCACCTGCGCACGCCGGAATACAACGAACTCTTCGGCGGCGATCCCATGTGGATCACCGAGGCCGTGGGCGGCATGGGTGAGGACGGACGTACGCTGGTTACCAAGAGCAGCTACCGCATGCTCAACACGCTGTATACCCTCGGCTCTTCGCCTGAACCCAACCTGACGGTGCTGTGGTCGAAGAACCTGCCCGAAGGCTTCAAGCGCTTCTGCGCCAAGGTGTCCATTGATACGGACTCCATCCAGTACGAAAGCGATGATCTCATGCGTCCCATTTACGGCGACGACTATGCCATCGCCTGCTGTGTCAGCGCCATGAAGGTAGGCAAGCAGATGCAGTTCTTTGGTGCGCGCTGCAATCTGGCAAAGCTGCTGCTCATTGCCATCAACGGCGGCTATGACGCCACCAGCGGCATTCACATCGGCCCGCAGATGCCCGTGCTCGAAGGCAATCAGCTCACCTATGACGCGGTGATGGAGCGCTTTGATCTCTATATCCAGTGGCTGAGCCATCTGTATGTGAATACGATGAACATCATCCACTACATGCACGATAAGTATGCCTACGAAAAGACCCAGATGGCGCTGCATGATACCAGCGTGGAGCGTTTCATGGCCTTTGGTGTGGCGGGTCTGTCCGTGGTGGCGGACTCCCTCAGCGCCATCCGCTATGCCAATGTGCGCCCGGTGCGCAATGCGGAAGGTTTCATCACCGCATTTGATACAGAAGGCGCATTCCCCAAGTTCGGAAACGATGATGACTGCGTGGATCTGATTGCCAAAGAACTGACCCACAAAATGATCACCGAGCTGCGCAAGACCCCTGCGTATCGCAAGGCTATCCATACCCTGTCTGTGCTGACCATTACCTCCAACGTAATGTACGGTAAGAACACTGGCGCAACGCCTGACGGACGCGGCGACGGCGAGCCTTTCGCCCCCGGCGCCAATCCTATGCACAACCGCGAAGAAAACGGTGCGCTGGCGTCGCTGAACTCCGTGGCCAAGATCAGCTATGATGACTGCCGCGACGGCATTTCCAACACCTTCTCCATCACCCCCGAAGCCCTTGGCAGAGAACCGGAGAGCCGCACAGGCAATCTGGTGGCGATTCTGGACGGCTATTTCGCCAAAAATGCGCACCATATCAACGTCAACGTTATGAACCGCGAAACGCTGCTCAAGGCCTACGCTGATCCGGAAGCCTATCCGAACCTGACCATCCGTGTGTCCGGCTATGCGGTCAACTTCCACAAGCTCTCCCGCGAGCAGCAGCGCGAAGTGATCAGCCGCACGTTCCACGAGGCCGTATGAGCACAGGAAGAATTCATTCCATCCAGAGTCTCGGAACGCTGGATGGGCCGGGTGTGCGGTTCGTAGCATTTCTGCAGGGCTGTCCGCTGCGCTGTGCCTGCTGTCACAATCCGGACACATGGGCTGCGGATGCAGGAACGGAGTACTCGGCGGAGGAAATCGTCAGCCGGATGCTGCGCTTCCGGGAGTATTTCGGCGCAGAAGGCGGCATCACGCTTTCCGGCGGCGAACCGCTTTTGCAGGCGGATTTTGCTGCAGAGGTGTTTGAACGCTGCCATGAAAACGGCATCAACACCTGTCTGGACAGCTCAGGCGCGATCTGGAATGCCGGCGTTGAACGTTTGCTCAGGCACACGGATCGCGTGCTGCTGGATGTGAAGTACACGTCGGATGACATGTACCGCCGGTATGTGGGCTGCGGAATTGACAGACCGCTGCATTTCCTGCGTGAACTGAATGAACGGCGCATTCCCACAACCATTCGTCAGGTGATCATTCCAACGCTTAACGACGATGCGGCTTCCATCGAGGTGCTTAAGGAAATCCTTCATCCGTATTCCTGTGTCGACGGCGTGGAGCTTCTGCCGTTCAGGAAGCTGTGCGAAACCAAGTACGAGTCGATGAAGCTGACGTTTCCGCTTGCGCATCTGCCCGAACCTTCGAGCGAAACAATGGAACAGCTCAAAAAACTGCTCGGCAACTGAAATCAGCCATCCGGTCTGGGCCGGATGGTTTTTCATTGTGAAAAAATGGGGTATGTGATATGATACATTTATCAATACTGGCCGCAGAAAGGAAAATGAATATATGAAGCTCAACATCACAAGGGAACGTCTGCTTCCGGGAACAATGGAAGAAAACAACGCTCTGCGTCTTCCCGCACTGGGCGGCGGCGTGCTGCTTCCTGAAATTGCAAAGACCAGCGAACGTTATCTCAACGTGACGCTTACCGTGCTGGAAGAGCATTCGATGGCTTTTGAATTCCGTGCTTACGGCAAGGGCGAAAGCGAACCGCGCGTGACGGTGCGCTTTGGCGTGATGCCGGGGTACCGCACCAATCTGTATATTGACCTTAACTGGCTGGACGGCCATATTCTCTTCCCCGGCCACATTCCGGGCGAACTGAAGGTGGTGTGCCACGGCTCGCGCATCGCCCGTGAGGACGTGGAGCGCGCGGAACTGGTGAACATCAAAACCTATCACGATCCGCTCGTCAGGCTCGAAAGCCTTGAACTCAGCGACACGCCCTGCGAAGCGGCGGAGGTTCCGGCTGAAAAGCTGGTCGACGAGATGGGCCAGTACATTCCCAAGCAGTGGAAGGGCAAGATGCCGGATGTGGATACCATGATTGCCGCCATCCGCGCTCAGGCCGATCTGCCCGACAGTTATCCCTTTGCCGAGTGGACGAAGTGGGGCGGTCATGCGGGAATGAAGCGGAAGGAAGGAACTGGCTACTTCAGCCGCATCAAGCAGGATGGACGCTGGTATCTGGTCGATCCGGATGGATGCGCGTTCTTCAGCGCCGGCCCCGACTGCGTTGTGGCGCGCTGCGATGCGCGGGTGGACGGGCTGGAAAGCCTGCTCAGCTGGGAGATGGATGATCCTCAGCTGGTGGAGCCGATGGAGCACGAATGGGGCGAGAACGGCCGCGGAATGGGCAAGCTTTTGTCCTTTGAACGCGCCAATCTCAAGCGCGCATTTGGCGATGACTGGTATGAATGCTGGAAGCGCATGGTCGCCAGCCAGCTCAAAAACATCGGTATGAACACGCTGGCCAACTGGTCGGACGAAAAGCTTTATGGACGCATGCCGTATGTCACCAGTCTGGAACGCTTTCCGGAGACGCAGCACAAGATCTTCCGCGACTTCCCGGACGTGCTCTCGCCTGAATACTGCGAGGATGCGCGTCTGTGCGCACAGGCGCTCATGGAACGCAGGGATGATCCGTGGATGATCGGCTACTTCCTGCGCAACGAGCCCGGCTGGGCGTTTGTGGACGGGCTGATCATCGCCGACGAAGTCCTGCGCGACAGGGAGAATACCTGGTGCAAGCGCGGGCTGATTGCTCACCTGATGGGCAAGTACGGCAGCATCGATGCGCTGAATCAGGCGTGGAACACAGCCTTTGCCAGCTTTGACGCGCTGAAGGAGCCCATCGAAAAGGCTTCCGCCTTCTCTGAACAGGCGAAGCAGGACCTGCGCCTGTATTCCGCTGAGCTCATCCGTGCATACACCGCCATTCCCTCCATGGCCTGCCGCGAGGTCGATCCCAATCACATGATCCTCGGCATGCGCTGGGCGTGGATTTCCGACCCGGTGCTCACTTCCGGCTGGGAATGCTTTGACGTATTCTCCATCAACTGCTATGCTTTCGATCCCACTGAAGCTATCGCCCATGTGGAGGAGCTGGGCGTTGATCTGCCCGTGATGATCGGTGAGTTCCACTTCGGCGCGCTCGATTCCGGCCTGACCGCCACCGGACTCAAGGCCGTGGCTACGCAGAAGGACCGCGGCAGGGCATACCGCTATTACTGCGAGCACGCCGCTGCACATCCCATGTGCGTGGGATGCCATTACTTCCAGTGCTACGACCAGTTTGTGCTCGGACGTTTTGACGGCGAAAACTACAACATCGGTCTGTTTGACATCTGTCTGCAGCCGTATGAGGACATGGCGCAGGCAGTAAAGACCTGTTCGGAAAGAATGTATCGCATTCATGCCGGCGAACTGGAGCCTGTGGCGGACGAGCCGGAACACCTCCCCATGATTGCATATTAACTGTATCTTCGTTGACTTTGACATGGGGGAGGAGTAGAATAAACCTCAGTTCGCACGAGAGGAAGCGGCACACGTGAACCGCAAGCACATCACCATCTATGATATTGCCCGCGAGGCGGAGGTATCGCCCGCAACCGTTTCGCGCATCCTCACCGGAAGCGGAACGGTGCGTGAGGAGAAGCGCATCCGCGTTAAGCAGATCATTGAAAAATACAATTTCCATCCCAATGCGATGGCACGGGCGCTGTCGGAAACGCATTCTCACTTGATCGGCATGATGGTTGCCGACGTGGGCAATCCCTATTACAACAGCCTGTTCACCGCATGCGTCAATGCGGCATACCAGCGCGGATATGCCACCATGCTGTTTAATACCCTGTCGCGTTCGGAACTGGAGGACGCGGCCATGGCCAGGCTTCGCGAGCAGCGTGCCGACGCCATCATCATTTCCGGCGGACGCATTGACCTCACCGTGCCCGATGCAGCCTTTACGCAGCTTCTGGACGCCGCCATGGAAACCACGCCGCTGGTGGTGGCATCGCGCAGCCCGCATGAGCGCATCTGCGGCGTAGAGGTTGATCACAAGGGATCGGTGGATCTGGCGATGGACTATCTGCTGGAACTGGGGCACCGCGACATCGGCTTCGTCTACACAGGCGCGCAGTTTTACGGCACGAAGGAAAAGCTGGACCGTTTCCGGGAGCGCATGCAGGAGGCGGGGCTTCCTGTGCGTGAGGAATGGATGGTGAGCGTTCCGTGGTACGACACATCTTCCGGCTGCGAGGGCGTGGACAGGATCATGGCGCTTGACAAGCGTCCCACGGCGCTTCTGGGCCTCAACGATGTGATTGCCACCGGTATGCTGCAGCGGCTTCTTGCCCACCATGTGAAGGTGCCGCAGGAGATGTCCGTGATGTGCTTTGACGACACCTTCATCACCGACGTCATGACGCCGCAGCTCACTGCCGTAGGTTATGATTATGACGTGTACGCCGCCATGCTCATGGACGCTGCCATCGGTACCATTGAAGGCCGTGAAATCCCTCGCAATCAGCTGGTTCCGCCCAGACTGCTGAAAAAACAGTCGTGCATGCCTCCCCGATAAGTAAGAAAAAACAATTCATTCAAAACCGGGTTTTCAAAAAAAGACCCGGTTTATTTTTGTCCCTTTATCATTTTTTGTGCAATTTGCTTGACTTTTTGATACACGGTATGCTATATTGGCCATATGAAATGGGTTTCATAGCTTTCTAACTCCATCGGGAGACTGAGTATTTGCTGCCGCTGCAGCAAATATTTGTGTTTCAAGGAAAATAGAAACCGGTTTCAAAAAGTGATCTGCGTTACCGCCGCGAGGCGTGACGTATGAAAGGGGCGGGAAACCTTGGCCAAAGCAAAAACTGCTGTTGTGAATGACCAGCTGAGCTACAAGAAGCCTAGCTTCTGGCAGCTTGTAATCCAGCACAGAACTCTGATCCTGATGTGTCTGCCGGCAATTATCTTCTTCTTCGTGTTCTCATACATGCCCATGCCCGGCGCATACATCGCCTTTACCAACTTCCAGTACAACAAGGGCATCTTCGGAAGTCCTTTTGTAGGATTGCAGAACTTCAAGTTCCTGTTCATGAGCGGCCAGCTGACGCTGCTTTTGAAGAACACGGTTCTGTACAACATCGCCTTCATCCTGCTGGGCAACGTGCTGCAGCTGCTGTTCGCCATCCTGCTCAACGAAGTGGCCTGCAAGTGGTTCAAGAAGACCACCCAGTCCATGATGTTCCTGCCCTACTTCATCTCCGACGTTCTGGTTTCTCTGCTGGTTTACAACCTGCTCAACTATGACTACGGCTTCATCTCCAACATGGTTCGCAACATGGGCGGCGAGATGGCCAAGGTGTACCAGATTCCCAATGCATGGCCCATCATCATCGTGCTGGTAAACCTCTGGAAGGGCACCGGCTACGGCACGGTCGTCTACTTTGCCGCCATCACCGGCATGGATACTTCCATGATGGAAGCGGCTCAGATCGACGGCGCCAACGGCTTCCAGCGCATCCGCTACATCACCCTGCCCACCCTGAAGCCCACCGTTGTCATCCTGTTCCTGTTCGCCATCGGCGGCATCCTCAAGGGTAACTTCGGCCTGTTCTACAACCTGGTCGGCAACAACTCCATGCTCTTCAAGACCACGGACATCATCGAGACCTACGTCTACCGCTCCATGATGAACAGCTTCAACTTCGCGCAGAGCTCTGCCGTTGGCCTGTTCCAGAGCGTGGTCGGCTTCTTCATCGTCATCGGCGCCAACGCCTTTGTCAAGAAGCTCGATCCTGATTATGCCCTGTTCTGATTTTTTGGAGAAAGGAGAAGCTGTTATGTCCAAAGCACCTGCCAATCAGGCTCCGGTCATTCTGAACCATCCCAAGAAGATCAAGCTGGATGCGTCCGATCGCATCATCCGCGGCTTTACCTACGTGATCGTTACGCTGTTTTCCATCGCGTGCATCATTCCGTTCTGGATGGTTATCGCGTCTTCCTTCTCCACGGAGGAGGCTATCCGCCGCACGGGCTTTACCCTGTGGCCCACGGATTTCTCGCTGTTTTCCTACGAGCTGCTCTTCCGCTCTCCTGACCAGATGATCGGCGCGTATGCCGTTACCATCGGTCTGGCCGTGGTGGGCACGCTCATCGGCCTGTTCATCATCTCGATGACCGGCTATGCCCTGCAGCGCAAGGACTTCCCCTTCCGCAACGGCATCATGTTCTACATCTACTTCACCTCTCTGTTCTCCGCCGGTCTGGTTCCGTTCTATCTGCTCATCAAGCAGACGCTCAACCTGGCCGACACCTACTGGGCCATCCTGCTTCCGCTTCTGATGAGCCCGTGGCTGATCGTGCTGATGAAGAACTTCGTCAAGGCGATCCCGCATGAGATCACCGAGTCCGGCAAGATCGACGGCGCCGGCGACTTCCGCATCTTCTGGTCGCTGATCCTGCCCTCCATGAAGCCCGCTCTGGCCACCATCGGCCTGTTCCTGGCGCTGGCCTACTGGAACGAGTGGTACTACTCCAGCCTGTTCCTCTCTTCCAAGGTGGCCTACCGTCCGCTGCAGTACCACCTCTACAACGTCATCAACAAGGTTGCCAGCCTCAAGAACTCCGTGGCCGGCTCCAACGTTGTGCTGGATGACCTGCCCGGCGAAACCCTCAAGATGGCCACCGCTACCGTGGCCACCGGCCCCATCATTCTGCTCTATCCCTTCGTGCAGAAGTACTTCGTTGCCGGCCTGACCGTCGGTTCCGTCAAGGGCTGATTGCTTCCGTTACCCATGGCGGCGTACGGCCGCTGAAAAATAAAAAACCTGAAGGAGGACCCAACATGAAGAAACTTGTTGCCCTGCTGATGGCGATGCTCATGATCGTCGGCTGCGTTCCCGCTCTGGCTGAGATCGACACTTCCAAGCATGTGACCATCACCTACCTCGTCACCGGCGACATCCCCAACAACCGCACCAACGAAGTGCTGGCCAAGATCAACGAGAAGCTGACCGAGAAGGTCAACGCTGAGCTGGCTGTGCATTGGATCGAGTGGACCGACTGGACCACCAAGTACAACCTGGCTCTGGCTACCCAGAGCGGCGAAATCGACCTGATCGGTACCGCTACCGACTGGCTGAACGCCTGGCCCAACATCCAGAAGGGCGCTTTCCTGCCCCTGAGCGAAGAAATGCTTAAGACCTACGCTCCCCAGACCTGGGCGAACGTGCCTGCTGAGAACTGGGAACTGTGCTCCTACAACGGCGAGATCTACCTGATCCCCGAAGATGAGTACGCTCAGTGGACCAACCATGGCTTCCTGTATCGCGGCGACTGGGCCAAGGAAGCTGGCCTGGCTGACGGCGTTCATAGCTGGGAAGACCTGCAGGTCTACTTCCAGTACGTCAAGGACAACAAGGAAGGCGTTATTCCGTGGGACGCCAACGGCAACGGCAGCTCTTACGCTCCTCAGATGGCCGGCGGCTGGCAGACCTCTCACACCCCCAACGTCTACATCGAAGGCATCGGCGTTGACCTGTTCTACGGCGAATCCAAGGACAATCCCTACACCCTGTCCAACTACTACATCGAGGGCGACGAGCTTGTGAACTTCGCCACCGAGATGAAGGAGTGGGCCGACGCTGGCTACTGGCGCACTGACGTGCTCAACTACACCGGCGACGTGATGGCTGAAATGTACGAAGGCCTGACTGGTGCTCACCAGCATCACACCCAGACCTGGACCGGCGAGCGCACCAAGATGAACGAGAAGCAGCCCGGCTCTGACGTTGGCTTCTTCTGGTTCGGCGAAGAGATGAACAACGTTGTGGGCCTGAACATCACCCACGGCGCCATGGCCGTTGCCATGACCTCCGAGAACCCCGAGCGCGCTCTGATGGTTTATGACCTGCTGCGCAACGATCCCGAAATCTACCGCCTGATGCAGTACGGCATCGAGGGCGACATGTACACCCTGGATGAGAACGGCTACATCGTTCGTCCCGAAGGCTTCAACGATTCCACCGATGGCGTCAGCCTGAACTGGTGGTGGGGCCGCCGCGACGAGCTGGAACTGCGTTCCGCCGATCGTGACTGGGAAGCCATCGACGCTCTGTACGCCAAGTACGAGGAAGTCAAGATCAACTATCCCTACGGCCGTGTCGTATTCGACCTGAGCCCCATCCAGATGTACCTGGACAACCTGTCCAACGTGTACAACACCTATATGCCGCGCATTTGCTTCGGCATGATGGATGATCCCGCCGCTTTCGTTGCCGAGTTCCGTCAGCAGCTGAAGGCCGCCGGTATCGACATGTGCATGGAAGAGATCCAGAAGCAGATCAACGCCGCTTACGGCCTGTAATCTGATCTTCCAGAACTCTAAAAAAGCATAGTACGGGGGCTGCCTCGGGAATTTGATTCCCCCGGCAGCCCCTCATTTCTTTGTAACTACGGAGGCAATCATGAGCACCAAGATGAACCTGAACCTCGACTGGCGTTTCCACCTTGGCGATGAGATCGGTGCGGATTTCATGGGCTGGGATGACAGCGCGTGGCGTGTGGTCACGCTGCCCCATGACTGGTCTGTGGAGCATCCCTTTGATCGTAAAAACGCCAGCGGCACCGGCTACCTGCCCGGCGGCACCGCGTGGTACCGCAAGCATTTCATCCTGCCCGAGGACGCTGCGGGCAAGCGTGTGCGCATTACCTTTGGCGGCGTGTACAAGCATGCCCGCGTGTGGATCAACAGCAACTATCTGGGCCAGCGCGCCTTTGGCTATGCCACCTTCACCCATGATGTAACGGCTTTTGTGCATCCCGGCGAAAACGTGATCTGCGTGCGCGTGGAGCACGATGAAGTGGCGGATTCCCGCTGGTTCACCGGCAGCGGCATCTACCGCGATGTCACGCTGGAAGTGACCGACCTGTGCGCCTTTGAAACGGACGGCGTCTTCGTGACCACCGAAAAGGTGGAAAACGGCGTTGCTACCCTGAAGGTGCAGTACGAAACGCTGGGCGCGGATGGCGCGAAGTTCACCATCAAAAAGCCCTGCGGCTGTATCGTAGCCGAGGCGGAAGCCTGCGGCGAAAAGGGCGAAGTTCTGCTGACTGTGCCGGAAGCCAACCTGTGGAGCCCGGAAAATCCCTACCTGTACAAGGTGGTTGCGCAGGCCGTGAAGGCTGGCGAAGTGACCGATGAGAACATCATCCCCATCGGCATCCGCACCATCCGCTTTGACTGCAACGAAGGCTTCTTCCTGAATGGCGTGAACATGAAGCTCAAGGGCGTTTGCGTGCACCATGACGCAGGCTGCCTGGGCGCTGCTGTGCCCAAGGCCGTATGGGCGCGCCGTATCAAGGCCATCAAGGCCAGCGGCTGCAATGCGCTGCGTACCGCCCACAATCCGCCGGACAGCCATCTGCTGGATCTGTGCGACGAGATGGGTCTGCTGGTGATGGACGAGGCCTTTGACGAGTGGGAGGGCGCCAAGAACAAGTGGTGGCAGGGTCACAACGTGTATCCGCCCAAGCGTTTTGGCTATGCCGAGGACTTCCCGCTGTGGCACAAGGCCGATCTGGAGGGCATGGTGAAGCGTGACCGCAACCATCCCAGCATCATTTTCTGGTCCATCGGCAACGAAATCGACTACCCCAACGA
>JAGBBE010000063.1 GCA_017938645.1 Clostridia bacterium
GGCGCCGGACCACATGCCGGACACGTCAGCGGTGACTTCTTCGTAAATCTCAGCGGCGGTCTTCAGACCGGTGATGGCCTGTTCCATGGTCGCGTCGCTGGTCTTGATGTTGGCGGTCAGCTCGCTGAAGCGGTTCACAAAAGCTTCGCTCGCCTGGCCGTTCCAGGAGCTGTTCAGTGCCATCACTTCGGCAGCCATCTGGCCGTATGCCGCAGCCAGCTGGTCCTTCGCGTTGGTGAACTTGCCGATGGTCTCCTGCATTTCTTCTACGCTTACCTTCAAGCGATATTCAGACATGTTTTTTCCTCCTCAATTCTCTCTGGTCGCGTCTTAGCCCTTGCGGATCAGATCGGCGGCGGCCTTGTCGGTGTTCAGGTATTCAGCGGCGGCCACGTTCATGGACTGCACATACTGGTCCACGCACTCGGCCATCATGTTGTACCAGGTGTCGATTTCTTCCTGCTCGGCGATAAAAGTATCGCGGGTGGGGCCTTCCCAGGTGTCGCCCAGCGCTTCGGCTGCGGCCCTCACGGCGGCGACAGTCTCACGGAACGTTTCGTTTGCCTTGGCGATCTTGCTCGCTGCGCTCTGCAGCTCAGATACGGTTACCTGAATCAATGCCATGATATTTCTTCCTCTCTCTCTGTCGTCTTAAAAACCGATTAGCCGCCGAACGGGGACTGGGAGCCGGCGTCCAGAGCATCGAAATTGCCCTTGAGCTTGCTCTCGTTTTCTTCGAACAGGTTCTCTACAGCCTGCAGCTCGCTGATGGCGTCGTTCACGCGCTCGAAGGAGGCCTTGATCTTGTTTACGAGGTCCACAACCTTGGCGATCATGATCACGAAGGCCTTGCCGGTCCAGTCGCTGCGCAGAGCGTTCATCGCGGCTTCGTAGGTCCTTACGGCAGTCTGCAGTACGTCGAGGCTATTGCGGTAGGCGGCTACACACGCCTGAAGTTCGGAATCTACAACACGAATATTATCAGCCATTGTCTTTTCTCCTTTTCTCTACTGGTCGTGTGCTGTCTTAGCCCTTGATCGCGTTGGTCGCGCGCTGTTCGGCTTCTTCGTACTTCTGAGCGGTCTGCTGCAGCAGGCTCATATATTCGGAACCTACGCTGCTGAGCTGGGAGCAGTGCTGGTAGAGGACGCCCTGTTCCTGAGCGAAGGCTGCGGCCGCGTCGCCCTGCCACTTGCTGCACAGATCCTGCGCGGCTTTGTTCATGGCTTCATTGGCCTTGTTGAGTTCGTCCTGCGCCTTGCGGGCTTCGGAGAGGAATCGGAGGATTGCCCTGATAGTTACGATCCAGTGACTCATAGTTTCTTCCACCATCCATTTCTTATATTTCGAAGGGTTTTGGGTTTCAGTGGGGTTTGGGTTCCTTTGATGATTGAAGTATATCAGACCCATCGCCGGGATGAAAGCAAAACTGACGAAATGCACATTTTTGGGGGTGAATGGTTATTTTGCTTCTTCCGATTTGGCTTTTCGCATCAGATACACATCGTTGATGATGTATGCCTGCTTTCCCAGCCATGCTTCACAGGCATCAAAGTCCTCAGCAACCTGCCTGAGGCGCCTGGCCATCTGCTCGACCTTCTCGATGAGCTGGTTGACCTGACGGCGTTTTGCGCGGAGCGCCTCGGTGAGTTCACGGGGCTCCTGAAGGTATTCAGCAACCGCGCGCAGTTTGGTGACAATGGAGTCCATCTCATCGCTGAGCCTTTCCAGCTGCGAGACCAGACTCCGGGTTTCGTCGGTATCGACCCGAATCAACTCTTCGTTCATCATTTTGCACTCCCTGCCTGCTTTACAAAACGAAAGCGGCAATCTCCGATTGTCAGTTCCGAATTTTCCAGCAGCATTTCCTGCGTGAACGGCTCCAGCCTGCGGGTACCCAGATAGGTGCCGTTGCTGCTGCGCAGATCCTCCACATAATACTCCTGAGAGTACTTGCGGAAGATGATGCGGCAGTGTTCATGGCTTACGGTAGGTGCGTTTTTGAGTCTGCAGTTGCAGTTGCGGTTTCGTCCGATCAGGTAGGTTTCAGCGTTCACAAGAAATTTCTGCTGACTGCCTGCATTCAGAGACACAAGCACGTGATCCGGCACGAAGGTCGTTTTTCTGGGGTCATCGCCCTTGGGCGCTCCGAAAAAACGATTCTTCACAGCCCGAACGCGGTTTTTGAACCGCTGCATTTCAGGCTGCCACACATCCGGCCTGACGCGGCTGAAGATAATGCATCCCAGCACCACCAGCAGCACCCACAGCACCAGAAACACCGGTTCGAGAATCAGCAGGCTCAGCATTACGAAAACGTTGAAGATTCCGAATACCTGAAACAGGCGATGATTTCTTTCTTCCGACACTTTGTTACCACTCCTGTGCTTACCATCTGATTATGATGGTGTGCTGGCTGAGCTGCAGCCTGTCGCCGTTGTTGACGATTGCGCCGTCGGTGCTGGAGCGCACCTTGCGGCCGTTGAGGTAGGTATTCTGATGCGAGCTCTTGTCGCGCACGTAGACCTGACCGTCCTTGACATAGAGTTCAGCATGCCTGCGGGAGGCGGAGCTGTCCATGCTGTCAAGGGTAAGCTGGCAGTCCTTGCGGCCGATGGTGTAGGGCGGATCTTCCTTGAGCTCAGCTTCCACCGTATCGCTTCTGCCGCCGAATTCCATGGTGAGGGTCACCAGCTTGGAGAAGTAGGGCTGCATGGTTTCCTCGCCGTCATCGGAAGTCGTGGGCTCGAAATCCATGGGACCCTGATCGAAGGGATCACCGCCAAAACCGGGCGTGACCGGCTGCAGGCTGGCAGAAGGCTGATTGAGGGGAGAAACCTCATCATAATTCTGCTTCTTCTTTTTGCCGCCGAGAACGATCACAAGGATCAGGATGGCGAACAGCACCACAGCGGACACCGCCACGGGAATCCACGTGGGAATCGAGAGGCTGCCCAGCGTGATATCCCTGGTGAGGAAGGCGATGATTTTTTCACGGAAGGAGGGAACCTCATCCGGGATGGGCTCGCGCTTTTCACCATTGGTCACGATGTCCTGAACAACCGCGCTGGCAACGCCGTTGGGATGCAGGTCATTGCGCCAGTTGAAGTGCTCGCAGTAACGCGCGACAGCGTTCACCGTCGCCTGATCCAGACGGCCGTAGTTGGCGTACTCTTCCTTGCCGTAGCAGTTGAGGTTCTTCAGAACCGTCTGCATCTGACCGATGAAGCCGTTGGGCTCAGCATCGGTATCGTTGATCATGTAGCCGGCCGGCGGAACGGTGGGAACGGGCGTAGCGGTGGGCTGCGGCGTGGGAGTCGTCTTGGGGATGGCCCTGCTGCTGGTGAGCAGTGCATAGCCTTCATCATCGATGCCTTCGCCGGCTTCAATGTTGTTTTCGCGGCAGAACTCGATGTAGGCCATGAGGCACTCGCTGCCGAACTCCTTGTAGTCCTTGCGGTCGAGGTAGTGCAGCTCATACAGAGCGAGCACTGCATTCATAGCCTTGATGTCCGTCTGACCGCTGGCAACCACGGGCGTGGGCGTGGGCGCAACCGTAGCCGTGGGTTCAGGCGTGGGTTCAGGCGTGGGATCGGGCGTGGGCATCAGCTTGGTGTTGACCTCCACCTCCACCGTGCGCACGATCTGCTCGCGCTGCTCGTTGTAGAGAATGGACAGCTGTACCTTCTGCTTTTCGCCGTCAACAGGGATGCTGTTGCGCAGCTCGGAGTAGTCCACCTGCAGATACAGGTCGGAGCCCTGCTCGGCAGCCATGGCGGTGGCCAGCGGAGAGGTGGTCACGCCGTCGTTGGTCTGCGCGATCTCGATGTACTTGCCGTCCACCTGCTGGGCGAAGTTGGCAAAGTTGGCAAAGCTGGATTCCAGGGCCTGACGGCGCTGCGGATTGCCGGTGCCCTCCAGGAAGCGCTGGCGGCGCGGCGTGGTCATGTAGACGTCAAACTTGATGTCGGAGTAATTGTACATCATGGAGGCTTCGCCCAGGCTGTGAGCCGGGTCGTTGTTGCTCTCCAGATCGGGGTCGGCAATGATCATTACGGTGTTGAACAGCGGATCATCATTGCCGGGCTCGGATGCAAGCTCAAACGCCTTGCAGATAGCGCTGTAGATGCAGGCAGACGTATACTTGCCGATCTGAACGTTCGTAACGTAGGCACGGGCTTCTTCGCGGGACATGTAGTTGCTCAGAACCGGCTCGCTTTCTCCGGCAGTAATGAACATCACCTGCTCATCTTCCGGCACATAATCCAGA
The DNA here is from genome assembly GCA_017938645.1 of Clostridia bacterium. The sequence continues at coordinate 4,271 of JAGBBE010000063.1, forward strand.
TAGGCGGCGATGATTTCCTGCAGGTTTTCGGACGTTACGTACTCATTGTTGTAGTAGTAGCGCGATGTATCCACAACAATGATGTGGCCCACCTGGCTGCCCTTCAGCGGCTTCACGGACAGCGGGACCTGATCCCGGCTGCCTATGACTGCTACGTTCTCGACGTCCGTTTTGGTTGCTGCGCCGTTGCTGCCCATGCCCTTGAGGCCCACGTACAGCACTGCGCTCTGTTCATCGGAACGAACGCCGATGACCTTGATTCCTGCCACCTGGGCAGACTGCGCCAGTGCTGCGGAGCACAGGCAGATCAGGCAAAGCACCAGGGCAATTCCTCTGTAAAACTTCGTTCTCATTGCGGTTCCTCCACGATCATCCATTCGGGGCCGATCAGCCACGGATGATTTCTTCCGCCTCGCGATCGGCGGCTTCCAGTTTTTTGATGTACTCGTACAGCGCCTTCTGGATGCTGTCCAGACCTGCGCCGATGGCGTTGATGTCAGACGAAAGGCCGTTGAGCGCGTTGTTGAGCGCATCCGCCATTTCACCGCGCAGGTTTTCCTCCACGCTGTCCTGCATGCGGCTGACATTGCCTCTGGAAAGCGCCTTCACATCACCCGCAATCGCCTTGATTGCGTCCGCAACGCGCTTGACCTCAGCAGTATCCACTTCAAAAGCCATGGTGGTTCCCTCCTTTTTTGTTTATTTTCTTTTCTTAGTTTTCCGTACCTTTCCGGCTCAGCCGGTTATACGATCATTAGACGGTGGCCGTCCCGGATACCGGCCTGAGCCAGCGTCTGGTTTTCGGGAAGGAACTGTCGGGTGGCCATATCGCACAGCATAGGCGCTTCCTTGGCAAAGGAAGTCTCCTGGAAATGCTGCTCGATCAGGCGGGCCAGTTCGCCAATCAGCTTGGACACCTGTACATGGGCAGGCAGCATAAAGTCCGCAACCATTCCGGTTGAGGCAATGCAGATTTCAACAATGATGGTTTCCATGAGCAATCCTCCTGTGCTTTCGGCATTCAGGCATTGACCGCTGCGAAGGAGCGGTTCATTGCCTCTTTGAAGGAGCGTGCCAGCGGGGCGGCCGATCCGTCGAGCAGATGGATGGTCATTTCCCTGAAATCAATGTACTGGATCTTCTCGCTGTTGATGAAATAGGACCGATGACAGCGCATGAAGGTTTCATCCAGCATCTTTTCCACCTGATCCATGCTGCTGTACACAGCAATGTTCTGCTTTTCGGTGTGGAACTCGACCATCTTGTCCACCGCCTGCACCATGATGACGTCATTGAGACGGATGCGGTAGACCTTGCCTGCGGATTTCAGGTTCAGCCACTTGCCGTCCTGCGACGTTTCGTTTTCATAGATGCGGTGGTAATCCTCGAACACCGGGGTGAAAACCATGCGGATGGGTTTGTCCTCCACAGGACAAACCAGTACGCCTGCGCTGCGGGCGCACAGCGGAAGCACCAGTTCCAGCTCCTCGCGCTGCTTGATGAGGTATACCACATAATGGTCGCGGTTGCACATCATGGTAAGCTTGCCCAGACGAATGGCCAGTTTCTGCTTGTCCTTGCGCAGGCTTTCCACGCCGAGCACAACCACGGCGATGTGGGATTCCTCCTGAATCGCCCTGATTGCGTCGTCGGTGTCATCGGTATCGATCACGATGCGGAACTGGGTATCGGTCTTCTGGCTGACCTCGTTGAGTCCCCCGAAAAATATTTCTTTATCTTTGTCGTCTACGCCATAAACGATCATGGGCAGAACCATTCATCACACCGCCCCTTCGTTCCAGCGCGGGAAGGTCATCAGCTCGACGTTCTGATCGGCGACGTACAGGCCCTCGCCCAGCGGGTAAGCCTGGCTCTTCTTGCTGAAGGGCATCGGCACGTCAAACGGATCACATTCGGACAGACGGCCCTCGAGCATGATGCCGCGTCCGGATTTCGTCATGCTGAGCACGGGCTCCTTGATCTTCACGCGCGTGAAGGCGTTGTGGGAAACGGTTGCGATGGTGTAGATGCCATAGCCGGACACGTTGTCGGCGAAGAAATACTTGAGGTTGGTCACGGTGTTGTCGGTCTCGCCGTACTTTTCGATGTAGCCGTCGATGCCGTCAACCAGAATGGCAACGGGTTCGAAGGTTTCGAGCAGCGCCTTTCTGGCGTCGTTGCCGCCCTTGGCCTTGGCCTCGGTGAGCAGCTTGGAGCGGCGCGGGATCTCCTTGGTGAACAATTCCACAAAGGCCTCGGTCCAGCCCTTATCGCCGTGGGCAAAGCCGTTCATGCCCTGCTTTACAGCCCACGCTGCCAGATCGGAATCGCCGATGACGTAAACCCTCGCGCCCTTCTTTGCGAAGGTGGAGGCGAAGTTCTGGATCGCGTTGGTCTTGCCGGACTTGCGCGGGCCGCAGACCATGAGCGAGAAGTGCTCGCGCAGATCCATGCTCTGCGTCTTGCCGGTGTTCTTGATGTAGCCCAGCGGCAGACGGTCGACCCTGGCCATATCAGCCGCCATGCGCTCGTCCTGAAGCAGGAGGCTGAGGGTGGGCTCGGCAGGAATGCGCTCGATCTTCTGCGGCAGGCGTCCCTTCCAGGCGGCGGTCATTTCGCGGCCCAGCTGACGGATCTGCTCGGAGCGGCCGGCATCGGAGTCAGCCGTGCCATAGACGGCGGACTGAATTTCGTAAATGTAGGTCTGCTTGGCTTCCTTGTCGACGCGGGCAATCATGCCGCGGCCGGGGTATTCGCGGATGCCGCCCCATTCCACGGGAATACGGGCGCTGATGGCGTCGGCATAGTCCATGCGGTCGGTCATCTGCAGCGAGATGCCGTGTACGAAGGACTGGTACTTGCCCGGCAGCTCGGTGCGCTCGTAGGCGGTCATCACGAAGAAGATGCCCTGGCTGGAGGCGGAGCGGAGCATGTCGTAGAAGAGCTGGAGCTTGTCTTCCTTCTTCTGCTCGCCCCATTCACGCAGCTGCGCCATGCGGTCGATGAGCACCACCACAGCCGGAACGGTGGGATGCTTGCCGCCGGAAGCGCGGGCGGCCTTGTTGTACTGCACGTAGTTGTCGGTGGAGAGAAGTGCGAACAGCTTCTTGCGGCGTTCGGACTCCTGATAGATCAGCTCCATCAGGCGCACCTGCTCGTCGGGCTCGTCCTCGTATACCACATCGCCCACATGAGGCAGGGTTTCGAGGCTGGAGAGCATGCGGCTGGTGAGGCTGAAGACGTACATCTGCAGATCCTCGGGCGAGTAACGGAGCGCGAGGGACACTGCGATGGTCTGAAGCAGCGTCGTCTTGCCGCTGCCGGACAGGCCGCAGATAATCTGGTTGCGCTCGCCGATGAATTCCATGGCAACCGGCAGATAGCGCTGCTTTTCGACGTCGTCGCCCATGGCGTAGTAAGCCACAAGCTCGCCTTCGTCGGCAGGCTGCCACACGCCGTCGCGGTAGCACTTGGCATTGAGCGCCTCGATCTCGTTGAGGCGGATCATCTGGGACAGTTCGTCCAGCCACATGTTGCGGGCCTTGGGGAACTGATACTTGTCGCAGGTTTCGTTGAGGTATTCAAGCACAACATCCAGCTCGCTCTTGCGCTGCACCAGCTCGTTGTCCTTGTCGTCCTTCTTCTTGCGCTTGAGCTTGATGGGCTGGCCGGACTCGTTGAGGAGTCTGGGCTGCTCTTCGGGACGCAGGGCGTCGGGCGCGTAATCGGCGCCGGAGTAGCTGGTCTGGACCTGCTCGAAGAGCTCGTCGTTGCCGACCTGCACATAGCAGCGGCCCATGCCCTTGAGGTACGCTGCCTCGGGGCGCTTGAGCATTTCGCTGGAGTCGCTCTTGCTGGCAACGCGCAGACAGATTCTGAATCGGGTGTTGGCGGCGATTTCGTCGCTGACGGAGTTGGAGGGCTTCTGGGTGGCGAGCACCAGGTGCATGCCCAGCGAACGGCCCACGCGCGCGGCGCTGACGAGCTCGCGCATGAAATCGGGCTGTTCCTTCTTGAGTTCGGCGAATTCGTCGACGATGATGATCAGGTGACCCAGAGATTCTTCAGCCGGATCGCTGTTGTAGTACTTCATGTAGTCGTCGATGTTGTTGACGCCCACATTCTTGAAGATTTCCTCGCGGCGCAGGATTTCGCCCTTGATGGAGGCCAGCGCGCGGAAGATCATGCGCTCGCCCTGCAGAGAGTCGATGATGCCTGCGGCATGGGGCAGGACGCGGAAGTCCTCGGACGTGCCGCCGCCCTTGTAGTCGATGAGGATGAACTGAACCTCGGTGGGGCTGTAGTTGATGGCAAGAGAGAGGATAAAGGTCTGCAGAAGAACGCTCTTGCCGGCGCCCGTAGTACCTGCGATCAGGCCGTGCGGGCCGTGGTTTTTATCGGAGATGTCCAGAACGAACGGAACGCCGCCGGCCTTGATGCCAAGCGTGGAGCGGATGGCCTGCCAGGCATGGTTCTCGTTCCAGAAATAACGGATGTCGATGTCCTCGACCTTGCGGGCCTGATAGGTTTCCAGGAAGGTAACCAGCGAAGGAATCGCGGAGTTTTCCACAACCTCCTTGATTCGAACCGGGGCGATGCTTCTGGAGAAGGCCTGCAGACGGTCGGAGGTGGTGGCTTCGAAGCGAACGCCGGTCATCTTGCCGTCCATGGTATAGATCGCGCCCAGACGCTCCTTGGCCTCGATCACGGCGAAGCATTCCTTGGGCAGCTGCTCCATGGTGGGCGTCTGCATGATGAAGGTCACGCCGAGGTTGGTGGAGGTCAGGTGGCGCATTACAGGATGATCTTCCATCAGATGCGGATCGGTGCAGAAGATCAGGTACCACGGGAGCACGGAAGCGGGCGTCTCTTCATCTTCGTCGCTCTGCTTGTCGCGCTGCATATCGGCGCGCATGCTCAGCACGCTGTCGATATGCGCCAGCACGTCGCGGATGGCGTTGGGATCGGACACGGCCATGCGCAGGGCACGGTCATCGGTGGCGTAGACATGGGGCAGCCACTTGGCAAACGCCCACTGTTCGTTTTCGCCCTCGCCATGCAGGATGGCGATGCGCACATCGTGATAGCTGTGGTTTGCGGCAGCCTGAACGACCATGCTCTGCATCAGCCACGGGTTGGTCTTCTGACCCAGAATGCCCACGATGGCATTATCGCGCAGAGAAATGGTGATCGGCACATCGCTCATCATGCTGTACTGGTCGTACAGGCGCTTGGCCTCATGGCGCAGCGGATCATCGGTGAGCGAAATTCTGGGCGGCTTGGTGTTGAGCTTCACCGGCAGGGGCATTTCGCCAAGGCCGAGGCGAAGCTGCAGGAAGTCGTCGTGGGACACCAGACGCTCCCACAGACGGTGGCTGCGGGAACCCGGCAGCGCAGTACACTCGGCAACGCTGAGATACTTGTGCATCAGGCGCTTGTTCTCGCGCTCGGTTTCGGCGCGGATGCGTTCTTCCATTTCAGCGTAGTACTGACGGCAGATGCGCTGGCGCTCTTCTTCGTTTTCAACGGCCTGCTTCTGGGTATACTTGCGGTTGGCGGTCGCCCACATCACGGCCATGAGCGAAGACGTACCGATCATAACGAGGCTGGAGCCCATGGAACGGCCGGAAACCAGCGTGCTCATGAGCATGGGCATGATCATCGTAACCGAGGGACCCAGAGCCAGCCACGTGGGCAGATCCTTCTTGCGGTCCTTCTCCAGCGGCGGCTCGATCTCGATTTCGTCGTGGTTGGGCTGCTGCACATGGCGCGGCGCACGATGATACTCCGTGATCACTGAAAGCGAGGTGTTGCTGCTTTCGGGCGCTTTGGGCGCCTTGGCGGGCTGGAGCGTAGGCGAAACGGTGATTTCGTCCGCGTGGTTCACAGCAAAGCTGTCGCCCAGATACACCAGCAGCAGCGACGGCAGGATGAGGATCCTGTCGCCGTAGCGCAGCTGGGTGGAGGCGTTGAGCAGGAACTGACCGTTGACAAAAGAGCCGTTGCGGCTGCGGTCGGTATACTGTGCGGTGCCGTCCTTATGGCGCAGAATGGTGCCGTGGGTGCGGGAGATGGACGGCTGATCGAACGCGATCAGATTTTCAGCCTTGCTGCCGATGGTGAGCTGCGTGGGCATCGCATACTTGCACAGCGCGCGGGACTCGCGGCTGACCTTGGCCACATAGATGTTCAGCCGGAGATTGCCCTTTTCCATCACAATGCGGCTCAAATGCTTGAGCTGGGTTCCGTCCTGTCCTTCCACAAGACGGAATCCCTCCGGCACCTCCAAAGAAGCTTCCCCGTTGAGCATGACAACAGGCAGGTCCACGCTGGCCTTGCCGGTTACGGCCCTGCTGATACGCAGTCGGCCCGTCCAGTTATCGGTTCGGGGCAGATAATACTCTTTTCCGCTGTTTCCGCAATGAATCCATAGGAAAAACATGCTTTCGTACTTCCTTTCGTGCCGGAGCGCGCTGTGAAACAGCCGCGGATTCCGTATGATAGCAGGTGCGCGTCAGACCGTGAGCGGTTACTTCCACTGTGTCTTCAGCGTTTCGATAAGCGTTTCGTCGACCTCCATGCGGGTCGAAATGTTGATCTTGCGTTTGGCAAACTTGAGCTGCTTGCCGTCGGCGTTCACGTACAGCGTGATATTGTGATCGCCTTTTTTCAGCGTGGGCAGGTTGATTTCAATCACAATGCCTGCGTCGCTTTCGATGGGGAACACCGTCTCCACCTTGCGCGGGAATTCAGCGGAGAGGTCGCGCGGCAGATAGGTAACGGTCATGCTTCCGCCCTCTGCCTTCAGCCTTGCCGCGTCGTAGTGTTCGCTGTCGATGTCGAATTCGTAGCTTTCCGGCTTCCCGGCGTCCTCGCGCCAGCGCCAGCCGGTGAGGTAGATCTGCGAATTGGGGAAGGAGCCTTCCTTCATTGCATCCAGACCGAAGCCGTAGAAATCGCCCACGTATTCGTTTTCGACCTCCATAGCGCCGGAACCGATGTCCTCGTCTTCAGTATCGGGTTCGGAGGCGACGTTGGTGAAGTCTGCGGACGCAAGCCTCATGGGCGTTCCATTGATATCGTCGGTGCACAGGTGGAAGGTGTAGCTGCCGTAGGACAGCTGGGGCTGAGGCTCGAGGTAGTCGAAGCGGCAGCGCAGCTCGGTGCCCTCGTAGAAGCCGATGAGATCATCGTACTTCTGCATTTCCTCCTGCACATCCTTTTCCTTCATATCGCGGAAGGCCTTCTGTGCGAACTGGCCTCTGGCGACCTCCTGGCCTCCGCTCTCGATGATGAAGTACAGTCCGATATCACCCTTGTGGATCATCGAGGCCTGCACGGTGAGGTTGCCGTCCTGAATGGTATTGGCGGTGCCGAGCTTGACGATTTCAGCGCGTGCGTCGCGGATTTCTGCGACCACGGAGAAGCTGACTTCAGCCCGGTTGTGCGCAGCATCCTCGGCGGTGACAACCAGATCCTTGTTGGGCTTGAGGTTCGGCATGTCAGCGGAGAAGCGGCCTTCAGCGTCAGCAACCACGGTTTCTTTGGCGCCGCTGTGTGTAATCTGCACCTTTGCGCCGGGTTCGGTAATGCCGCTGATGACGCTTATCACGGCCTCGATACGATTGCCGGGGATCATCTGATCCACGGTGACCGAAGGCACGGTGTTATCGTAATACAGCCTGAATCCCGTGCTGCACTCCTCGCGGAAACCGTCGGCATAGGATGCATTGAAGGCGATTTCACCCGGTACCAGATCGGATACGGGAATTGTAACCTCAAAGGAGCCCTTCTGATTTGCGGTGACGTCGTAACGGCGGATTCCCTGCGTAATCTTCACCGCCATACCGGGCTGGGCCTTGCCGGCAATTGTCAGCCGGGATGCATCTGCGCCAAGGGAGGCGCTGCAGGATTCATGTCCTTCAGGCTGCTCGTAGCGGGCGTTTTCGGCCTTCATGGAGATGACTTCGCGTTCGGCTGCCTCGATCTTCATTCTGATCTTTTCGGTGTTGCCGAGGGAGTCTTCTGCCATCAGTTCAAACGAGGTTCCGCCAACGAGCGTGAGTCCTTCAAAGGAGAAGCTGCCGTTTTGATCTGCACGCTGAGGCAAGACCTGCTCGCGGCCGATGGTGAGCGTTACAATCGCTCCGGGATCGGTCTTGCCGGAGATGGTATCCATCTGGTCGGTATAGGCGGGCTTGTCAAGGGAGAGCAGGCACTGGTTGTCGAAGCGCAGCTGGGCACGTGCATTCATTTCGGGCGATTCGCCGTCAGCATAACCGATACGGATCTCGCTCATGCCTTCATGCCGTGCGGCGGAATAGTCCAGCGTCACGTTCCAGTAGCCATTGTCATCGGCATGGAAACGGCTGGTCTTTCCGGAGCCGTTCAGTGTCCAGCTGACCTCCAGCTCCTGGTTTCTGGCAGCAGTGCCTGAAAGTACCAGCTGCTCGGTTGCGCGAATCACAACCGTGTCCGAAAGTGCAAATTCGGTGCGGTTATGCTGCGGCATGGAGATGGATTCCAGCCTGATATCAATCTTGCCCACCGATACGGGCATCTCCAGACGGGAGGTGTTGCCGGCTGCGTCTTCGGCCTCCAGAATGACGGGATAGCCGTCGGTGAGGACGAGGTGATCAAAGGAGAATGCGCCGGATGCATCCGCCTGCTGCGTGAAGCTCAGGTTTTTATGCGTCAGCGTGACCGATGCTCCGGGGTCGGCGCTGCCGGACACAGCGGTCATCTGGTCGGTATAGACGGCGCTGTCTGCGTGCAGGGTGCACAGGCTGTCAAACTGAATTTCAGTCTGCGCTCCCAATTCGGAGAGAAGGCCGTCGGCATAGCTGACGGAAATGCGGCTGACCACCATGTGCTCCGCTTCGGAGAAGTCGAGGACATGGCTGAAGCGGCCTTCGCCGTCGGTTTCAATGATTTCTTCGTTGAGACGTCCATTAAGCGTCCAGCTCAGGAGGAGCGGACGGTCTTTGGCCGCCTTGCCGGATACCGTGAAATTGTCGGTGGGGCGGAGCACCTGCGGCAGCATATCGATGCGGATGGCGTCGCGCGCGCCGACTTCAACCGTGGCTTCGCTGCGCGCTTCGTTTCCGGCTTCGTCAACGCTGATTACCGCCACTGCCTGGCCGGCAGTCAGTCCGCGCGGAATGGGCAGACTGAATGTACCGTTGTCAGCGACGACGGAGGCGATCTCCTCGCCGTCGACCTCCACGATTACGGTGGAGCCCCTGTCCACAGTACCCTCGATGGATTCTGCATTGTCATCCACAGCGCTCGCAATTATCGGATGACTGTTGCTGATGTCGATGCACACAACAAACTCGTGATCCATTTCGCCGATTTTGTCGATGTCGTAGTGGAGGGTCAGCAGAATATCCTCGTTCTTTTCCCATTTGCGGCAGTCCACCTCCATGCTCCATTCGCCGTTGCTGCCGGAGCGGGTCTTTTCGACCTGTCTGCCGTCCTTCATGAGTTCAATTCTGCGGTCGGGCGTGCCGAAGCCGCTGAGCGTAATCCTGCCGGAATGGGTCATATCAATGTATTTGCCATTGATCAGCGCAGGCGTTACGGTGAATTCATCCAGCGAGAGCGTAAGTGCAGGAGTAGGTGTGGGCGACGGGGTAGGAGTGGGACTGGGGGTAGGAGTAGGCGTAGGAGTAGGTGTGGGCGTAGGACTGGGAGTAGGTGTCGGGGTAGGCGTAGGAGTAGGTGTAGGACTGGGAGTAGGCGTCGGGGTAGGCGTCGGGGTAGGCGTTACGGTGGGTGTAGGCGTTGCCGTAATCTCCGGAGTAGGTGTTGCGGTAGGGGTAGGCGTAGGCGTAATCTCCGGAGTAGGTGTTGCGGTAGGGGTAGGCGTAGGCGTAATCTCCGGAGTAGGTGTTGCGGTGGGTGTAGGCGTAGGTGTGGGCGTTGCGGTGGGTGTAGGCGTTGCCGTAATCTCCGGGGTAGGCGTTGCAGTAGGTGTAGGCGTTGCCGTGAGCACAGGTACTGGTGTAGCTGTCACCAGATCATACGCATATTGATCGGCTGCCGGAGTGGGCGTCGGCACAGGCGTCTTGTCCCCGGAAGACAGGAGAAGCAGCGCAAAAATACCCAGCGCTGCCGCGGCAGCAGCCGACACGCCAATGATCATGCCCTTGTTGCCGTCATTGCCGATCTTTCTGCGAATAGGACGGCCCTTGCTGCGTGCAGCAATGAGCACGTCGATGGCATGCACCATCTCAGCGGCCGTGGTATAGCGGTCGGCAGGAGAATGAGCACAGGTCTTTCGGAGCACATACCAGATATCCTCGTCCAGCCCATCGGGACGGGGCAGCGGCTCGCCCTTGACACGGCGGAGCTTGATTTTGGTACGTTCGGCATCATTGAGTTGTCCCCAGGGCCTGTCGGCAAAGGGGAGACGCATGCCGTTGAAATAGTAATAGGCAACCAGACCCAGACTGTACTGGTCGGCGCGCTCGTCGTAAGCCACACGGGTGGCGGTAAAGACTTCGGGCGCCATGTAGCTTTCCGTGCCCTTGCGCACGGACTTTCCCATGCGGGCCAGCTGCTGGATTTCTGCACGATAGCATGCCTGGCCCCAGTCGATCAGCTTGTAGTTTCCGTCGGCAGTAACAAGGATGTTTGCGTCCTTAATGTCCAGATGCATGATGCTGAACTGCGCGCACATCTGCAATACCGTGCCGATATCGCGCCACATCTGCAGAATATCGATGGTACTGCCTCCGGAGAGGTGCTGACTAAGCGGCTTGAGAATGTCCATCAGAATCATGATGTTCCACTGACGGTCATCCTCGGTTTCAAAAAAGAGGTAGTCCTCGTAAGTCAGCACATGGGGACTGACGGAAAGAAGCGCCATGAAACGCAATTCAGGAATGGTGTCGTTGAGTGCGTTCCATGCATTTTTCTGATATTCTTCCAGCGTGATTTCCCTGCGGCGAAGTTTTTCCTTCCAGAAGTTCAGGTCAACGTAAGCGCTGTTGATTGAGATAAGCTTTACAGCCTTCTCAACCTTGTTTCTGCCGCTTCCGCGGCTGACACGGAATACAGAAGCATTGCCACCCTTGCCGAGGAAGCCTTCCAGCTCCCATTGGCCATCGCCAAGACGCGGCAGATACGTTTGAACTTTTTTCTCTTTACGCTCTTTTGCCAGATTTGCGTCTTCTTTGGGGGGCATTGGTGTTCACTCCTGGTTGCACGGTTTGCGGATTAGCGGAGGAAGAATTCAATCCATTCAGCAATCAGATACAGATTGACCACGCCGACGAGCGCAAGCAGTCTGCGGAACTTCTTGCGGCGCGCATACAGCGTCTGGATGCTGACTTCCTTCTTCTTCGGTTTGGCTTTGGCATTGGGATCGACGGTCTTCTCGTCGTCGGATTCAACCTCGATTACGACCACGGTTACGTTGTCTCGTCCGCCGCGGGCCTTGGCGTTGCGTACCAGCGCTTCGCTGATCTGCTCCACGGGCGCCTGTGCGCTGAGCACGGACTTGATTTCCTCATTGGTGAGCATATCGGTGAGGCCGTCGCTGCAGATGAGGTAACGGTCGCGGTTGACATAGGGGATCGAGGTGGAGATATACGGCTGGAACGGCGCGCGGTCCAGCGGCATTCCCCAGTACTGATAGATCATATGCCGTTTGGGATGGGTTTTCATCTGCTCACGGGTGATTTTGCCCTGCGTGTACAGGCGCTGGATCTCCGTGTGATCCACGGTGAGCTGCTTCATTTCACCTGCGCTGAGGCGGTAGATGCGGCTGTCGCCCATGTTGGCAATGCGCAGTCTGTCAGCAGCGGCTATCAGCAGTGCCATCGTCGCACCGGAGTGATTGCCGCGTTCCTTGGCCTGCGCGTACACCGCCTCGCAGCCAGCCCTGAGAAAATAGACCAGTTTTTCGCGGTCAAACAGGTTTTCGCGGGCCTTGAGGCTTTCAGCGCAGCGGGAAACGGCCAGCAGCGATGCTTCCTCGCCTGCTTCCTCGCCTCCCATGCCGTCGCACACGGCAAACAGGGCGTACGGGGTGGCGCTGTACTTGAACAGGCCGCCCTCGTCCATCTTTTCCCGTTTGAGAAAATGGCCATTCAGGCAGAAACTATCTTCATTGTTCTTCCGCACGCAGCCTTTGTCACTGCATGCAGAAGCTACCAGTTTTACAGCCATTTTACTTCCTTCTCTCTTTGTTGTTGTCCGGCAGCGTTGCCTCGCCGTCCTCTTCAGCAATGCGCTTCAGTTCGCGTGCGATCGCTTTCCTGGTGCTGCGAAGCTTTGCAAGCATGACAATGGTGACAACCGCCATCACAGCCGTGATCGCAGCCAACGGCAGGATGTCCTCTTCGGAGTTGAACCACGGGGTCATCTGCCAGCTGGCAGCAGGGACTTTGGTGGGTTCTGCTGTCGGTGCCTCACTGGGCGCAGATGTGGGTGCTTCGGTGGGCGCCTCAGTCGGAGCCTCCGTGGGCACTTCGGTGGGCGCCTCAGTCGGAACCTCCGTGGGTGCTTCGGTGGGTACTTCAGTGGGCTTAGTTGTTGGCACCTCTGTAGGTTCGGGAGTCGGTTCCTCGGTAGGTTCAGGAGTCAGCTCTTCGGTAGGCTCGGGAGTCGGCTCCTCGGTGGGCTTAGCGGACGGCTCAACCGTAGGTTCCTCTATGTTCTCCGGAGTAGACGTAGGATTCTCAATGATGATTTCCGCTACTCTGGGCGTGGGCTTGGACGTTGCAACCGGTTCGGATGCGGCTTCCTCTGTGGCTTCCGGAGCAGCCGTGGGATTCTCAATGACGATTTCCACTACCCTGGGCGTAGGTTCAGGAGTCGGCTCTGCCGTGGGTTCAGGCGTAGGTTCCTCGGTGGGTTCGGGAGTCAGCTCTTCGGTAGGCTCTGCCGTGGGTTCAGGCGTGGGTTCCTCGGTGGGTTCGGGAGTCGGCTCTTCGGTAGGCTCTGCCGTGGGTTCAGGTGTGGGTTCCTCGGTAGGTTCGGGAGTCGGCTCTTCAGTGGGTTCCGCCGTGGGTTCAGGCGTAGGCTCCTCAGTGGGTTCGGGAGTCGGCTCTTCAGTGGGTTCCGCCGTTGGTTCAGGCGTGGGGTCCTCAGTGGGTTCGGGTGTCGGCTCTTCAGTGGGGTCCGCCGTAGGTTCAGGCGTGGGTTCCTCGGTGGGTTCGGGA
>JAGBBE010000064.1 GCA_017938645.1 Clostridia bacterium
ACTGGCTTGGATATATTTACCGCTGCGAATGCCATATGCATGATGAATCCAGCCGCATGGTATACGGGGCTTTCAGTGAGAGCTTCATGCGCGACTTCTACCAGAACATGACCTTTGGAGATGATGTCGCGCTGATAGACTGCGCACAGGAGATTTGCAGAAGGCTGGATATGCTTTTGGTTGGAAAACTATGGAGATAATGAAAAGACGGGAGGCTTTGGATGAACGTTGCAGCAATATCCGCTCCAAGAGCTTTTGATGAAACGCACGGGATTATTTCCTGCGAGTTTTTCAGCAGAAGAAATGATCCCAACGTGCGATTCAGCAGGAAATCCTTTCGGTTTAATCAGGAAGCGGTCAACGCCCTTGACCAGACTGAGCAAATTTCCGTTTTCATCAATGAAGCAGAAAAGAAGCTGATTGTGTGTCCTGCGGTGGAAAAAGCAGGAACAGGGGCGAAATGGACCTACACTACGGGAAAGCAAACCAGACCTCAGACAATTGCGTCTGCCTCTTTCATGAAAAAGCTCTACGAAGCAATGGGATGGCTCCCCGATAACGACTACCGTGCCTCCGGCACAGTTCTACAGACACAGCGTGGCCCCATGCTGCTCTTCGGGCTTGACGATACTGAAATGATCGTGCGCCGGAAGGGACAGTTACCCCTGTAACACAAAAAGGAGGAATTCAAATGGATGAACGAAGGCTCGACTATCCCTACGGTCAGGTACAGCAGAGTACATATTCTCCGCAACCCATGAACCGCCAATACCCTCCTGCGCCTGCGCAGGGTTACAGACCCAATCCGGTGCAGTCATCGTCGATGGATCAGACGCAGGTTCTCACCCCTGGCGGATTCAAGCCGCTGAGCAAGGAAGAACGAGAAGAAGCAGCAAAGATCGCGCTGGAGGCTGGCTTCTCGTTCGACGGATACCAGGTGGTGCGCAGGGAATTCTTTTCTCACCGCTTTGATCCCACGCTGACCATCAAGGGCAACAGTATTATCTTCAATAATTCCTGCATCTCCAAGCTGGAGCAGGTGGTATACGTACAGATTCTGGTCAACCCCATTGCAGAAAAGCTGGTCATCCGCCCCTGTGACGAAGGCGCACGTGACGCCATCCGCTGGTGCGTGACGCGTGACGACAAGCGAAAGAGCCGTCAGATCACCTGCGGTCTCTTTACCGCCAAACTCTACGATATGATGGGCTGGGAGGCAGTTTATCGCTATAAACTGCAAGGAACGCGTATCAACTATCAGGGCGAACAGCTCTATGTTTTTGACCTGACCAGCACAGAAGCGTTTCTTCCTCAGACTAAGGAAGTTGGCGAAGACGGAAAGCCCAAGCGCAAGCGCGCTGCGCCCATGTATCCCGCCAACTGGCGGGATTCCTTCGGCCTTCCTGTTATGGACCATACGTCGTCCACCCAGATCAACCTGCTGGAAGGATACGAGATGGTGGATGAAAAGGCCGGACTGGGCATGCCTGAACAGATGCCTATGGAACTGATCGACCAGGAGACGGGAGAGGTGACAAAGGTATGAACGGATTCGATGGATATTCCAGGTTCGGTCAGGAGCCGCTGATTCTGACCCTGTGCCTCGAGGAGGATAGTATCCTCCTCAATCAGGCAGTGCTTGACGCGCTTCAACAGCCGAGGCAGGTTCAGATGCTGATCAACGAAGAAAAGCAGATGCTGCTGGTGCAGGCCTGTACTGTAGACGACCGGGAAGCGATTGTTATTCCGGCTTTGAGCCTCCCGCAGTTTGAAATGAGCGGCCACTCTTTACTCAGGCGCATCCGCAGGCTTGTCAGCTGGATGGACGAGCGCCCATGGATGGTTTACGGAACCTACATCGCTTCGCACAACGCGATTGTATTTGATTTGAACAGCGCCCAGCCCGCCATGCTCCAGATGCCGCAGGATGGCGGAAGCGGCAGACCGAGCTGAGGAGGTTGAACTGAATGGCAATGGAGAAGGAAAAACTGCTGGCGTATTTTAAGGAGCACTATATCTCCAGACAGGAGGTTCTGTATAAGCTCCCCCTGAACATATCCATCGACTCGTTCTGGCCGGAACTGCTGAAGCAGAGAAAGGCAGCTGCCACGCTGCTTCCTCTGAATGACGCTTCCGGCATGCCGTTCTGGTATGTACAGACTGAACGCATGGTTCGTGCCAGTGAAAAGCTGTGTGAGGAAGCTCTGGCGCAGGAGGATGATTTTGACCCTTACCGTGCCCCAATGACCAGCGCAATGACGGAGGAAATGTTCTTTACCAGCTTCGTGGAGGGCGCGCAGATTCCACTGCAGGAGGCTATGGATTTTCTACAGAGAGGAACCGAGCCGGAGACCATCCAAGAGCAAATGATCTGGAATAACAGAAACGCATGGTCAGGGATGATGGGTATGCTCTACCGCCCCATGGACGAACAGTTCATCAAATCGCTGGCATGGACGCTGACGGAGGAGATGGACAACGCCGCCCAGGATTATCGCCAGACTGACGTCCATCCCATTGCCGCCATGAGCAGTGAACCCTATACCGTTCCCCCTGCGCATTGTCTGCCTGACCGAATGCGGGAGTTTTACGATTTTCTATGCAGCGCCAGCGTTCACCCGCTGATCAAGGCTTCGGTCGGGCAGGCATTTATTCTGGTGACGCGCCCTTTCCCTGAAGGGAACGAACGACTGGCCAGGATGGTTTCATCGGCAGTACTGCTGCGCAGCGGTTATGGCTTTTTCCGGGATATTTCAATCTCCGGAATTATTGCCAGAGAAAACTACCGATACTATAAGAGTATGTGTGAGATTCTTCGCAGCGAGAACGGCGGTGATCTTACCTACTTTGTAGAATATTATATCGAACTTCTGGTACGAGCCTTGGATGCAAAAAAGGAGCGCGAGCGCAGGCGTGAACAGGAAAAGAATGAGCAGAAATTAGCTGAGCATGACGAAATGATCGAGCAGGAGAAAAAACTCGCTTTGATCCCCCTGGCAACTGCGCATCCCGAAGATGTGGAAAATATTCAAAATGACGATGTTGCATTTGGTGAAGAAACCGAAGAGACTGACGCGGAAGTGTTGCCTACAGAAAGCCCGCCTCTTTGCAGCAAGGAAGAATATATTCGGAAGGTTCAACTCTTTGCCGATACCAGTAAGCGTGGAAGCGTTGCGCAGCGAATGCAAGTGCTGCTCAGTTTCATGGAAAGAGGCGTCAAGCAATTTACGGCGATTGATTACAAAAATGAAACTGGTGCCGAAGGCCGAGTACCATACAAGGCCTGCCTCGACTTTCTTCGCAAGGGCCTGGTAACGCGTGATACCATAAACGGCGTGTTCAGGTATACGCTGGCATATTTTGATGAAGAGGATGCAATTGGTGAAAATGTGCAGTTGCCTGACTCTGATGATGGCGCAGACAGACGGATTCCACTGCTTCCAAGGGCAATAGCATATATTGAGAAGCTTCATGAACATGGATCAGATTGTTTTACAAGCGTCATGTTGAAAGAAGAGCTGGATATCACTTCTAAACAAGCGTATGACATATGCAGGATGCTTATACAGAAGGGCTGCGTCGAAATCATCCGCACATTACGCCCGATGCATTACCGTTACACTGGCATGCTGCCTGTTAGCACAGATTCCGTCAAAGAACCAGTCGTGCAGATGCCGCAAGAGATTCCTTCCGAAAAATGTGATGAATTGATGATGCGACTGGACGAGATGAGTGGAGAATGTGCAACAGACCGCGATAAAAGAATCGCCTGTTTCTTGCGCCAAAAGGTAGATGAGAATCAGATGGTATTTTATCGAGATGAGTTTATGAAGAGTATTCCATTAAGTAAAAGCGTGGTAACAGGTGATCTGCGATATGCGGCAAACCTCGGATTGATTGAACGCAGCCCCCAACGCATGGAAGGAACGTGTTATTATGAATATCGCATTTGCTCAACTCCGAAATCCGCAATAAATACCGACGGGCTTACCGAGAGCCAGATTTTCCACCTCACCAATATCTTCCACCACTTTGGAGAGAGCGACTTTACGATTGGTCTCCTTGCGGAGAGATCGAATACTAATCCCTCCACGATAGGTTTTCATATGACAAATCTTCACGAACGTGGGCTATTGCATATGGAACGCCGCGGTGGACACCCTTCAGTATACCGCCTCATGGTTACTCCGGAATCTCATCCGGAATGCTTCTCGCAGAGCGATGACGAAGCCAAGATGCCTTCGGAAGCTGTATCGTCCAGAATGACCAGATCAGGCTATGCTGCATCTGCCTCATTGAGAGGTGTTGCGATGGCAGGCGCATAGTGGATACAGCTGGTATGACATCTATACAGAAAGTCGTGAACTTCGGATATTGCTATCCTGGTTCACGACTTTGGTGCGTTATCAATTAAGTTCAAAGACATGCACTCATGCGCTACATTACCGCAAATTGGCAAAAGTATAAGTTGACGAAGGGCTTGCCTTTCAGGTGCGCTGAATGGTCCGATTTGGCAGGATTGGAGCAAAAACGGCACCCTTGTCGCTTGACATCAGCGCGCGCGGCGTGATATGATAATAATGCCTTTAGCGGGGCTTTCCCTTCTGGGTGAGAAGTAAGCTGCCACCAGTTAGCGATGGATGGCAGCTTTGCTTTTACTTTTCTTTGTTATGCCATCATACTCCATCCATATAGTCCACCAATTCCCCGTGGATCTCTTTTATTTCATCAATCCTGATGGTTTTGCCCGAGGAACGGCCATTAGCAGCCAGGAAAACTACCGTCCGTTCTACGGTGTCAATGTGGCGAACCTTGCCGCTGAACTCCTCGTATTCACCGCCCTCCTTCAGGTAGTCAGGAACGAAATAGACCACCGTGATCTCTGGATGGTGTTTGTCCTGGATTACATCATCGATGAGGGTCAGCTTCTGATCCAGCAGTACCTTCTCGCTCTCCGACAGCTCGACCTTTCTGTCAGTCAGCCTGCCGGTTTCAGCGATCACACCTTCGAAGCCGGTCAGCGCAGCGAACGGTGAAAACTGCGCTGCACGGTCATACATGCTCATGTGAAGCCGATTCAGTGCCTTGTGATGAGGTAGATGGATGATATCAGCATAGGGGTTCTTCTCAATATCCATCATTGTTCACCTGCCTTGTGGCCACCGATC
>JAGBBE010000065.1 GCA_017938645.1 Clostridia bacterium
ATGATCCTTGGGTACGAGCATATCGGTACTCAGCATTTCGATTGCTTGACGCTGTTCCATTTCCTTTTTCAGCATTATCATCACCTGCTTCTATATATACCAAAAAAGGCCGCTGCTTGCGACCTTTTTTGACAATCTGCGGCTCTCTGCAATGCAGAGAGCCGGTTTTCCGTTTCAGAGAACGTTTTCGTCGATGCGCCGGACGACGCTGTGCGTGTATGCCTGAAAATACTTGCTCCAGAATCCCACCGCGGTGGGATTGAAGCTTTCGCAGTCCACGCCGAGGCGGATGTATCCCTCACTGCCCAGCACCCGGATGACCTCCTCCAGCACGGACTGCGCCACGCCGGTTCCACGGTACTCAGGCATACAGTACGCGCCGCAGATGTTCATGGTGCCCCCGGTGCAGGCAAGATGGTTCTCGCCTTCCTGATCTACCTCGATGAAGGCGGCGATGCGTCCCTCCCGCTGCGCTGCAAAGATGCGCGTGTGCGACTGTTCCTTTTCGGCAAGCCAGCTTTCCAGATGCTCCGGGTTCATGCGCATGAAGCTCGGGCTTTTGGACAGATGCTCAGCCAGCGCGCGGCGAAGCGGCGTGACCTGCCGCTGGTCAAAGATCTCCCGGCAGTCCGGGCCTTTGGCGCCGATGGGCGTCATGGGACGCATGAGATCCATGCATCTCAAGCCAAAGCCGTACAGATACAGAGCATCCCTCGCATCCGCGTCGTGCGCGTACAGCGTGATGGCATGGCTGGCTGCGCCTGCCCTCGCCCACTTCTCGCCCGCCGCCTGATAGAGCCTGCGCCAGATCATCACGCGCTGCTCCTTCTGCACCGCATGCGCATGCAGCGGCGAAAGCACGCCTGCCGTGTCCGGCGTGCAGAACACCGGCTTCCACGGCCCGAACGCGCCGAGGAAGCCCAGCAGCCGTCCATCCTCCACGGCGGCGCAGGTCAGACCGTTCCCTGCAAGTGCGTCCAGCGGCGGATGCTGCGCCTGCGCGGGCAGCACGTCCACCGCTTTTCTTTCCTCCATGAAGTTGAGATGAATCAGCCGCTCGGCCTGCGGAATCATATCCCGGGTAAAATCGATGATTTGCATATTCGAACCCCTTTTCAATCAAAAAAAACGCACCCCCGGAAAAGCGGGCGTGCGTTGATTTGCTGTGTCACAAGGGGATGCGTTTATGCGAGGCGGTGAACAGCAGACCTTCCCGTTTTTCTCAGGCTGAAAACCTTCATAAAGCCGTTCACCTTCCTTTCATTTTGCAGTTTGAGTATAGCAGAACGCCGCGGCGCTGTCAAATCATTCAGTCTTTCCACACAAAGTTGTAGTTGATCGATTCGCCGCCATCCACCAGAATGTTCTGGCCCGTGCAGAAGCCGTTGACCACGGTGAGGAAGTACGCCCACTGCGCAATCTCCTCCGTGGTGGCCCAGCGCCTGAGCGGCGTTTCGTCCATGATTTCCTGCCAGAGCTCGGGATCGTTCATCACGCACTCGTTCAGCGGCGTCAGCACGCCGCCGGGATCGAGGCTGTTGCACACCGCGCCGAAGGGCGCAATGCGCATGGCCACGTTCTTGGTGTAGGCCAGCACGCCGCCCTTGCTGGCGCAGTATTCGGGAAACTCCGCGCCCGTGTGGCCGCTGGCCGAGCCGATGTGCAAAACCGCGCGGATGCCCGGGCGGATCGCGTACTTCTCGGTGATGTAAATGAGCGCCTTGAGGTTGATGTCGATATCATCCTCGTTCTGCGTGCCGGCGTTGTTGATGAGGATGTCGACGTCGTCAATCTGAGGCAGATGCTCGCGGTCGCGCACATCGCACACATAATGGGTGTACGCAGGGCGATCGATGCTCTTTTCCTGACGGTCGATGCCGATGACCGCATGACCGTTTTGCAAAAACAGCTCGGCGATGGCCTTGCCGATGCCCTGCGTGGTGCCGGTGATGAGAATCTTCATGCGTCTTTCCCCTTCGCCATGTAATCAAGGTATTCCCTGCCCACGTTTTCCCTCTGCCACGCTCTGCAGATGCGGTAGCCGATGGGCGAAAAAGCGATTTCCATCACCAGCTCGGCCAGAGCGCCCGTGAGCGCGCACATGGCGCACTGCAGCACCGTCCAGTGGAAGCCGTCCCAGAAGACGGGCGCGAAAAACACGAACACGATGATCGAAAAGATGAAGTTGTCCAGAAACTGGCCGATAAAGGTGGACACATACGTGCGCGCCGCAAACGCCAGTTTTCCGTCGGGATTTTTGCGGAAGCTCCGCCCGATCATCCAGTTCAGACGGTTATTGATCACAGCCGACGCCAGAAACGCCACCGTGCTGCCCAAAAGAATGAACCACGTGCCGCCAAAAATGCCGTCAAACGCGCTGAAGTCCCCCGCGTTGGACGGAATGGCGCTCGCCGCAAAAAAGATCAGGCACGTCAGCAGATTGATCGCCACCGCCAGAATCGAAATCCTGTTCGACGCCCGCGGCCCGAAATGCTTGGTAATAATATCCATGCACATAAACGACAGCCACGAAATCAGAATTCCGCCGTCCAGCGCAATCCACTCCAGCTGCAAAAGCGTCTTGTTCGCCAGCAGATTCATGCAGATCACGCTCACCACAAACAGCGTAACCACCGCCGCCGGAATCGAGCGCAGCAAAACCCTCAGCGCCGCCCACTCCCCGCGAACAAACTCCCGAACCTTTCTCATCTCAAAACTCCTATCCCGTGGAGAACCACGTCCGCTATTATATCAGGAAACGAAGCCCCGCTCAAGGGCTTCGCCCTTGACCCGTGGACTGCGCGCCATGGGCGCGCAGGGCTTGGCCGACGGAGTTTGGCCTTGCATGCTCAGACTGCCGGTCGGCGGAGGGCCTCCCGGCTCGCGTGCGTGATCGGAATAAGAAGAGGGCGCGTCACAGGGTGCGCCCGGAAGTATGGCTTAATTGCATGCCACGTTCCTCTCGCTTATATCCCATACCTTAACCCTACGGGGGTCCGGGGTGTCCCCGGTCGTTTCAAGGGGGAGATGGGAGTCCAGTGGGTCTAAGGGGGGAAATCGGGCAGATTGTCAAATCAAGTGCAACACTTGGAAAGGAACTCAACAGGAGAGAGCCA
>JAGBBE010000066.1 GCA_017938645.1 Clostridia bacterium
AAAGCATCAGCTTGCTATTGATCCGGAAGCAGCGCCGATCGTCAGGAGAATTTTTTTGGATGTGATTGCTGGCAAGTCCTGTACGGAAATCGCCAGAGAACTGAATACGGAAGGAGTCCCCACTCCTTCGCAGCACAAAGGAATCAAAAGAAGGAATGAAGCAATGCGGTCTCAATGGACGCATCGCGTCATCCTTCTGCTGATAGAAAACATCAAGTACACAGGTACAATGGTGAATCACACCAGAGAAAGCAGACATATTCGTGATTTGAATCAGCGCCGTGTACCAAAGGAGGAATGGTATGTAAAAGAAAATGCACATGAAGGGATTGTCACCATGGAGGAGTACGAAGCAGCGCAAACAGCTATCCGGCGCAAGAAATCGTCTCCGCGTAAGCAGCATGATCAGTCGGATCGAGTATATTACTGTGGCCATTGCGGCGGAAAGCTTGAAAAGGCGAATGGCACAGTGTTTGCATGCCCATCACATCGCTACCATAGCAGCAGTGATTGTGAGACGGTGCATGTGACCAAGGCATCCATTGAGCAAATTCTGCTGGAAGCGCTCAGACACCAGATTCAGATCAGCCGAGTGGAGAGAAAACAAATGCAGAAGGATGAAAATCAGATCCATCAGCTGCTGCGTCAGCAAAGCCTTCTTACTTCGCAGCTCGCTGCAAGCGGACGTGAAAAGTTTTCTCTGTATGAGCGATATCGTGAGGGCGAGCTTACGAGAGATGCATATCTGGAAGAAAAAGAAAATCTGGTTCGGCGACAGGTACAGCTGAAGGAACAGCTTCAAACCTGTCAGCAGGCTATAGGGGAAAGGCAGCAGGCTTTTGAAAAGATTTCTGATAAGCAAAAAAGCCTCGGAGGCATGGAAGAACTGACCGAGGAACAGCTGCGTTTGCATCTGTATGATGCTGTAGAAAGAATCGTGATTTGGGATGAAAACAGCATTGAAATCGTCTGGAAATTTGATCAGCCGCTTAGAACGGCATAAGGTCGAAAAAGTGAGGCTACACAAGGAAAATTCGACTTTTTGGTCTTATTATTGCATAAAGGGTGGCCTTAAACACTCAAAATGGTGTGGTTATAACCCTTGAAAAATAAGGCTTTTTTTCATTTGGTTCTTCCTTGACATAATCAGACGAACTTGGACGCGTGGTGATTCCCAAGGAAATCAGAAGAACGCTGAGGATCCGGGAGGGAGACCCGCTGGAGATCTATACCGATCGCGACGGCGAGGTAATTCTCAAGAAGTATTCGCCCATTGGCGAGATGTCGGCGTTTGCAAAGGATTATACAGAATCCATCTTTCGGGCGATGGGACATATCGCCTGCATTGTTGACCGCGATCAGGTGGTGGCTGCAAGCGGTGTGGCCAAGAAGGAACTGACGGACAAGCCTATCAGTCCGGATCTGGAAACCGCGATTGCCAACCGCCAGACGGTGGCTATCAATCGTTCTGGCGGCGGAAAAATCGTTGCTGTTACCAATGAGGAGGATATCACCGGCTACACAGCACAGGTGGTTTCGCCGATTATCGCCGATGGAGAGGCGATCGGCGCTGTGCTGCTGCTCTCCAAAGAACAGGGCGCGCGTATGGGCGACGCAGAACTCAAGGTTGCTGAGACGGCGGCAGGGATTGTCGGCCGTCAGATGCAGGGCTGATGAAGAAAAATATCAAAGCGCCGGATGAAGCATGCTCATCCGGCGCTTTGCGTATTCAGTGTTTTCGTGCAATCAGCGCGCCGGCAATGCCACCGCCTGCGATGCCCATGGCTATATCGCTCAAATACGCCGTCCACGGCACCTGCTGGCCGGATAAAAGCGCATAGAGTCCCACACCCAGCGCCATATAGCACAGTCCAAGCACGGCGCCGCTCAGAAGTGCGTTTTCGCTGTTTCGGTTCAGCATGAACCACGTACCTGCAAAGATGGAACCCAATTTGATCAGCTGGTTCACAATCCGGATCGTCTGGTCATCAGGACGGAGCCATTGCATCAGCAGGGCAAACAGCAGCACGCATCCGAGTGTGACTGCGATAGAAGCCAGCAGACCGCGTACCAGACGGCCTGCAAACGATGAGTGGGAACGCCGCCTGCGCCTGCGTCGGGGCGAGGCAGCCGGGGTTGCATAGGATGCTGGCATATCATAAAACCTCCCTTGTTTGCTTTGTACCATATATGCAAACAGGGGAGGTTTCATGTCAGGAAAAGCAAAACGCTCCGGCATGTACCGGAGCGCTGATGATGCAAAGTTAACTGAAAATCAGTTCAGAACCTCGCTGTCGTTTTCGATGGATACTTCTTCCACATTGCGGATGGCCCAGCGGGCAACAACCAGCTTGGTGTTTTCGTTGCTGACGGCCAGTTCGATGGTCTCGTCCTTGATGCCGGTGATGGTGCCATAGATGCCGCCGATGGTGCAGATACGGTCGCCGGGCTTGAGAGCAGCCAGCATTTCCTTGATCTTCTTGTCCTTCTTCTTCTGCGGACGAATCAGCATGAAGTAGAAGATCACAAACATCAGAACCAGAGGCAGCAGCATGCTGATCAGTTCAGCAGGGCCGGCAGCGGGCATTTCGCCGGCAGCGGCAACATCAGCCACAGCAGTAGTCGTTTCAGCCAGAGCCAGAAGCAGGTTAGACATGGTAATAGTTACCCCTTTCGGAAAGTCAGTAGGATGATTATAGCAAATCTGAGCCGTAAAGACAAGTATAAAAGTATGAACGGACTGAAAACATCAGCGATGATTGCGGTTTGGTCCGCGAAGCAGATCGCCGGAGTCTACCGGGAAGTCCACCGGGACGCGCAGCAGCGTTCCGGCAACTGAAGCTGTCTCAACACTTTCGCCGGTTTCTTCTATCGTCATGGACTGAACCTTGAAGCGATGCACGCCGGAAGGCGTCAGGGCTTCGAGCTCATCGCCCACAAAGAAACGGTTTTTGAGCCGAATCAAAGCCTCGCCATTTTCATTGGCGGAAGATATGAAGTCGCCCACGTATTCCATGTCCTGCTCAAAACCACCTGCACCTGCAGCGGGCGAGGGCGGGCCGAAGTAGAAGCCAGTATTGCTCTTGCGGTGGCTGGCTTTGTTAAGCTCGATCAAAAGTTCGGGAATCAGGGCGCGGTAGGCTTCCTCCCCCTCGTTCTCAAGCGTATCCAGCGCGCGGCGGTAGGCCGATACGACATTGGCGACGTAGTAGGCAGTTTTCATGCGGCCTTCGATCTTCAGGCTCACAATGCCCGCATCGCGCAATTCAGGAAGATGGGGGAGCATGCAAAGGTCATATGCGGAGTAGAGATAGGTACCCTTGTCGTCTTCAAAAACAGGGTAGTATTCGCCCGGACGCTTGATCTCCATCAGATAATACTGCCAGCGGCAGGGCTGGGCGCACGCGCCTTTGTTGCCGCTGCGGCCCAGCATCGCATTGCTCAAAAGGCAGCGTCCGCTGTATGCCACGCACATCGCGCCGTGAACAAAGGCTTCCAATTCCAGTTCGTCTGGAAGGGTTTTGCGCATTTCGGCAATATCGGTCAGGCTCAGCTCACGGCTGAGCACAATGCGCTCCGCACCCATGGCGGTGTGCAGATGCATGGCGGTGCGGCTGTTGAGCACATTCGCCTGCGTGGAAATATGCAGAGGCAGCTGCGGGAGCTCCTGATGCAGCATCAGCGCAGCGCCGATATCGCTGACAATGGCCGCGTCCACGCCTGCATCCAGCGCATCACGGGCACCCTCCAGAAAGCCGTCAAGCTCCTTGTCGGTGGGCAGGATGTTCATGGTTACGTAGAATTTCACACCGTTGTCGTGCGCAAATCGTACGGCCTCGCGCAGCTGCACGGGATCAAAATTCCCTGCAAAGGCGCGCAGACCATAGCTCTTCATGCCGCCGTATACAGCATCAGCGCCAAAGCGCACGGCTGCGCGCAGCTGCTCCATGCCGCCTACAGGGGCCAGTAGTTCCATCTTGTGTGTCTTCATGGTCACATGCCTCTTTCAGCATCGTATTTCTGCCACAGGGGCGCGTAAATCTCCACAGCGCGCTCATGCTCCTGCAGCGTACGGGAGAAGTGGAGTTCACCATTGTCGGGATCCTTCGAACAGAAGTACAGGTATTCCTCGGCGATATAGCTTTCGTCAGGATAGAGGGCCGCGTTGATCGCCTCAGGAGAGGGATTGCAGATTGCACCCGCAGGCAGACCCGACACACGGTAGGTGTTGTAGGGAGAATCCACCGCGAGATCGCTGGAACGCAGGCTCATGCGCCGTTCGCCGGTGATATAGTGAATGGTGGGGTCGCTTTGCAGTTTCATGCCGTCGTTTAGACGGTTGTGAAACACGGCGCTGACTTTGGCGAAATCGGACTTCTTAGCCTCTTTTTCGATCATGGAAGCCAGAATGAGAATGTCATCCATGCTCATGTCCAGCTCCTGTGCGCGGGTCTGCCACTCGGCGGCAAAGACCTTGTCCGTCTGCGACAGAAGCTTCTTGATGATGGA
This sequence comes from Clostridia bacterium, assembly GCA_017938645.1. The sequence goes on from JAGBBE010000066.1 coordinate 4,510, forward strand.
AAGAGCCGTAGCGTCGGTATAGATTTCGTAGGTGTTGGGTGCAAGATATCCTTCCAGCAGATATTTGCGCTGGGAAACTTTTCCGTTTTTCAGCACATCGTCGATAAAGTAGTAATCGGTGACGCCTTCGCCGTTGCGGCAGATGGAAAGGAATTCCTCTTCGTTGGCGATGATGCCCTTGGCCTTGAGCATGGCGGCGATCTCTTCCACTGTGTCTCCGGGAATGATGGTGATATCGGTGGTAATCGGATGTCCGTCGCCGGTAGTGAGCAGGTCGGCGATCTCGAACATGTTCATGCTCTTTGTAATCAGATAATCGCCTGCCTGGATTTTTTGGCCGAGTCCGGCAAAGTCGCAGTAATACTTAAAAAAAGTACGGTTCTTAATCAATCCCTGTGATTCCAGATTGTTGGAAACACGGGTCAAACTGTTTCCGCTTTCAACGGAAAAAGAAATTTCGGTTTGATCGTGCGGATCGATCGGGCTCAGAAAGCTTTCCTCAATCGAATTCCAGATGCCCGATACCACACCGAAAACGATGAGCAGAGCGCCTGCGCATACCAGAATGGGACGGATGATGTTCCACAGGCCGCTGTACCAGTAAAATCCGTATTGACGCTCGTCCCGGAGTGTTTCGTGATCGTATTCCTTGTTTCGGTCGCGTCCGTGACGCATGGCTTGTCCTCCTTGCGGGATGATTGATCAGCGAGGCGTTCAGGCCGTGTTTCAGGCCTGCGGAATTTCGATCTGAATGCCTGCCTCGCGCGTGAGCTTTTCCATGGTGGCAGCAACGAGCTGCTGCACCTTCATCTGTGCCAGAAGATAATCAGTGATCTCCGGACTGTCGTAGAGAAGGGCGCTGAGCCTCTCAAACTCTCCTGCGTCCTCCTCGCGGGGCTCGTGGCCGGCAATGGCAGCCAGCTGCAGTGCAGACTGCGCTCGGGCAAAACGGTCAAGCAGGCGGCGGTTAACTTCGTCAGCCAGCACGGTTTTGCGAAGCTCGTCGTACTGAACAAAAGCCTCCGTATTTCTCAGCGCGTCAAGCAGCTGATCTGCCGCGCGCGAAACCTCTTCGGGCATATGCATGCAGTTCCCTCCCCGGGTGAAATGTGTTCTGTTCTAGTATAACGCAAATGCGATGAATTTTCATTCCTTTTTTGTAACATACCGCGCTTTTGATGCACATAAGTTGTTTCAAGCGTAGTGCAAGGAGGTTTATCCTGAATGGAACAGACATTTGATCTCTATCGCGACATCGCGGAACGCACGGAGGGGGATGTTTACATCGGCGTAGTCGGCCCTGTACGCACGGGAAAGAGTACGTTGATCCGCCGGATGATGGAAAAACTTGTGCTTGAAAGCATGAGCCCAGGTCCCAGACGCGACCGCATCAGCGACGAACTTCCGCAGAGCGGGAGCGGAAAAACCATCATGACGACACAGCCGAAATTTGTGCCCGGTGAAGCGGTTACGGTTTCGCTGAGTGATCAGGCGTCCGTCCGCATCAGAATGGTGGACAGCGTAGGTTATCTGGTGGACGGTGCGCTGGGTACAGAAGAGGACGGCGCCTCCCGCATGGTGCATACGCCGTGGTACGACTATGACATTCCCTTTGATCAGGCGGCGGAAATTGGTACGCGTAAGGTTATTGCCGATCATGCGACCATCGGGTTGGTCGTTACCACCGACGGGAGCATTTCAGACATCCCGCGCGAGAGTTATGCTGCACCTGAGGAACGGGTTGTAGGGGAATTGAAAGCGCTCGGAAAGCCGTTTGTTGTGGTGCTTAATTCTCGCACGCCGCTGGCAGCCGAAACACAGATGCTGAGAAAGAAGCTTGAGGAACGCTACAGCGTGCCGGTAATGGCGCTTAACGTGATGGAAATGGAGCACGAGGACATCCTGAGTGTATTCGAACAGGTGCTTTTCCAGTTTCCGCTCAGAGAGATTCGAATCAGCGTACCTGAATGGCTGGATGCTCTGGACGGGGAACACTGGCTGGTCCAACATGTGCTGGACGGAGTCAGAAGCGGAGCGGAAGCTGTCAGCCGGATGAGGGATCATCAGCAATTTGCGCAGGCGTTTGCTTCTTCGCCCTACTCAGACGGGCTTAAAAACGACGGAATCGATCTGGGTCAGGGAAGGCTGAGCTATGAGCTTCCGCTGAAAAACGGGCTGTTCAACCGCGTTCTGGGTGAGGAATGCGGCACGGAAATTCGCGGAGACGCACATCTTCTGAGCCTGATGAAGGAGCTGGTGGCTGCCAAAACAGAATATGATCATGTGGCGGAGGCACTCAGGAGCGTACGCGAAACCGGATACGGACTGGTAACGCCGTCCATGAGCGAGCTCACGCTTCAGGAACCTGAAATTGTACAGCAGGGCAGCCGTTTCGGTGTGAAGCTCAAAGCTGGCGCACCCTCGCTTCACATGATCCGCGTCGATATCGAAACCGAGGTTTCACCAGTTGTAGGCACTGAAAAGCAATCTGAAGAGCTGGTCAAATATCTGCTGGAGGAGTTTGAAAACGATCCGCAGAAAATCTGGAACACCAATTTCTTCGGCAAGAGTCTGCACGAACTGGTCAGAGAGGGCTTGAGCAACAAGCTGATGCGCATGCCGTCTGACGCCCAGGAAAAGGTGCAGGAGACACTTTCGAAGATGATTAACGAAGGAAACGGGGGAATGATCTGCATTCTTCTCTAAAAGAAGTGGAGAATGTTGTTAAATTTTTATGAATCCTATTGATTTCGGCCGTCCGGTAGTGTAATATTAACCTGAGGAAATAAGGCTTGATTTGCAGGTTTTCCTGCAGAAACACAGCCACTATTCAAAGAAAGAGGTTGTATGCACCATGGCTAACATCGACCTGACTAAGTACGGCATTACTGGCACTACCGAGATCGTACACAATCCTTCTTTTGAAGAGCTGTTCATTGAAGAGACCAAGCCCGAGCTGGAAGGCTTCGACAAGGGTCAGGTCACTGAGCTGGGCGCTGTCAACGTTATGACCGGCATCTACACCGGCCGTTCCCCCAAAGACAAGTTCATCGTCATGGACGAGAACTCCAAGGACACCGTGTGGTGGACCTCTGACGAGTTCAAGAACGACAACAAGCCCGCTTCTCAGGAAACCTGGACTGCCTGCAAGGAGCTGGCCGTCAAGGAACTGTCCAACAAGAAGCTCTACGTGATGGACGTCTTCTGCGGCACCAACGCTGATACCCGCATGGCCATCCGTTTCA
>JAGBBE010000067.1 GCA_017938645.1 Clostridia bacterium
CTGACTCTCGACGGAATGATGGATGATTATCTCTCACTCCATGCGGTTTTCCGTCTGGCAACCCTGCTGCCTCAGAACCCGATTGCACAGGAATGCATTTCGCAGCTGCTTGATACCGCACTTCGCTAAGCAGGTGTCAGCGAAACAGCCGCATTCCTTTACAAAATCAACTCAAAGAAAGGATCCACTCAAAATGAAAAGAAATCATTAGGTAAACCGGCTCCACCAGATCACCCTCGCGGTTGAGGAAATCTACGCCGGGATCGAGTCCATTCCGGAGCGGCCGCACCTTGACAACCTCATCATCGAAACCACGGACGCGCTAATGGAAGGAGATACACAAATGCCTCTTTACAGACGGCGCGTAAGAATCGGCCAGCACGATGACGGCAGCCCCATCTATAAGCGCATTCAATCCCACAGCGAGGACGAAGAAAACGACCGCATTGTACAGGCCTATGTCGATAGCGGAAGGGTATGGGAGTTCATCAAGGTGGAGGAACAGAAACTCCCCGCTAAGACCCAAACCAATTTCAAAACCTATGCTACAAACTGGATGAACACTTACAAAAAGGGCAAGCTGAAGCCGCGCACATGGCAGACCTACAAGCAGTATCTGACCGCACAGCTTTACCCCGCTTTCGGCGGTATGAACATTGAAGAGATCATGGCCAAGGATGTACAAGCATACCTCAACGCCAACAAGGAACAGGCTGGAAAATCTCTTAAGAACTATCTCAATCTGCTGAAACAGATTCTTGATTCGGCGGTAGAGGATAAGATCATCAATGAGAACCCCGCTGCCAGCTCGCGCATTTTCAATCCTTCCGACAAGAAAACCCCGCGCAAGGCATTGCCCATCGACCAACTCAAAGAAATCATAGACGCAATGCACAAGATGGAGGACTGCAATGAAAAACTGCTGCTTGCTTTGTTCATTCACACAGGAGCAAGACGCGGCGAGGTATTGGGACTGCGCTGGGAGGATATCGACTTTGACAAGAAGGTGATCCACATCAGGCGGAACAATACGCAGATCACGGGCGAAGGCGCGCATATCGGCACAACCAAGACGGAGAACGGCGCAAGGGCTATTCCATTCGGAAATCACTTCAAAGAATTGATCCTGCCCTACCGTTCATCAGGTTATGTCTTTGGTGGTGAAGAACCTTTCCAGTCGTGGGACTATGACAAGCTGATGCGCAGACTGAAAAAGCGTGTCAACCTTCACGGCGCAACGGCACATGTCCTCCGTCATACTTACCTGACCATGCTGGCAGGAGAAGGCGTTGACCTCAAAACATTGCAGACCATTGCAGGACATGCAAACATTCAGACCACCATGGACATCTATGTAAGCCCGCGAACCTACAAGATCACAGCGGCAGGCGAAACGATGGACAAGCTGTTGAATGCTTATGCATCGTAAGAGAGCCGTTATTCATCCAACGTCCTTGTCATGGACGCAGATGGACGTGACGCAAACTCGCATGACATAAGCGTTTGACCATCATTCTGACACGGTGCTTTGGACGCGGTTTGGTTTATGCACAAAAAGAAAAACGCTCGATCCGTTATGGATCAAGCGTTTCCTGTGGTGGTGCTTACTGGACTCGAACCAGTGACCCCATCGATGTGAACGATGTGCTCTACCAACTGAGCCAAAGCACCATGTCTTGACGACGCTGATTACTATACCACACTTTTGACGTGTTGTCAACGCATAAGGCAAATTTTTTTATTTTTCCTCCGGCAAATCGACGAAACGGCCTTTCCGCTTGCGGCTTTGCGCGTGAAGCGGTATAATAAAAGATGCGCCAAAGCGGCGCGGGAAGGATACGAAGATCATGCGCATCAATGTGACGCAAAGCTCCATGCCCTCTTTCGAGGAATATTGCGAGGAAATCCGCGATTTGTGGCAAAGCCGGTGGCTGACCAATAACGGCAGCAAAGTGCAGACTCTCAGGGGACAGCTTTGCGATTTTCTGCAGTCCCGCGAGGTCGAATTGTTCACCAACGGCCATCTGGCGCTGGAGGCGCTTTTGAGCGCGCTGGAGCTGAAGGGCGAGGTCATCACGACGCCGTTTACATTTGCCTCCACCACGCACGCTATCGTGCGCAAAGGGCTCACGCCGGTGTTTGCCGATATCCGAAAGGATGACTATACCATCGACGCCGATCAGGTGGAAAAGCTGATCACGGAAAAGACCTGCGCGATTCTTCCGGTGCATGTGTACGGACGGCTGTGCGATGTGGAAAGGCTGGATGAAATCAGCCGCAAGTATCACATTCCCGTGATTTATGACGCGGCGCATGCCTTTGGCGTCACGAAGGACGGTGTGAGCGCGGCGTGCTTCGGTCTGGCGAGCATGTTCAGCTTCCATGCCACCAAGGTGTATCATACCATCGAAGGCGGAGCCATCGCCACGCAGAGCAGCGAGCTGGCTGAAAAGCTCGCGCTGGAGCGAAACTATGGCATCACCGGCCCGGAGGATGTGATCTCCGTGGGCGGAAACGCCAAGATGAATGAATTCCAGGCTGCGATGGGACTGTGTAACCTGCGCCACATCAGGCAGGATATTCAGGGCCGCAAGGCTGTGCATGACGGCTATATGAAGGCGCTTGCGGGTGTGGAGGGCATTGTCCTGCCTGGCGCGCAGGAGGGCGTTGAGAGCAACTACGCCTATTTCCCGGCGGTGTTTGAAAGCCGGGAGATGCGAGACCGCGTGTGCGCGGCGCTTGCGGAGGAAGGCGTGTACGCGCGCAAGTATTTCTATCCGCTGATTACCGATTTTGAGTGTTTCCGCGGCCGGAAGGGCTTCGACAGCGCCGCAACGCCTGTGGCCAGACGGATCTCCGACGGCGTGGTCACGCTGCCGCTGTATCCGGGTTTGGCCATGGAGGATGTGGAAATGATCGCCGACACGGTCAGAAGGGTCGTATCCCATGGCTGAGTCGCGCGGCCGCAAAGCGGCTTCCTCGTTCGTGTTCAAGTTCGTGGAAAGCATGGGCATGCAGCTGGTGAGCTTTGCCGTCAGCCTCGTGCTTGGCAATCTGCTCACACCGGCCGATTACGGCGTGCTGGGCATGCTTACGGTGTTTATCGCCGTGTCGCAGGTGTTCGTTCAGAGCGGTCTCAACACCGCGCTCATCCAGAAGAAGGATGTGGACGAATGCGAGCTTTCCTCGGTGTTTTATGTAAGCCTTGGCGTGGCGGCGGCGCTGTATGCGCTGCTGTACGCGCTTTCGCCCGTGATTGCCGGCTATTATCACATGCCGGAATTGAAAAATGCGCTGCGGGTTCTGGCGCTGGTGCTGTTTCCCGGCGCATTCATCAGCGTGCAGAGCGCGGTGGTTGCGCGTGAAATGGCCTTCCGCAAGCAGATGCTCGTAAGCCTCGCGGCTACGGTGCTTTCGGGCACGACGGGCATCGGCATGGCGCTGGCGGGCTTTGGACACTGGGCGCTGGTGGGTCAGCAGCTCACCAACCAGTTTGGCCTCGCCATCCTGCTGCTCATCGTAATCAAGTGGCGTCCCGTTCGTTCCTTCAGCCTTTCAAAGGTCGGCACGCTGGTTCGCTTCAGCTGGAAGCTGCTGGTGTCCAGCCTGCTGGACACGGGCTATATGAACCTGCGCTCGGCCGTTATCGGCAAAAAGTATACGCAGGACACCCTCGGCCTGTACACGCGCGGCAAACAGTTCCCGGAGCTGGTGATGAACGCCGTGAACGGCTCCATTCAGAGCGTGATGCTGCCGGTTTTGTCCGAAGCGCAGGACGATCTGGGGCGGATGAAGCAGATGATGCGCCGCTCGGTGATGCTGTCCAGCTTTCTGGTGCTGCCCATGATGGCCGGACTGGCCGCGGTGGCGGAGCCGCTGATTACGCTGCTTCTGCCGGATGCATGGCTGCCGTGCGTGCCGTTTCTGCAGATTCTGGCGATTGACTTTGCCTTCTACCCGATTCATACGGCCAACTTGCAGGCCATCAATGCCATGGGACGCAGCGATGTGTTCCTCAAGCTGGAAATCATCAAAAAGAGCTATGGCATCGCCGTGCTGGCCGTAACCGTATTCTGCTTTGACAGCGTGTACGCCATCGCGTGGGGCGCGGTGGTCAGCACATTCATCAGCGCGTTTGTGAACGCATCGCCCAACCGGAAGCTGCTGGGCTATGGCTATCTGGAGCAGATGAAGGACGTGCTGCCCTCCATGGCGCTGGCCGGCGTGATGTTCCTCGTAGTCAATGCGATGAATGCGCTTTCGTGGCCGGCAGCGATTCTGCTGGTGGTAGAAATCATCGTGGGCGCGGCGGTGTATGCCGGGCTTGCGCTGCTTCTGAAACTGGAAAGCGCAGGCTTCCTGCTGGATGCGCTTCGCAGCCTGAAAGACCGCCTGCACGCCTGATGCAAGAAAGGACGAAATCCTATGAAAACCACCCTCATCACCGCTGTGGGCTCTGCCTCGGCGGCGACGGTTCTTCAGAGCCTGCACGCGATGGGGCACCGCGTGATCGGCTGCGATATCTACCCTCAGGCGTGGAATGTGGTTTCCACCGAGGTGGACGCCTTCTTTCGGGCGGTTCTGGCCACGGATGAAGAGGCGTACGTCAACCAGCTCATGGACGAGGTAGAGCGCGAGAAGATCGATTATCTGATCCCGCTGACCGATCTTGAGGTGGACGTGCTGTGCCGCTGCAAGGCCAATTTCGCCTCGCTGGGATGTACAGTCTGTACGCCCGACGAGCCCGCTGCACAGCTGTGCCGCGACAAGCAGCGCATGGCTGAGCGGCTGGCAGCCGCTGCGGTCTGCCAGACCATCCCGACCCGCAGCCCATACGGCTGGGAGCCGGAGGAACAGGATTTTCCCATGATGCTCAAGCCCCGAAGCGGACGCAGTTCGCAGGGACAGGCTGTGGTCAGAACCCGCGAGGCGTTCCATTCGGCGCTGCAGGCGCGGAAGGATTACATCGCCCAGCCGTTCATCGAAGGCGGCGTGTTCACCGTGGACGTGGCGCGCGACCTGTATGGAAACACGCAGTGCGTCGTGCGTCAGGAACTTTTGCGAACGGTCAACGGCCTCGGCACCACGGTGCGCATTCTGCCTGGCCATCCGCTGGAAAAAACCTGCGCAGCCATCGCCGCGCAGGCCGGAATTGTGGGTGTGGTGAACATGGAGTTCATCGGCCATGACAACGGCTATTTCTTCCTGGAGGTCAATCCGCGCTTTTCCGGCGGACTGGGCTTCAGCATGGCCGCGGGCGTGGATTTCACAAAGCTCGAAATCCTCTGCCACGAAGGTGAGTTCATCGGTCCGCGCCCCGATGTGCGCGAAATGACCGTGAGCCGCAGAGTGGAAATGGTCGTTACCGAGTGCTCTTCGGCAGAATAAAAGGATATTTCAAAGGGACTGCTGGAAAACAGCAGCCCCTTTTTTTACACTACTTGAATCGCTTCAATCATGGCGCGGTAGTTTTCAATTGGCACGAAGTCGGCAATGCTGTTTCCGCTGCCCAGTGCGAAGCCGCCCAGATCGGCGGATTTTTCAAGCATTTTGATGCTTCTGTTACGGACCTCTTCCGGGGTGGACCTGCACAGGAAGTCCACATCAAGTCCGCCCATGATGCCGATTTTATCATGCCAGCGGTCGTACATTTCCTCCACCGGGCAGATGTTGTCCTGATAGGAGTGCTTGCCGTCATAGTGCATATCATCAACGATATCGTTGAATACGGCGCTGAGATTGCCGCAGGAATGCAGAATGGCCGGCTTGCCTGCCGCGTGGATGGTTTCGACGATCTTCTTGTGCCACGGAAAGACAAACTCGCGCATGTCGTCCGGCGATATCATCGTCTGCGTATTAAAGCCCCAGTCATCGTTCACAATGACTGCGCCAACGGAATCAAACTGCGAAATAATCTGGTTGTACTTCAGCATTCTCGAACCGATCTGCTGCCAGATTTCCTTTACAAGATCTCTGTCGTCATAGAGCATATAGCACAGATTGTCGTATCCGATCAGGCGCGCCGCGCCTCCGAACACGCTTTCACCGGCGCTGACGATGAGCTTCATTCCATCGGGCAGTTCCTTTTCCAGCGCCTTCAGATGGGAATAATCGTAGTTTTCCGGATCGTTCCAGCGGTAGTTTTCATAGCTTTCTTCATCCACAATCATAAAACCGGCATTCAGAGAGCGCGTCTGAGCCGTTTCCACATGTCCGTACTGGAATTGGAACTTCGAGCCGGTCATATGAGCGTAATCATATCCTGCGTTCTGGAAAGCCTTGATCAGATGCTTTCCGTAGATAAACGGGTCTTTTCGCTCTGCTTCGGAGAGGGTTTTTCCGGCATAGGCGTCATAAACCGTGTCATTCATGTAGTATTCAAACAGGGTTGATCTGCCGGGCTTTTTCTGATCCAGCACTTTGAGAATGTTATCAAAATCGGGCTTTCTCATAGGCATCCTCCAGAAGTATTCATTCGGTTTTGAAGCGAAATCTGATGAGAAAATGATATCATTCGTTCCCTGCGAAATCTACCAAAAACTTGTCCGCTTGCTTCCGGAAAAGATAAGATAATGAAAAATGAAACTGCCGCGGATCGCAGCAGTTTCAAAACCTCTGAACTTACCCTATTCCATTGGGAAAGCGTTCCAGAATGCCGTTGATGGTTTCAAGCGCCGTCAGATACGTATCGGCGGCCTCACGGTCGAGCGCGCCGAAGATGCGGCTGAGCTCCTCCTCGGTGTCCTTCTGCACGCGGTTCTGCAGCGCATAGGCCTTATCCGTGGCGCTTACGAGGACGGCGCGGCGGTTTTTGGGGTCGCGCTCGCGGGTGATATAGCCCAATTCCTGCAGGCGGTTGAGGTTCTTGGTGACCTGCTGCTTGAGCATACAGGTGCGCTCGCAGAGGGCTTTGACGGCTACCTGCTTCTGGCTGACGACGATGGCCATGAGCAGATACTCCACCTGAGAGAGCTCGTCGACATGCTTGGCCTTGAAGCGGCGGGCGATTTTTTCATTGTAGAGCCTGTAAAAGTTCAGCGTCTGGCGGCTGAGCGCCATGGTGGTGTTTTCGTTCATGAAAAATCCCTCCCATCCTGTAACCATTGTACGGAAAGGAGGGCATTTTTGTCAAGTTTTATTCGCTCTGACGGCTGCAGTAAATCTCGATGGCTTTTGCGGCAAAGACGGCGGTTCCCTCGCCGCCGGTCTTGTCGATGTTTTCGGTGATGGCTCCGCCGCCGTCGTAGAAGCGGCCCAGCCCGCGCAGCGTCTGCACCGTGCAGGTATAGAAATGCTGCGTGATGAAGCTGCGCAGCTCATGAACCAGCGTCTGCGCTTCATCCGACTCCGGCGCAAGGTGTCTGATTTCGCCAAAGCGCGCCATCAGCGCCTCCATCGCCTCGCCCTGGCGCTCGCGGTCAGCCTTGGTGTACTGGCGGTCGCGCTGTTCAAACTCCTTGTATACGTCGGTTTTGCCCCACGCGGCCTTGGCCTGCTGGGCATAGTCGTCCATTTTGCGGGTGTCGAAGGCGGAAAAGTCCATATATTTCACTCCTGTCATCTGAATGCCTCGCGCAAAGGTGATGAGGGTCTCGATGTGATCGCGCTGCATTTCCAGCAGCGCGATTTGCTGTTCCAGCGCACGGTTGCGGTCGAAGTCCGAGCTGTCGAGGATGCGCTTTACATCCTGCAGCGGAAACTTCAGTTCCCGGTAAAACAGGATCATCTGCAGCCGTTCGATCTCCCTGTCGCCATAGAGCCGGTAGCCTGCGGAGGTGATCTCAGCCGGATGCAGAAGCCCGATCTGATCGTAGTAATGCAGCGTACGCACGCTCACACCAGTGAGATGGCTGACTTCGGTTACGGTTTTCATGCGCATCCTCTCCTTTCGAAGCCAGTATAGCGCATAACGCACCGTAAGGGTCAAGCAAAAAATGCAGAAAGCCGCCGGAAAAATCCGGCGGCTCAAGAATCGTTATTTTTGCTCGAAGTCCAGTTCGTGGTCAATGGCAAACTGATGCGCAGTGCTGCCGGTTTCGCCCACGATGAGGAAGCTGCCGCAGCCCTCGAACGCATCCTGTGCAAGGACGTCCACCGAGGCAGGAATCACGATCACCGCAAGGTTTTCGCAGCCTGCAAAGGCGCGGGAGCCGATTTCCGTCATGCCCTCGGGACAGATCACGGAAACGACGTCGGTTCCGGCAAAGGCTTCATCCTCGATTTTGGTGAGGTTTGCGGGGAGAATGAGCTCTGAAGCGTCGTCTTCAGCCGGGAAGATCGAGAAGGTCTGGTAATCGGTGATCAGGTCGCTGAAGCGCATGCGCATGGCGTAGTCGCCTGCAGCGGTGGGCAGTTCTGTGCTCCAGACGGCATATTCGCCGTCAACGTTCATGGCAAATTCCAGAACCGGATATTCATCGCCCAGCCACATGCCATCGTGGCTGCACACGTAGTCCAGCTCACCGCCCTCGGTGATGTCAAAGGGCGCGATGAAGGTGATGTTCACATCATGGCAGCCGTCAGGACAGAACTGGCGGATGCCGTTGCTCTCGCCGCTTGCACGGGTGACCAGCTCGTAGCGCAGGGCGTTGCCGTTGCCGCATTCGGGCTCGCCGGAGCCCTCGATGATGGCAAAGGGATGAACGTCGGTTTCTTTTTCGCCCAGCACCAGCTTCATGCCGTAGCTGCCGATGGCAGTGGGCTTTTCTGTGCTCCATTCGCCATAGGTATTATCGGCAAATGCTGCGAACATCACCTCGGGATATTCGCCCAGCCACTCGCCGTCCCAGCTGCAGACATAGTCCAGCGTTTCGCCCTCAGGCGTATCCAGAGGCGGATAGATTTCTACATAGGCCATATGGCAGCTGCCTTCGCAAAGCTCACGAATGCCGTTGGTCGGATTGTTGGGTCTGCCCTCCACCACATAGTAAAGGGTATGACCTTCGTCGCACACGAGGGAGGGTATGCGCTCGTTGATTGTGAAGGTATGTTCGTCCGTGTTCAGCGCTTCAAAGGAGAGACGCACGGAATAAACGCCGGAGTCCCAGGGCATGCGGCTGGTCCATTCATCGCTGCCCTCGGCTTTGTACCACGCCTTGGGCATCACGCCCAGCCATTCGCCCGCGCAGTTGAGTTCGAGGGTGATTTCCTCCTCGTAGTCGAAAGCCTCTTTGGTTGTTCCTGCAAACGTCACGCTGGCAGTGTGGCAGTTTTCGCCCTCGCAGGTTTCGGCGATGGTGAAGCCGTCATCAAGCAGGGCATAGCGCAGCGTATGACCATTGAGGCATTCGGTGATTTTTTCAGCAATGGTAAAGGTATGCACGCTGGTTTCCAGCGTACCGTAGGCCAGCTTCACCGCATAGCTTCCGCTTTCCTGCGGCATATCGGTGCTCCATTCGCCGTAGGCGTCGCCGACAACAGGCGCATAGTACACCTGCGGCTCCTCACCCTGCCACCAGCCGTTTTCATTATGCCAGCTGATGATCAGCGCAATATATTCGCCATAGGCATATACGCTCTTTTCGGGTCCGATGAACTCCACGGTGGACTCGTTGCATTCGCAGTGCTGGGTAAGTCCCTCGCCGTCCAGCGCAATTTCGTACTGGATGGTGTGTCCGTTTTCGCACTCGCACACGGGATAGCCGTCTTCCGTTCCGCTGGTTTCTCCGCTGCCCCATTTGAGCATGAAGGGACTGAACGACGTGGCCTGGAACCACACGCCTGCATCGGTCAGGTGGAGAGTGCCTCCGTTGATGGACATGTTTTCGATTTCCACATGCGCATCGGTCATGTGGATGAGCTCAAGGCTCTGCTTTTCCTCCTCGCTGATTCCTTCCGGGAAGGGCAGGAACACCTTGTACTGGCCCTTTTCGAGGTCAACGGGATTGCCGTCCTCATCCACCAATTCCAGCTTGTAGTAGCGGGCCTTGCTGCCCTGCTGGGGATAGATCATGGCGGTGAATTCCATGGATTCGTTGGGATTTTGAAGCGAACCCTGCGGAATGATGATCACCGGCTGGGTGACGGCCTGGGGCAGTTCGCTTTCATCCTCCAGCGGCGTGGAGCGCAGCACGCGCACGCAGTTTTCCTGACGGACGACGATGTACTCCGTCAGATAAGGCTCGTCCACGGAAGGATCAGCGCCGTCCTCCCACCAGCTGATCAGCACAATGCGTCCGGCAAAGATGCCGGGCATTTCACTGGTCATGTAAACCGTGAGGTCGCTGCCCTGCTGGTGATAGGTCCGGAAGATGTTGCCTCCCAGAACGTCGCGATCGGCTTCATAAGTCTGTGCCTCATCACGGGTGCGCTGAAGCTGCTCGTCTTTGTTCCAGTTGGCGCGATCTGCTCCAAAGATGTTATTCCCGCTGCTCTGGTTGGTGCCCCGGATGCCGCAGTCCGTACCGGGCGGGGAGACGAAGACCTCGAAGAAAGCCCTGCCGAAATTGGCGGTTTCAGGCAGACGGTCGTGATCGATGCTCAGTGTCAAAAGACCATTTCCGTCATATGTGGCGTCCACGCCTTCCGGAAAAGCCTTTTTGTGAAGCTCCATACGGGAGACCGGCACAGGTTCCCATTCAGACACATAGTACGGCCACGGTTTGGGATCGCCGATGGAAAGCGACAGATAAATCCGGGAATAACCGCGCACGGCGCCCTTTTCATCCACCCATTCGATGGTGGCGTCGCGCTCATCCGTGACATGCTGATCGTCAAAGCCGATCTGGAAAAGGTGCAGGACACGGCGGTCCAGTCCGGTTTCGGAAGGCTCAAGAATTTGATTGGAACCGTTGATGTTGTTTCCGGACAGGTTGCAGCTCCATAGCTCGCTGCCCGCTTCTTCAGGAACAGCCACCGCGATATAGCCCCAGCTCTGGCTGATGCCGGAGGTATTGTCGGCTTCAATGTGGATGCTGCCGTTTTCGATGGTCACGGCAATCTGTTCCCGGTCTGCCTCGGGCATATCGTAAAGCGCATAGACGTCCGATGCAGGCACCTTGGGGATTTTCACCGTTCGCGGAGAGGTGCTGCTGTATCGAACCGTGATTGCCATGTAGTTGAACTGCAGCTCTCCATCCTCGCCCCATGCGCACAGCAGTCCATGACGGTTGGATTCCACCGGCTGGAACAGGCCGCTGTCCTCGTCGTAACGTCCCAGCTGAATGCCGTTGCGGCAGATTTCGGAGCTGTTGTTTCCCCACTGTTCATAATCGCGCCTGAGCAGCTCGATCATGTATTTTTCCGTGTTTCCGCCGCCGATGGAGTAGCCGAAGCTGCGGTGTGGCGTGGATTCGCCGCTGGGCGAACGGAAACCGGGACTGAACGTTACATCGCCGGAACCGGGAAAATAGTTCCTGCTGACCACCTGATTCCAGTCGGTCTTTTCCGCGTCGATGGTGACGGTCAGCTCGTCGCCTTCATACGTCCATTCGGCGGAAAGGCCGCTGAGAATGTCGGGCACCACACGCGACGCTTCGGGCGCGGCAATCACCAGATAGTCTTCCGCCTTGCTGGAAGAAGACGCCTGAGAAATCGCCTCCTCATACGTCAGCGCATTGGCACAGCCGCATGCAAAAACCATGCACAACATACAGATTAGAAACCATTTGATCCGAGACTTCATCCTGTTTCCTCCTCCGTTTCTCACATTTCCAGCTTCAGCCGGTTCTTCAGCGTCGTATATCGCTTGGCCACATGGTCGTTTTGAACCATCTGGGCAATCACTTCCTCGCGTCCGACCAGCACCACAAGCCTGCGGGCGCGGGTCAGCGCCGTATAGAGCAGATTCCTCGCCATCAGCATCGGCGGGCCGCCGACCACCGGCAGAACCACCACCGGGAACTCGCTGCCCTGGCTTTTATGCACCGTAAGGCAGTAGGCCAGTTCCAGCGAATCAAGCTGCTGCTTCTGGTAGGTGACGAAGCGGTCGTCGTCAAAGCACACGGTGAGCATGTGCTCGGCGGGGTCCATGCGCACGATGTAGCCCACGTCGCCGTTGAACACGCCGCTGCCTTCCTCGGTGCCAAAGGGCGTTTTGCGGGTGTATTCCAGCTGATAGTCGTTCTTGGTCTGGATCACCTTGTCGCCGACGCGGAACTCGGTTTCGCCGTGGACGATGGCGTCCTTGCCGGCCTCTTCGGGGTTGAGCGTATTCTGCAAAAGACGGTTGAGCACAAACGCGCCGCAGTCGCCCTTTTTGGTGGGCGTCAGCACCTGAATGGCGCGGGTGGCTTCAGACTGCCACTGTCCCCTGGGAAAGCCCAGATATTTGGGCAGACGCTCAGAGAGCAGGGCGCAGATGGTCTGGGCCGCGTCGGTCTGCATCACCTTGCGCTCGAAGAAAAAGTCGGTTTCGCGCGTGCGAAGGACGGGCATTTCGCCGCTGTTGATGCGGTGTGCGTTCAGGACGATCATGCTTGACTCATCCTGACGGAAGATGTCCGTAAGCCGCACCGAGGGCACCGCGTCGGATTCCAGAATGTCGGAAAGCACGTTGCCCGCGCCGACCGACGGAAGCTGATCGCTGTCGCCCACGAGGATGAGGCGCGTGCCGGGCAGCACGGCGCGCAGAAGGCTGCGCATCAATCGCACATCCACCATGCTCATCTCGTCCACGATGACGCAGTCGGCCTCCAGCGGATAGTCCTCGCTGCGCGCGAACACGTCCTCGTCGCCGCCGTATTCCAAAAGGCGGTGGATGGTTTTGGCCTCCTCGCCGGTGGCCTCGCTCATGCGCTTGGCGGCTCGTCCGGTGGGCGCGCACAGGAGGATGTCGTTGTCGGATTTGAGCAGATCCAGAATGCAGCGGATGATGGTGGTTTTACCGGTGCCCGGGCCGCCGGTGATGACCAGCACACCTTCCTCCACGGCGGAGGAAATGGCCTTTTTCTGCTTCTGGGAAAAGGTAACGCCGTTTTGACGCTCGTAGTCTGAAATGCGCTTTTCAAGGCCGCGCACGCCCTTGTACGGACGGGATTTCATGAGCTGATGCAGCCGGTAGGCCACCTCGGTTTCGGCGTGGAAGTACATCGGCAGGCACACGGCCTCTTCGCACTCCTCAAAGGAAAAGCCGATCAGCATCTTCTGAAACAGCGCCTCAGTGATCTGGTTGGCGACCAGCTCTTCCTCGGCGTGCAGCATCTGACAGGCGCGCGCAAGCAGCATTTCACGCGGCAGATAGGTATGTCCGCCGTTCATGGCGGCCTCGTTCATCAGATAAAAAAGCGCGGCGCGGATGCGGAACTCGCTCTGCGGATCGATGCCCATGGAAAGCGCGATGCGGTCAGCTGTCAGGAAGCCCACGCCCTCGATGTCCATCACCATGCGGTACGGATTCTGACGGATCAGTTCAACCGTGTTTTCGCCGTAGTACTTGGCGATTTTCATGGCCAGATTGGGGCTCAGGCCGTAATTCTGCAAAAACACCAGCGTACGGCGCATGCCCATCTGCTGTACATAGCTTTCGATGATCATGGCGGCTTTCTTCCGGCCGATGCCGCTCACCTCCGTGAGCCTTTCGGGATGCTCGTCCATGATCTCCAGCGCGCGTTCGCCGAAGTGCTTCACGATCATCTTGGCGGTGGACGGACCGATGCCGCGGATCAGGCCGGAGCCGAGGTATTTTTCGATGGCGGTTTTTCCCGTGGGCGGCGTAATGGTACATGTGCGCGCAGAAAACTGTCTGCCGTACACCGGATGCTCCGTCCACGTACCCTCAAATGTCACGTTTTCGCCCGGAGAAAGCTCCGGCATCATGCCCACAACCGTCTGCTGCGAGCGGCCGGAGCCCACGCGCAGCACCGTATATCCGTTTTCATCATTCCGGAAGGTGGTTTCCTGCACCACCGCCGTGAGTGTATCAAGCTCCATAGCCGTCCTCCTTACCATACCTCCTTATTATACCACAATACCACCCCTCTGCACAGGGGCAGTACCGCTGGCGGGATTGAGGTCAGCGGGTGAGGTCGTTGATCAGGAGCTGGTAGATCATGCCGTCGAGGCCTGTTTTGGCTTGGTAGGGGGCGGAGGATGGAGGATTGGAGCCTCGCGTGGCATAGGCGATGCGGCTGACGCGGCCGTCAAGCTGCTGCATGCCGATCCACAAGCCATTTGGGCCTCCGGCGTGAGCGGCGTACACGAAGCGCCAGCCGGGCATGTCGAAGAGGGTGCAGGGAAGGGCCTTGTCGAAGTAGGGCTTGAGGGATTCGAAGCCTTTGGGCCAACGCAGCGGACGGAGCCGGCTGACCGGCGGCGCTTTGCACTTTTGTCTGGGTTCAGGCGCATCGGCGGCCACGGCATACGGCGCGGGATCGATGGCAGGCAGAAAGATTTCGCGCGGCAGCTTTTCGCTTTTTACCGGGCGCACGGCAGGTGTGGGCGGCGGTTCGGGCTGAAAAACGGGTTCAGGTTTCTTTTTGAGCTTTTCGCAAAGCGCCAGCGCGGCGTTTTTGGCGTCGAGCAGGCTGCCTGCGCTCTGCTCGGCGCACAGACCGATGAGCAGCGGCTTGGGCGGATCGTCGCCTGTGAGAAGAATCAGCGCCTGCAGGCGCTCCGGCCCCACGGCGTCCTCGGGCGCTTCAGATTCCAGAGACACCTCGCCCCTGGGGTTTACCTTTCCCTGCGCCAGCTGCTTTGCAGCCCGGTCGGACATATACCAGAACAGCCGCGCTTCGCCTTCGGGCAGACCGCGCGCATGCAGCTGCACAATGGTGCGGTGCGCTTCGCTTTCAACACGGGCATAGCCGCTCACGCCCGAGAACATCGGGCGCAGCATAACGGTCTGACGAATGGGCATAGTGGGTGTCCTCCTTGCTTCTTTCCCATACAATATGTCCGCGCGTTCTTGCGCATGCCCGGCGGTTGTGATACGATACAATCGATCAAGCAATCAAGGAGGCAGACCCATGCTTCGTGTGCACCAGCTGGTGCTTTCGCTCGACGACGCTCTCCACGTAAACGACGCGCTTTTGCGCCGTCTGTGCGCCCGTCAGCTCAAAATCAAGGAAAACCAGATCGCGCAGGTGCGCATGAGCAAGCGCAGCGTGGATGCGCGCGGAAAAGAGGGCGTGCATTTTACCCTCACCGTGGACGTGCAGCTGCGCGATGCCTCTCAGGAGGAGAAAACCGCCAAGCGTTTCAAGCCCAATCAGGTCGGCTATGTTCCCGGCGGCGTGAAGGACAAAACGCCGGATGTGTTTGCGCTCGAGCTTCCGCCGTGGCCCCGGGACCGCAAGCGTCCGGTAGTGGTTGGCGCGGGCCCTGCGGGACTTTTCTGCGCGCTGGCTTTGGCTGTGCGCGGCGCAAGGCCGATTCTCATCGAGCGCGGCCAGAGCGTGGATCAGCGCGCGAAGGACATCGAAACCCTCGAAACGTCCGGCGTGCTCGATCCTGAAAGCAACGTCCTCTTCGGCGAAGGCGGCGCAGGCGCGTTTTCCGACGGCAAGCTCACCTGCGGCCTGAGCAATGCGCAGATCCGCACCGTGCTCAAGACCCTCGTCACCTGCGGCGCGCCGGAGGAGATTCTGCTCTCGCAGCGTCCGCATATCGGCACCGACGAATTGCGCGGCGTGCTCAAACGCGCGCGTGCCAAGCTGATTCATCTGGGCGGCGAGGTGCGCTTCGGCTGCAGGCTCACCGGTCTTGCACTGCGTGACGGTCATGTCTGCGAGGCGAAGCTTGCGGACGGCGTCATTGAAACCGACGACGTATTCCTCGCCATTGGCCACAGTGCGCGCGACACCTATCAATGGCTCTTTGACATGGGTCTGCCCATGCAGCCCAAGCCCTTTGCCATCGGCGCGCGCATCGAGCATCTGCAGTCCGACATCAACCGTGCGCAGTACGGCGCATCAGCCGGTCATCCGGCGCTGCCGCCCGCTGAGTACAAGCTCAACGTGCCCACGCCCGACAACCGCGGCGTATACACCTTCTGCATGTGTCCTGGCGGACAGGTCATCAACGCCTCCAGCGAGATGGGCGGTGTGAACGTCAACGGCATGAGCCTGCATGCGCGCGACGGCATAAACGCCAACGCAGCCGTGCTGGTCGGCGTGCGCCCGGAGGATTTCGGAAGCGATCATCCGCTTGCAGGCGTTCAGTTCCAGCGGGAAATCGAGCAGGCGGCCTTCCGCCGAACCGGCAGTCTGAAAGCGCCCTGTCAGCGCGTGGCGGATCTGCTTTCGGACAAGCCGACCACGGCGCTGGGATCGGTTTTGCCCGGGTACCGTCCGGGCGTGGAAGTGGGCGAATTGAAAGGCATTCTGCCCGCATTCGTTCTGGACAACATGCGTCAGGCGCTGCCGCAGCTTGGCAGACGGCTTCGCGGCTTTGATTTCCCAGACGCCCTTTTAACCGGCCCCGAAACGCGCTCGTCGTCGCCTCTGCGGATGCTGCGCAACGAGCAGCGCGAGAGTCCCATCGGCGGACTGTATCCCCTTGGTGAAGGCGCGGGCTACGCAGGCGGCATCGTATCGGCGGCGCTGGACGGAATGCTGGCAGGAATGGAGGTTCATCAATGATCAAAGGCGTTCTTTTTGACATGGACGGCGTGATTCTGGATACCGAACGGCAGGGCAGATCAATTTTTCTTGGCGAGTGCGTCAAACGCGGCTATCCGCAGGTGGACGAGGTCTTCTACGAAAGACTTCTGGGACAGACCCGCGAAGCCGACTGCGCCCTGATGAAGGAAGCCCTCGGCCAGGCGTTTCCCTTTGACGAAATGTACGACGCCTACCGTGCGGGCCTGTACGCCATGGCGGAAAAGGGCATTCTGCCTACGCGCCCCGGCGTCAGGGAGTGCATGGAAGGCCTCAAAAAGCGCGGTATCCGCATAGCGCTGGCCACCAGCACTGCGCGTCCGATTGTGGAGATGTACCAGCAGCACATTCCGGAAATGCGCGGCGTGTTTGACTTCATGGTCTGCGGCAAGGAAGGCGGACGCTCCAAGCCCGCGCCGGACATCTACCTCAAGGCTGCCGCCGGCATCGGCGTGGACATTACCGAATGCATCGGCGTAGAAGACAGCCTCCATGGCCTCAGGAGCATCCGCGCCGCCGGCGGCGTGTGCGTGATGGTGCCGGATCTGCTCCGGCGCGATGAACAGTTTGCAGGCGTGGTGGATCACGAGCTTCAGGACCTCACGCAGCTGTGCCCGCTGATCGACCGGCTTAATCTGGAAGCACGGGTGCGGGCATAACATAGAAAGAACCTGCTCCGGAAAAACGGAGCAGGTTCTTTCTATGCATTTCAGGGACGAAACTTTGTCAGCCTCTCCACCAGCCGTTCCATCACAGCGGCGGTGTGTGCGATATCCTCCAGATTCTCGCCCTCGAACAGCGCGTGAATCTGCGCTTTCTCCTTGGTGATGATGTCTTTGAAAACTGCGTGTCCTTCCTCCGTTGGATAGCAATGAAAACCGTGCGCAACGCGCTGACTCTTTTCACGACGGATCAGGCCGTTGGTTTCAAGCAGCCTGCAGCCGCGGGAGGTACAGCTTTTGTCAAGGCTCATCACATCCGAAATCTCCTGCTGGGAGATGCCGGGCGAAAGGATAATCGTTTCGAGAATCGGGAATGTGGCGGTGCTCAGCCCGGCCTGCGCCATGGGTTCGTTCCACATCCGGTGCGAAAGTGAAAAAATGCGCCAGGAATTACGCACAAGCTCCTTGTACCTGCATGTCAGCTGATCCACCGTACCGCCTCCTCTCTGACCTCACATTATACACATTGATGAAAAAAACCGCAACAATAAAGTCAGAACGCAGCTCATAAAAAACAAGCTGCGTTCTTTGTTTTTTATCCCTTGACCGCACCGGAAACCGTCATGGCCTGCTCTACCTGTTCAGAGAACAGGCAGTAGACCAGAATGGCCGGAAGGCTGGCGATGACCATCGTCGCGCCCATGCTGCCCCAGTCGGTGGTGAACTGTCCCTGGAAAAACAGAACGCCCAGCGGCAGGGTCTTGAGGTTGGCGGTGGTGCCCACCAGCACGTTTGCGAGGATGAATTCATTCCATGCAGACAGAAATACATAGATTGCAATGGTAATCGTGGCCGGAGCAACCAGCGGAACCATGATATAGAGGAAGGTCTGCCAAATGTTTGCGCCATCCATGCAGGCGGCCTCTTCCATCTCGCGCGGGATGCCCTTGAAGAAGCCGTAGTACACCATGCAGGCAAAGGCGAGGTTGATGGCGGCATAGGGGAAGATCAGCGACCAGCGGGTGCCCATGAGGCCGAGCTTGCTTACCGTCTGCACAACCGGCAGCATGATGGCCTGCACCGGAATGAACATGCCCAGCGCAATGAAGGTACGCGCGGTTTCACTCAGTCCCCAGCGCAGCCTTGCAACCGCGAAGGTGAACATCATCGCGCAGATAATGGTCAGCGCTACCGTGAACGCGCCCACGATCACGCTGTTCTGGAAGTACAGAGGCACGTCGTACTGCGTCCATGCATTTACGTAGTTCTGAAACTGCCACGAAATCGGCGGGCCGAAGGGGTTGGTGACGAAGATTTCTTCATTGCTCTTGAAGGAATAGAAGATCATCCACACCAGCGGATAAAGAGACACGATCGCATACAGCCACAGAAAAATGGTGAAGATCACCGACGACACGCCGCGGTGCTTGCGCGGATTTCCATTTTTGGCTTTTGTCATGCTGCGTCGCCTCCCTTCAGAGCGCGCCGTTTGAGAAGCGGCGTTTCACGATCCTTGAACAGCCAGTTGAGGATCAGAATCACGATCAGACATTCCAGCACCAGAATGGCCGCAGCCGACAGACCGTAGCCGTACTTATGGCTGACAAACGCCTGACGGTACATGATATAGGTCAGCGTATACGTGGCCGTGCCGGGACCGCCGCCGGTCATGATCTGCATTTCGGTAAACGCCTTGATGCCGCCGGTCACGGAAACCAGCAGGCAGAAGTTATACGTATCCTTCAACAGCGGCAGCGTGATGTACCAGTGGGATTTGAGCGAGGTTGCGCCGTCAATTTCAGCCGCCTCGTAATATTCTTCGCCGATGGACTTGATGCCCGCTACCAGCAGCGCGAACTGATAACCCATCCACTGCCACGCATTGACGAACGCGATGGCATAGATAGCCTCGTAGCGCTTGCCGAGCCAGTTTTGCTGCCAGTTGAGCCCAATGGCGCGGGCGGCGGCGTTGAGCAGACCGTTGTCGGGATCCATGATGGACACCCACAGCTGACACACCACCGTGACGCTGAGCACCACAGGGATGAAGTAAGCCGTGCGGAAGAACTTGCGGCAGCGGATGCGCTTATCGCTGACAGCGATGGCAAAGATCGTGGCCAGCACGATCTGATACACCGTGATGACCGCGCCGAACTTGAGGCCGTTGAGGTTGGCAACCTTGAAAGCGGAGTAATCAAACAGCTTCTTGTAGTTGGCAAGTCCGGTGAAAATCGCCGGGTTCACGCCGTCCCACTCGGTAAAGCTGTACACAAACACCTGAATCAGCGGATAGAAAACGAAGATGCCGAATAAAAGAAGCGCGGGGGCGATGAAAGCCGCAATCGCCCAGCGGTTGGATAAGTAGCGTTTCATAAAGCCTCCGAAGAGTCAAGCATGGGAAAAGGGCTGCCGTATGCACGGCAGCCCGAAGACAGTCGAAACTGTCCTTGGGGTGATATCGGAGGGACCGAAGCCCCTCCGATTTTATTCGTATCCGGCGAGCTTTTTCGACACTTTCGCTTATTCCATCGCGGCGGCGATCTCGTCGATCACTTCCTCAGCGGTGTACTCGCCGCTGATCAGCGCCTGAGACCAGGTGCCGATGGCCTCGGTGAAGGTGGTGTTGGTCAGACCCCAGGTGAAGGCGGTGGTGCTGGTCATGCCGGGGATGGCGGCAACCAGATCCTGCATCATCTTAGGAAGCTGATCGTTGGTCATGCCCACATCCAGAGCAACCAGGGGGCTGGAGCGCAGGGTGATCTTGGCTTCGCAGTACTTTTCGCTGATGAAGGCGGCGACTTCCGCAGCCAGCTCGGCGTTGGGACTGTCGGGATTGACGGCATAGCCGCTCACGCTGCCGCTGCCGGCGAAGGCGTTCTTGCTGGCTTCATAGGCTTCTTCGTCATAGGAGGGATAGGCAACCCACACGGCCTTTTCGCCCAGGGCCTTCTCGGCGTCCGGGATGTACCACTGGCCGTTGATGAACATGGCGGCCTTGCCGGAGAGGAACATTTCGGAAGCCTGGTCATAGTTGGTGGAGGTGGCGCCGGTCTGGAACACACCAGCCTTGGCCAGATCAGCCACAACCTCGGCGGCCTTCACATAGGCTTCATCGGTGATCTTGGCAGCGCCGGTATCCAGCGCCTTGATGCCGCCGGCATTGTAGCGGGTGGCTACGATGTCGTACATAGCGGCAGCGTTCCAGCCCTCCTGGGCGAACAGGGCCAGAGGCACGATGCCATTGGCGTTGAACACATCAGCGCAGGCCTTCAGCTCGTCAAAGGTGGTGGGGATTTCCAGGCCATACTGCTCGAACAGCGCAGTGTTCACATACAGCAGCACATACTCGTGGCCGGCATAGGGGAAGGCGTAGATGTTGCCGTCGTCGGAGTAGAGGAATTCCTTGCAGGTTTCATAAACCTTGCCCGCAAAGCCGGTCTTCTCGGCCACGTCGTTGAGAACCATCATCTGGTTGCTCTGACGCAGGGTGGAGAAGATGCCGGAGCCGGTCTGATAGATATCCGGCAGCTGGCCCGCGGCAGCGAGGCTGAGCAGGGTGGCGCCGTCGTCCTGAGCCTGCACGATCAGCTCAAGCTCAACATTGGGATAGGCTTCCGCCAGCTTTTCCACGGCGTAGTCATAGGGAACCTTGGTATCGTCGTCGGCATACTGGGCGTAGATCTTCAGGGTGACCTTTTCGCCTTCAGCCAGAGCGCTCATGCAGCTGAACACCAGCATGGCGGCGAGGAGCATCGCGAGGAACTTCTTCATGGTACAGTTCTCCTTTTGCTATGATGTTTTTTACGGCGCTTCGTCCGTAGCTTTAGGGTAAGTATACACATGCAATAAAGTTGTGTCAACAACTTCGAGGAAAAATGTTTACATCAAATCGGATTTAATTGCGTAAGAAAATAAAAAAGTCGAATACATGAAAAACAGACTTTCGGGTTCCGCTGACGCTCTCCCCTTGATTTGCCCCGTTCCAGCGGATATAATAAAAAGAGCGCCTTTCCTGAACTTTCCGGGCGCTGCAAGAATCCGGCGCGGTCATACGTTTCATTCATGTACCGCGCGCCAACAGGAGAAAAAGCCATGCAAAGAGTCAAACCCCGTTTAAGCCGCGTGCAGGCCTACGCGCTGCTGATATTGATCCTGATCCTGCTGGGACTGGGCATCTGGGGCGTTACGCGCCTGTTTGGCCAGAAGAATGAGGCGGGCGTGACGGCCTCGCTTCTGCCCTGTCCCTACAGCGAGGAAATCAAGCCCTTTGGCAAAAACGTGCTCTACTATGACGGTATGAGCCTGCACTGCATGTCGGAAACCGGCACTGTGCGCTGGTCGTTCCAGCTGGGTGCCAACGCAGGCTATCACTGCACCGACAGCATGATCACCGCCTGGGTGGGATCCACCGTCTACATTCTCGACGCCAACGGCCGCTCCACCTACAACGACAATCTGGGCGAAGAAATCCAGTTTGCGCGCATCGGCGGACAGTACATTGCCGCCGTGGTCGGCTCCACCACCGCGCCCCGGCTGATGGTGAAGGATCACACCGGCGCGCACATGGACGAGGAGTCCGATGCGTACAGGAACCTGATCCTGCTTGACGTAGGCTTCTACGGCAAGAGCGGCGAATACATGTGGACGCTTGCGCTGGACGTGCTGGGCACTGCGGCCAACACCATTCTCAACACCTTTGAGGTCGGCCGTATGAACACAGGCGAAACCTCTCTTGGCGAGCCCATCACCTATGCCATGATCTACGAAAACGGCAGCCTGCGCGCCATCAACACCCGCAAGATGCTTCTGTTCAATGAGCGCGGCAGTCAGGATGCATCCGCCGACGTGCTGGTCTACGGCTGGCACTATCTGGCCCACGAGGTGCCCGAGCGCGGAAGCTCGCTGTTGCTCTTCGCACCCACCTCGCAGACCGAGTCCATCTACGACATCCGCGAATTGCGCCTCATCAACGGCGCCGACGACAAGCGTTACTCGCTGCCGGATTCCTGCGTAGGCGCGGTCATTCACAACCGCACCATCTATGCTGTCAGCGGCAACACCCTCTACCGTGCCGGTCTCAACGACCGTCGTTTTGCCACCTTTGAGCTTCCCATCTCCGGCGAAGTGACCCGCGTCCTTGGCCTGCTCTCCACCGGCCGCATCATCGTTTCCGTCGGCGACGAAATCTACACCCTCACCCTACCTCAGCAGGGAGGCTGAGCCTCCTTTCGGACCGCTTCGCGGGGCGTTCGTGACGGAGTTTATTGGTTACTTCTCAGACCGCCGGTCGGCGACAGGCCTCCCGGCTCGCTGGTGTGAGCGGAAGGATGAAAGACAACAGGAATAAGACAAAAAGGAGGTTGTCCTGCTTGAATGTGATTGATATCATCATTATTGCGATTATCGGGCTGTGCGTGCTGTTCGGGCTTTATCGCGGATTCATTCAGTCGGTGCTCAATCTGGCGGGCGGGCTGGCGTCCTTTGTGGGATCGTTCTGGCTGTTTCCGAAGCTGTCGGATGTGCTCAGCGCCAACACGGGGCTTACGCGCATGATCAGCACCTACACGGATTCGCAGTCGCTTCTGGGCGATCTGGATCTGAGCAATCTGGCGGTCAGCACGCTGTCGGAGGCGAATATTGCCGCCATCGTGGATCGTGCCGGGCTGCCGGAATCCATCTCCACGCTGCTCAAGCATAACCTCAGTCAGCAGGTGTTCAGCCCGCTGGGCGATCTGGCGACCAATGTGGGCGACTATGTAAACCAGACGATTCTGTCTGTGAGCATCAATGTGCTGTGCTTCCTGCTGTGCTTTGCGGCATGCTTCATTGTGTCGGCCATTCTGATCAATCTGCTGCGCGCGGTGTTCCGTTTTCCGGTGCTCAAGCATTTTGACTGGCTGGCCGGCGGCGCGTTCGGCCTTCTGATCGGCGTGATGCTCTGCTTTGTGGTCTTTACGCTGCTGCCGCTTCTGGAGAGTGTGATTCCGCTGCCGGAGTTCCGCGCTCTGGTGGACGCAAGCGCTCTGGCGCAGGTTTTTGAAAACGGAAACCTGATCATATCCATCATGAACCGAAAACTCTAAAGCAAACGCCCTGAGGAACATAGCGTTCTTCAGGGCGTTTTACACCCTCCGATCACCCAAACGAGCCCAAGGGATCAAGGCGCGCAGCCCCTGCCGGTTTGACAAATGATTTCGATGGGATATATAATAGAAGAACCGTTCACATTTTATGACGATCTGAGCCGGATGAGGCAGAGAGGAACAAAAGTGTCACTGTTTGAAAAGTTGTTTGGTGTGAAGGATCATGAGGGAAAACGGATCGATCCCGGTGAAGTGAAGGATTTATATCGCAAGACCATTGCCATTGCATGGCCGAGCACGGTGGAAGGCGCGCTTTTGTCGATCATCGGGTCGGTGGATACAATGATGGTGGGTACGCTGGGGGCAGCGGCCATTGCGGCGGTAGGACTCACCAGTCAGCCGCGAATGATCATGCTGGTGCTGGCACAGGCATTGTGCGTGGGGACCACGGCGCTGTGCGCAAGGCGCAAGGGCGCGCATGACCAGCGCGGAGCCAATTCGTGCCTGAACCAGTCGCTGACGATCATTTCGGTCATTGGCGTGCTGATGACGCTGATCGGCTATTTCGGCGCGGAGTGGCTGATGAAGCTGGGCGGTGCGAATGAGGATACGATGGCGCTGAGCGTAACGTATTTCCGGGTGATCAGCCTAGCGTTTTTGCCGCAGTGCTGGCAGCTGTGCATCTGCGCCGCGATGCGCGCCATCGGCAAAACAAGGGTGACAATGACCACCAATATCACCGCCAACCTGATCAACGTCTGTCTGAACTACGTGCTCATCAACGGCAAGCTGGGCTTTCCGGCACTGGGCGTGAAGGGCGCGGCCATCGCCACGGCCTGCGGTACGATTGCGGCAAGTGCCATCTGCGTTGCCACAGTGCTGCGCAAGGGCGGCTATTATCATCTTGACCGCCCGCGCTTCGACCGTACCACCGTGGATGGCCTGACCAAGGTGGGCTCGAGCTCCATGGTCGAATCCGTGTGCCTGAGACTGGGATTTCTGCTGCTGGCAAGGCTCATCGCAGGCATCGGCACCAACGCCTTTGCGGCGTATCAGATCGTGTGTCAGGTAACGGGTCTGTCCTTTACGCTGGGCGACGGCGTGGCTACAGGCGGCACGTCGCTGGTGGGTCAGAGCCTTGGCGCAAAACGCAAGGATCTGGCGTATGCACATTCGCAGGTGGCATACCGCATGGGTATTGTGGTGTCGCTGGGACTGATGCTGGTGATTCTGATCTTCGGCCGCTATATCGCACAGCTGTTCACCACGGATGAGGCCATCATCCACGGCGTTACGATTTCGCTGTATGTGGTCATTTTCTCCATGATTCCGCAGAACGGCCGCGTCATTTCCTCCGGCGCGCTGCGCGGCGCGGGCGACGTCAAGTTCGTCGCGGCCTGCGCCCTTCTGAGCGTGGCCATTCTCCGCCCGGTGCTGACGTACCTGTTCTGCTATCCGGTTGCCAATCTGTTCCCCGGCTCGCAGATCGCGGTGATCGGCCCGTGGATTGCCTTCCTGCTGGATGCAGTCATCCGCGACCGGCTGCTGATGCGCAGACTGAAGCAGGGCAAATGGCTGGACATCAAATTGAGCTGAAAATGGAATTGTCGAAAAAGTCCGGCGAAAACCGGACTTTTTCTTGTATGGATGTAAGATTGGAAGAAAAACAAGGGACTGGCCTTCGGAGGCTGGGTATGATAACATCAAGTCAAATAAAAGCGTTTTCAGGAGGAAGGAATATGAACCATGAATCTGTTGTGATCCGCTATATGCCACCTGTTTCGGAGGATCAGCTGTGGGATTTTTATGTCCGCAACGATATCTGCGAGGTGGGCTATGGCAGGGAAACGGCGGTTGTTCCGCTGAAATACCATCCGTATCTGGCTGCTGCATTTTGTGAGGACAAGCTGGTGGGCATCATCCGCGCTACTTTTGACGGATTGAACGCAGATATCAGGGAGTTCTGTCTGGAATGTGAGCTGCAGGGAGAGAACCTGAAATATAACAACGGTTCGCTGATCGAAAAGGACAGCTACGGCATTGCGCAGAAGATGGGCAAGCTTCTGATGGACGAACTGAGGAAGCTGGGCAACACCTTTACAACGGCCTATCTGGTGGAAGGCGTCGAGGAAGAAACATACAAATCAATCGGATTGAAGCATAACACCGGACACCTGGTTTTCTATCGGGATGAACGGCCCTATATCTGACTCAAAAAAAGATCGCCTTCGAAAAAACGAAGACGATCTTTTTGCGTTTGCCGTTAGAGAATCATCACCAGCGTACCTGCTGTAATCAGGAGGCATCCGATCAGCGATTTGGGCGTGAAATGCTCGCCAAGAAAAACAAAGGCCAGAATCAGCGTGAAAACCACGCTCAGCTTATCGACCGGAACCACCTTGGACGCCTCGCCCAGCTGCAGCGCGCGGTAATAGCACAGCCACGAAGCGCCCGTCGCAAGACCGGAGAGAATCAGAAACAGCCAGCTTTTCCGGCTGATTTCCGAAAGCCCGTTCTGGGCATTGGTGAGAAAAACCATACCCCAAGCCATCACAACAACAACCAGCGTTCGGATCGCGGTGGCCAGATTGGAATTGACCCCGTCGATGCCGATTTTGGCCAGAATGGAGGTGGATGCGGCGAAGATGGCGGACAAAAGCGCGAACACGAACCACATATCGTTTTCCTCCGATGAATAAAAGCCCACAGCGCATGGCAGCGCTGTGAGCCTGATGGATCAATACGCTTCCTTGGAGCTTCCTACGCCTTCGCAGATGGGACGGCAGCTGCCAAAGCCCACGCCCAGACGGTCGGCGCCCATTTCCACGTACATTTTGGCGGTTTCAAAGTTGCGGATGCCGCCGGAGGGCTTCACCTTGATGCGGCCCTTGGCAGCATCCACCATGGCCTTGACGCTTTCCACGGTCGCGCCTTCGCCGTTGAAGCCGGTGGAGGTCTTCACGAAGTCCGCGCCGGCGGCGATGCACACTTCGGTGCCCTTGTAGATTTCCTCTACGTTCAGCTGGCTGGTTTCGAAGATGACCTTCACGCCGACGTTGTGGGCATGGGCTTCCTCAACCACAGCGCAGATTTCCTTTTCGACGGTCTCCCAGTCGCCGCTGCGGGCAGCGCCGTAGTTCATGACCATGTCGATTTCGTAAACGCCCTTCTGCGCATAGTCGCGGGCGGCAGCGCGCTTGACTTCGATGCCGCTGTAGCCGTAGGGGAAGTCCAGAACGCAGCTGACGAGGGTCTCGGTACCCTTGGTCATTTCCAGCGCGTAGTCGATGTCACAGCCGCGCACGCACACGGTCATGGCGCGCAGAGCGATGCATTCCTTGATGGCCGCTTCGACCTCGGCATGGGTCATGTCGGGCTTGAGAATGGCGGCGTCGAGATATCTTGCGATGTCCATATTCATAAACCTCCTGTATTCGCAGTAAGTGCCTTTATTATACTCCAGCTTTTTGCATCTGTCCACCATTGCGTACAGGCGGCGGGCGGTGTATACTGTGCACGAGGAGATGACCCCAATGAAAAAGACCTACGTTACCACCATGCCCGACCATATCGGCGCATTTCTCAAAGCTAGCCGCTGCTTTGCGCAGCTGGGCGTGAATATCACCCGTGTGAGCTATAACAAGGCTGTTGATTCGCATACGCTGTTCATCGATGCGGAAGGCACGCGGGAGCAGCTGGAGCGCGCAGATGAAATGCTTACCGAAATCGGCTACCTGCGTTCGCCTGCCGCAGACAAAAGCGTGATTCTGCTGGAGTTCCGCCTGCGCGACGTACCGGGCGCGGTGACGGATATCCTGACGCTGATCGACGAATTCCGCTTCAATATTTCCTATATCAGCTCGCAGGAAAACGGCTCGGATCACCAGCTGTTCAAAATGGGCCTGTTTGTGGATGATCCGGCGAAGATTGCGCAGTTCATGGCGCGCGCAGAAAAGATCTGCCCGGTGCGTCCTATCGACTATAACCGTGCCGACAAGGTCTATGACAACAGCATTTTCTATCAGTCGTTCGTATCCTCCCTCGCCGGAGCCATGGACGTGACCGATGAAAAGCGTGAGGAGCTGCTGGTCAATACCAACCTCGCCATGCAGACGCTCGATGAACGCGGACTGTCGCCGTACCGCACGTTTGACTCCATCAGCCGCTTTGCAGAACTGCTCTCCGTGTGCCGCGGCGACGCATTCCAGCCGCGAGTGACGCGCCATCAGGTCACGGAAAACACGGAAATTACCCTCATTGAACCGCCCTGCGGCAGCAATACCGCCATCCTGCGCCACGGAGAGGAGACTCTCTTCATCGACAGCGGATACGCCTGCTATCAGCCGGAGATGCTTCGTCTCCTGCGCCAGCTCCTGCCGGACTGGGACGCGATGCACAAACGCATTCTCATCACCCACGCCGACGTGGATCACTGCGGATTGCTTCCCTTGTTTGATGAAATCATCGCCAGCCGCAAAAGCGCCGAATGCCTGCGGCTGGAATACGAGGGCGGGGACGGCTTCCGCGAGCAGAACGCCCTGCACAAGCCCTATATCCGCATCTGCAAGGTTCTGACCGGCTATGGCAAGGCCGATCCGGCCAAAGTCACCGTGCCGTGGAACGATCCCGGCGAACAGACCGAAGCCCTGCGCCAGATCGGCTTTTTCGACTTCGCCGACCTCCACTTCGAGGTCTATGAGGGCAAGGGCGGACATCTGCCGGGCGAAATCGTCCTGATCGATTACCGCCATCACGTCGTCTTCACCGGCGACGTCTACGTCAACCTCAAAGGCATGACCGCTGAGCAGGCCCGCTACAACCAGTACGCACCCATCCTTATGACCAGCGTCGACACCGATCCCGCACTCTGCGCTGACGAACGCCGCGCGGTCATGCAGCGCCTCGGCGCAGGCGCGTGGAAAATCTTCGGAGCCCACGGCTGCATGAAGGAGTACGAGCTGAAGGTGCTGTAGTGGACGATGGGGGACGCAAGGAGGCGCCGCCTCCTTGACCTCCGCCAAAGGGCTTTGCCCTTTGGAATCCCGCTTTGGTTGGTAAACTATATTTAAAAAAGCAGCGTTTCCTCGTTGAAAGAGGGAACGCTGCTTTTTGTATATCCAGGCGCAGTGCGCTTAGTCCATGCGGGAATAGTTGGGGGATTCCTTGGTGATCTGGATGTCGTGGGGATGGCTTTCCTGCAGACCCGCACCGGTGATGCGGATGAACTCGGCGTCGCGGCGAAGCGTGGCGATGTCGGGCGTGCCGCAGTAGCCCATGGAGGCGCGCAGACCGCCGACGAGCTGGTAGATGGTATCGGCCAGAACGCCCTTGTAGGGAACGCGGCCTTCCACGCCTTCGGGAACGAGCTTCTTGTTCTTCTCCTGGAAGTAGCGGTCGGAGGAACCCTGAGCCTGTTCCATGGCGCCCATGGAGCCCATGCCGCGGTATACCTTGAAGGAACGGCCCTGATAGATTTCGACAGCTCCGGGGCTTTCCTCAACGCCGGCGAGGAGGGAACCAAGCATGACGGCGGAAGCGCCCGCACCGATGGCCTTGGGGATGTCGCCGGAGTACTTGATGCCGCCGTCAGCGATGACGGGGATGCCGTACTTGTCGGCTTCCTTGGCGCAGTCGGCCACAGCGGTGAGCTGGGGAACGCCGATGCCGGCTACCACGCGGGTGGTGCAGATGGAACCGGGGCCGATGCCGACCTTGATGCAGCTCGCGCCGGCCTCGATGAGGTCGCGGGTGGCGGCGGCGGTGGCGACGTTGCCGGCGATGATGGGCAGATCGGGATAGGCGGCGCGGATCTCCTTCACCTTTTCGATGACGCCGACGTTGTGGCCGTGGGCGGAGTCGAGGGAGACGAGGTCAACCTTGGCCTTGACCAGGGCTTCCACGCGGTACATGGCGTCCTTGGTGATGCCGATGGCGGCGCCGCAGAGCAGACGGCCCTTGGCGTCCTTGGCGGAGTTGGGATACTTGGTGGCCTTCTCGATGTCCTTGATGGTGATCAGACCGCAGAGCTCGAAATCATCGTTGACGATGGGGAGCTTCTCGATGCGGTGAGCGGCAAGGATCTGCTTGGCTTCCTCCAGCGTGGTGCCCACGGGAGCAGTTACAAGGTTCTTGGAGGTCATGACCTCTTCGATGCGGCGGGTGTCGTCGGTTTCGAAGCGGAGGTCGCGGTTGGTCAGGATGCCCACCAGCTTCTTGCCGCGGGTGATGGGCACGCCGGAAATGCGATACTTGGCCATGAGGGCTTCGGCGTCGCGGATGAGGTGATCAGGCGAGAGGAAGAACGGGTCGGTGATGACGCCGTGCTCGCTGCGCTTTACCTTGTCAACCTGGGTGGCCTGCTCTTCGATGGACATGTTCTTGTGAATGATGCCCAGACCGCCTTCGCGGGCCATCGCGATGGCGAGACGTCCGTCAGTCACGGTGTCCATGGCGGCGCTCAGCATGGGTACATTGAGCTTGATGCCCGGAGCAAGAATGGTTGAGGTATCCACGTCGCGGGGCAGTACGGAACTGGCGCGGGGGACAAGCAGTACGTCGTCAAAAGTAAGGCCCGTGCGAATGTTCTCTTCCAGCATCGGTCTAAACACCCTTTCTGTCTTTGGATTGGAGCTATTTTACCAGCGTAAATGCGATATGTCAAACAAAAAAGACAGGAATATTTACAAAATTTCTGTATACATTCCACAGGCTTTCTGTTATCATTTCCTCATGCGTAAAATTTATGCTTCAGGAGGTTCTATATAATGAAAAAATCCATTTTGAGAAGCTATGCAAAGCTCATTGCCAGAACCGGCGTCAATATTGAAAAGGGACAGGAGGTCATGATCCTCTCCGCGCTGGATCAGCCCGAGTTTGTCAAAATCCTCGTGGAGGAGTGTTATCGTGCGGGCGCTTCCAAGGTGATCGTGGACTGGGAGTATCAGCCCCTTGAAAAGCTGCATGTGCGCCATCAGAGCGTCAAGACTCTCTCCCATGTGGAAAAGTGGGAGGAGGAAAAGTTCCAGCATTACATCGATGCGCTGCCCTGCCGCATCTATCTGGACAGCGAAGATCCTGACGGCCTCAAGGGCGTCAACAGCGCCAAGATGGCCAAGGGCCGTCAGGGCCGCTACAAGGTGCTCAAGCCCTACCGCGATCAGCTGGAGGGCAAGTATCAGTGGTGCATCGCCGCCGTGCCCGGCAGGGCGTGGGCCAAAAAGGTGTTCCCGGAGCTCTCTCCCGCCCGTGCGGTGGAAAAGCTGTGGGAGGTGATTCTCAGCTGCTCCCGCGTGACCGACGATCCCATGCAGGCATGGAAGGAACACAACGAGGATCTGGAGAAGCGCTGCCGGTACCTCAATGATCTGGGGATCCGCGAGCTGCGCTACCGCGCCAGAAACGGCACTGATTTTACCGTCGGCATGATTCCCGAGGCCGTGTGGCGCGGCGGCGGAGAAACCAGCCTGACCGGACATTTCTTCAACCCCAACATTCCCTCCGAGGAAGTGTTCATTTCGCCCATGCGAGGCAAGGCCGAAGGCATCGTATACGCCTCCATGCCGCTTTCCTACGAGGGACAGCTGATCGAAAACTTCTCCGTGCGCTTTGAATGCGGCAAGGTGGTCGAGGTCAAGGCGGAAAAGGGCGAGGAGCTCCTCAGGCAGATGGTCGGCATGGACGAGGGCGCGGCCTATCTGGGCGAGTGCGCGCTGGTGCCCTATGACAGCCCCATCCGCAACTCCGGCATCCTCTTCTACAACACTCTCTTTGACGAAAATGCCGCCTGCCATCTGGCGCTGGGACGCGGATTTATTGACAGCATCGACAACTACGATCAGCATTCGCTCGAGGAGTGCCATGCGATGGGTATCAACGAGAGCATGATTCACGTCGATTTCATGATCGGCACTGCGGATATGGAAATTGACGCCA
This sequence comes from Clostridia bacterium, assembly GCA_017938645.1. The sequence continues at coordinate 31,213 of JAGBBE010000067.1, forward strand.
TCGGAAGTGACGGCAGCGTGACGCCTGTGTTCCGCAACGGCAACTGGGCGTTCTGATGTGACGGTGCTTGACAGGGATTCTGCGTATCTGTTATAATCAAACAGTCTATCATTGTTTCAAACTGCTGCTGGATTTTTGCGGCGGTTTCCAACGGAATTCCGAGGTGCTCCAATGATCGAGGGTAACAAGGTGTGTCTTCGTCCCATCGCTTCCAGCGATACGGACAATATTGTCAAGTGGCGCAACAGCCCTCTGGTGCGGCCTTTTTTCATCGATCATACTCCGCTGACCCGCGAGATCCATGAAAACTGGCTGATGACCCGCGTTTTCACCGGAAATACGGCGCAGTTTATCATCGTGTCCAAGGAGGATGAGTGCGATATCGGCACCGTCTATCTGCGTGATATCGACAAGATTCACCGCAATGCTGAGTTCGGCATCTACATCGGCGATCCGGATCATCGTCAGAAGGGTATGGGCAATGAGGCTGCCACGCTCATCTGCCGCTATGGCTTTGAAGAACTGGGTCTGCATCGTATTTTCCTGCGCGTGCTGTCCTCCAATGCGCTGGCTATCCACTGCTACGAGCGCATCGGCTTCCAGATGGAAGGTACATTCCGCCAGCATGCCTTCAATGGCGAGCGCTTCTGCGACATCTCCTTTATGGGCTATCTGAATCCTGCATCTGCCGGGGAGAAAGAATAAACCATGACTCGTCATAACGCTTTCAAATGGACAGCCTGCCTTCTTCTGGCAGCGCTGTCCTTTGCGGTCTTTTACAGTATTTGTGCAAGTCCTTCCAGCGATCTGAGCATTCATGCCACTTGGGCAGCAGAAGGCCGTTTTCTTGATCCGCTCAGCTTTGTGCGCCATCATGCGCATCCGCTGTGGCATTTCTTTGTCAACCCGCTGCACCGGCTGGGCGTTGAACTGCATGCAGCTGCTTCGCTGGTAACGGCGTGTTTCAAGGTGCTGGAATTTCTGACCGTCTGCTGGCTATGCCGCATCATCACCGGCAGTGAGATTCAGGAATGGAAAAGGACGCTGTGTTCGCTGGCCGTGGTGCTGTGCGGACCGGTCTGCCTGCCGTGGTATAATCCCACCGTGTTTACAGGGCCGGGAACGCCCAATACATGGCACAGCCCCACACAGATCCTGACGCTCTCCTTTGCGCTGGTGTGCATTGTTCTGACTGTGCGCAGCTGGGAGCGCTGCCGGAAGGATGGCGCGGATAAGGCCTTCACGCCGCTGCAATGGCTGGTGCTGGCCGGGCTTCTGGCGCTGAATGCGCTGGCCAAGCCGGTGTTCCTGCAGGCCTTCCTGCCCGCCGCCGCTCTGTACTTCCTGATTCTGTGGATTCGAAATCCTGAGCATACGCGGTACTTCTGGAAGCTTATCGGCGCATATCTGCCGTGCGTGGGCGTGATTCTTTTGCAGTTTGTGTTCTACTTCCTGCATCCGACCGACCGCACGGGCATGACGGTTGCCTTCAACTGGGCAAACATCCGGGATACCTTCGTCTGCCTTGCGCTGATGCAGGCCTTCCCGCTGTATGTGCTCCTGACCAGCCGCGAAAAGAAGCGCGACACGCTGACGGATCTGATTCTCTGGGCAAACGCCGCAGCATTCCTGGAGCAGATGTTCCTGTGTGAAACCGGACGCCGCGCTGCCGATGGCAACTTCGCGTGGGCGTTCATGGCGACGTCGCTTTTGATGTGGGCGCTGACGCTGCCGCGCTTCCTGCGTGAGACGCAGGAAAACAGAGAACGCAGACTCCGCAATGCTGCCGGCTGGGCGCTGGCTGCGTACCACATTGGTTCGGGCGTTTACTACATTATCTACCTGCTCCAAACCGGAGCGACCATGTAAAACATTTCAAAGAGAGGCGAAAGCTTCTCTTTTTTTGTGCCATCAGGTCGGTTTTTGGGCAGCCTCAAGACTGCGCCTTGACAGCCTTTTTGTGGACGTAGTAAAATAAGATGTTGTACTATGTTTTATTTCGGATTTCGAGGAAGAGAGGGAACCCAACCCCATGAGCGAAGCCACTCTGAACGCTGCGCAGCTTGCCCAGATCGAGAAGCGCCGCACCTTTGCCATCATCAGCCACCCCGACGCCGGCAAGACCACCATGACTGAGAAGCTGCTTCTCTACGGCGGCGCGATCCGCCAGGCCGGCAGCGTCAAAGCGCGCAAGGCCGAGCGCCACGCCACCTCCGACTGGATGGAGATCGAAAAGCAGCGCGGCATTTCGGTTACGTCCTCTGCGATGCAGTTTGAATACGACGGCTGCCGCATCAACATTCTGGACACCCCGGGTCACCAGGACTTCTCCGAGGACACCTACCGCGTGCTGGTAGCAGCCGACGCGGCGGTCATGCTCATCGACGCGGCCAAGGGTGTTGAGGCGCAGACGATCAAGCTGTTCAAGGTTTGCCGCATGCGCAACATTCCCATCTTTACGTTCGTTAATAAGATGGACCGCGCCGCGAAGGATCCCTTCGAGCTGATGGAGGAGCTGGAGAACGTGCTGGGCATCCGTTCCTGCCCGATGAACTGGCCCATCGGCGTCGACGGCGACTTCCAGGGCGTGTATCAGCGCGACATCGGCAAGGTGCTTCTGTATTCCGGCGGCAACCACGGCATGAGCAAGGCCGACACGCTCATAATCGATCCCAACAGCGATGAGGCTAAGGGCGTGCTGGAGCAGCACTACATTGATCGCCTCAATGATGAGATCGAGCTTTTGGACGAAGCGGGCGATCCCTTCGATAAGGAAGCGGTGCTGACCGGCAAGCTGACGCCGCTGTTCTTTGGCTCCGCCGTTACCAACTTCGGCGTGGAGCCCTTCCTGGAGGCCTTCCTTTCCATCACGCCTCCTCCGCTTTCCCGCATGGCCGATATCGGCGAGATCAAGCCGACCAATCCCTACTTCTCCGGCTTCATCTTCAAGATTCAGGCCAATATGAATCCCGCGCACCGCGACCGACTGGCCTTTGTGCGCATCGTCAGCGGCGAGTTCCAGAAGGGCATGACCGTGTACCATTCCGGCACGGACAAGCAGATTCAGCTCAAACAGCCCCAGCAGTTCATGGCCGACGAGCGCGAAGCCGTCGAGACCGCCTACGCAGGCGATATCATCGGCCTGTTCGATCCCGGATGCTTCCATCTGGGTGATGCGCTCTCTGCAGGTCCGAAGCTGCACTTCTCCTCGATCCCGGTGTTCGCGCCTGAGCATTTTGCCCGCGTGCGTCCCGAGGACAGCATGAAGCGCAAGCAGTTCTTAAAGGGCATTCTGCAGCTGGCTGAGGAAGGCGCCATCCAGACCTTCCGCCGCACCGAAACCGGCCGCGAGGAATTCATCGTCGGCGTTGTCGGCGTCCTGCAGTTTGAGGTTCTCGAGCACCGCCTCAAGACCGAGTACGGCGTGAACATGCTCATGGACCGTCTGCCCTTCCGCTATGTGCGCTGGGTTACCAAGTCTCCCAAGCCTGTGGAGGATCTCAAGCTCACCTCCACCTCCGGCCGCGGCTGGGACAGCGAAGAGCGCGAAGTTCTGCTCTTCGAAAACGAATGGTCGATCCGTCTGGCCGAAGAAAACAACAAGGGTCTGGAGCTGGCCGAAACGGCGATCCGTACCGTGTACGAGTAAGCAGGGGCTGAGTTCCTGCACCCCGGCTCGCTTGAATTCATGTTTCCCATCCTGAATTGACGAAAGAAGGATTATCTTTATATGGTTCGCAATGACATCCGCAACATCGCCATCATCGCCCACGTTGACCACGGCAAGACCACCCTCGTTGACGAAATGCTCAAGCAGGGCGGCGTGTTCCGTGAAAACCAGCAGGTTGCCGACCGCGTGATGGACTCCAACGACATCGAGCGTGAGCGTGGCATTACCATCCTTGCCAAGAACACCGCCGTGCATTACGGCTCCACCAAGATCAACATTGTTGACACTCCCGGCCACGCCGACTTCGGCGGCGAGGTGGAGCGCGTGCTCAAAATGGTGGATGGCGTTCTGCTCCTCGTCGACAGCTTTGAAGGCCCCATGCCCCAGACCCGTTTCGTTCTTCGCAAGGCGCTGGGTCTGAAGCTGCCCGTAATCGTGGTCATCAACAAGATGGACCGTCCCGACGCCCGCTGCGACGAAGTGGTGGACGAAGTGCTGGACCTGTTCATCGAGCTGGGCGCCGACGAGACGGCGCTGGATCGTCCCATCGTGTTTGCCAGCGCGCGTCAGGGTATTGCAACCCTCGACCTCGACCAGCCTGCCGAGAGCCTGAAGCCGCTGTTTGACGTGATTCTTGAGCATGTGCCCGCGCCCGAGGGTGACATGGAAGGCCCTGCGCAGGTGCTCATCTCCACCATCGACTACAACGACTACGTGGGCCGCATCGGCATCGGCCGCATCAACCGCGGTACGCTCACCGAGGGCATGCAGGTGGTAACCACCAACATCGACACCGGCAAGACCAGCCAGCCGCTGCGTCTTTCCGCGCTTTACACCTTCGACGGCCTCAAGCGCGTGCCTGCCAAGGAAGCCTCCATGGGCGACATCGTGGCCATGTCCGGCATTGAGGACATCTCCATCGGCGATACCGTGTGTCATCCTGAGTCGGTTGAAGCGCTGCCCTTCGTCTCCATCACCGAGCCCACCGTGACCATGACCTTCTCCGTCAACAACAGCCCCTTTGCAGGACGCGAGGGCGAGTATGTCACCAGCCGTCACCTGCGCGCCCGTCTCATGCGCGAGCTGCAGACCGACGTTTCCCTGCGCGTGAACGAAACCGCCAGCCCCGACGCCTTCGAGGTGCGCGGCCGCGGCGAGCTGCATCTGAGCATTCTCATCGAGAACATGCGCCGTCAGGGCTACGAGTTCCAGGTGTCCAAGCCGCAGGTACTCTACAAGGAGATCGACGGCGTGAAGTGCGAGCCCGTTGAGCGCATGGTGGCCGACGTGCCCCAGCCCTATGCCGGCGCCGTTATCGAAAAGATCGGCCGCCGCCGCGGCGTGCTGGAGAACATGACCGGCTTTGACCGTGTGCGTCTGGAGTTCCTCGTTCCCTCCCGCGGACTGTTCGGCTACCGCAGCGAATTCATGACCGATACCCGCGGAGAAGGCATCATGTCCTCCGTCTTTGAACGCTACGAGCCGGTCAAGGGCGACATCCCGCACCGCAGCGTCGGCGCGCTGGTCTGCCACGAGGACGGCGAGGCTAACTCCTACGGCCTGTTCTACGCTCAGGAGCGCGGCACGCTCTTCATCGGGCCCCAGACTCCTGTTTACAAGGGCATGATCTGCGGCCAGAACGCGCGTCCGGACGATCTGGTTGTCAACGTCTGCCGTCAGAAGCACGTGACCAACATGCGCAACGCTTCCGCCTCCGAGGACAGCCTGCGTCTGGTCTCCATCAAGCCTCTGACCCTTGAAGAGTGCCTCGAGTTCATCGACGACGACGAGCTGCTCGAAATCACGCCCAAGACCCTTCGCATGCGCAAGCGCGAGCTGAACCACGAGCTCCGCGCCCGCGCCGCCTTCCGCGCCAAACAGCAGGGCTAAAGCCCTGCACCCATCACCGCTTCGCGGGGCTTGGCGGATGGAGTCTGACCTTGCGTGATCAGACTGCCGGTCGGCGGAGGGCCTCCCGGCTCGCGTGTGTGAGCGGAGCTATGCAAAAATCTTTCCCCCTTTTGATTCGAAAAGGAGGTTTCTTCCTGATGAAGAACAGCTTTTTCAAGCGAATTCTGGCAGTGTGCCTCTGCCTTTGCATGCTGCCTGTGTTCGTCCTGGCGGACGAAGAAATCAACGACGGCACGCCGGTGACGCATTCGGCGTTTGACCTGTCGCTGCGCTTCAACGCCGACGGCTTCCCCAACGATGGTGCTGCGCACTATCAGGACTGGGCGAAGCTGTTTGACAAAATCAGCCTCACCGGCGATGCGAGGGCGCAGAGCTTTCTGTCGCCCTACAGCCGCGTGATGCTCGACGGCGCGCTGTGCTTGAACGGCGAAAGCAAAGTGCCCTTTGAGTATGACGGGTACTACAGCTTCCGCTATCTGCGCTCGCCGGCGATCAACAACGAGAGCATCCATTTCCAGATGCTCAACTTCTTCCAGTTCATGCTCAAGGGCTACTACTTCATGGGCTTGCCCACCAACCTGATTGCGGTGCCCATGTACCCCGAAGCGGCGGTGGAAGTGTTCCAGAAGTACGCCGAGCCGGTCAGCCGCGTTTGCGGCGGAGAAGGCAGCCGCGTCATCAGCTATGACGAACTGTACGCGCTGGCGGAGGAACTGAGCCTGCTGGTCAACGAGGATGAGAACGACAAGCTCTACTACTTCCTCACCTCGCTCATGATCGACATCGGCGGAGACTATATCTTCCTGGAAAAGTTGGCCTACATGGAGGACTGGCTGGACTATCTGGATCCGGAGCAGCTGGGCATGACCATCACCGTGGAGGATGAGAGCGAAACCTGGGTGCTGGGCGAGACGACCGTGTTTGAGAAAAACGGCGATAACTGGTCGTTCAGCCTGCCGGATTATGAAACCTATGTTTTCGGCGTAACCTATACGGAGGAAGAAGACAGCTGCGAGTGGCGGCTGGAGATTCTGTGCGAGGATTTCGTTTGGCTGGATGCTTCCTTCACCGTGGATGGGCTGGGTGATCCCACGAAGGCCTCCGGCACGGCCACGCTGGAAATGACGGGCGACGCGTTCTGGTTTGACATGCCGGTGATCGCGTTCCAGTATGACTTTAGCCGCACGGCGGAAACGCTGCCTTACGACATGAGCCTCACGGTGGACTGGCTGCATCCGGAAACGGAAAAGCCCGCCATCGGCTTCAGCTATCAGGCGTCCATGGAGGAGCTGCCCTATACCGCCGTCTACAACCGTCCCATTGACAATCAGGACGACTTCTTCCACCTCAACGAAAGCTTCATGGCCGAATATGCCGACCGCTTTATGCCCACGCTTCTTGCGCACTTTATGCCCTTTGCATTTGAGGTTCCCGCAGGCGTGATCAGCGATCTGGTGAAGTGGATGGACGATCTGGGTTTTCTGGCCTTCTTCGGCCTTGAATAATACGGAGGAAACATGCAGGACAAACCTTTGGAAAAAAAGAGCCAGTCTCCGCTGTATCAGCAGCTGATGACCAGGCTCAAGAATGATATCACTGCCGGCGCATATCCGGCCGGCGCGCGCATTCCGTCCGAGCAGGTGCTGTGCGACACCTACGGCGTGAGCCGTGTCACGGTGCGCAAGGCCATGCTGGATCTGGTGCAGGAAGGCCTGCTCGTGCGCCGTCAGGGCAAAGGCACCTTTGTGGCGGATGAGCGCATTCAGCGTAATCTCCAGCAGATCACCAGCTTTTCCGACGCCTGCCGTCAGATGGGTCACACCGCCAGCGCGAAGCTTCTGAGCGTGGAGTGGGTGAGCGCCAGCGGCGAGGATGTGGAAAAGCTGGGCGTGGAGCTGGGCGATCAGGTCATGGAGGTCTGCCGCCTGCGCCTGTGCGACAACGAACCCGTGATGCTGGAAATCAACCGCTTCCCTGCGCGCTACGCCTTTCTGGCCAGCGAGGCCGACGAGCATTCGCTCTACGAATTGCTGAAAACCCATGGTGTGGTCGCTACATCCGCTGTGCATGACATCTCTCTGGGACATGCCACGCCCTTTGTGAGCCGTCATCTGGGCACGCAGCCGGGCGATGCGCTGCTGCTTCTGGACGAGTTGGTGCTGGATCAGCACGGCGAGCCGCTGCATGTGAGCCGTCAGTGGATCCGCGGCGACAAATACACCTTCCGGATTTAACCCAAGGAGACTTTATGGCAAAATTCGCCCTTTTCGTGGATCTTGAAAACTGCGGCGCAAAGGTGGACACTTTGCTTTCCGTGCTGGAAAAGGTCAAGATCCGCGGCGACATCCTGCTGGGCAAGGTGTACGGCTATTCAGACGCCTACTCCGACCTCAAGGAAGTCCTTCTGTCCAACACGTTCACGGTGGTGCCAAGCCTGCGCTACGGCATCAGCCAGAAGAACAACGCCGACATCCAGCTGGTTATTGACGCGCTGGAGGTGGCGTTCACCAACCCGCTCATCGACAGCTTCTGCATCGTTTCCGGCGACAGCGATTACACGCCGCTGGTGGGAAGGCTGAAGAGCATGGGCAAGTTTGTGCTGGGCATCAGCCGTTCGGCGGCTGCGTCCAACATCTTCATCAACGCCTGCAACGAGTTCCAGTTTCTCGAAAACGTCGGCGGACGCACCCGCAAGCCCGACGCCAAGAAGAAGGCCGCCTCCGACAAGGAGCCGCTGGATGAACAGGAGCTCAACAAGCTGCTGGTGGGCGTCATGGAGGAGCAGAACGACCGCGACGAACTCTACGCCAGCGAGCTCAAAGGCATCCTTGTGCGTCTGCGCCCGGATTTCAACGAGAAGTCCTTCGGCTGCGCCACGTTCTTGAAGCTGCTGGAAAAACTGAGCAAGCGCTACGGCCAGCTCTCCGTGCGCAATGAAAACTACAACGTCATGATTTCGCTGGCGCAGACGGCTTCGGCCTCGGTGCAGGAAATCAACCGCGACAACTGGCGCGCGCTTCTGGGCGAGCAGCTCGCCCGCTCCAAGGAGGATGGCTTCGAGCGCATCAATCCCTCCATCCTCAAGGCGGACATTCAGGCCAGCTTCCCGGATTTTTCCGAAAAGAAGCTCGGCTTCAAGCGCTTCAGTGATCTGCTTAAGGCCATGGAAAAGGAACGCCTGATCGCCATCGAGATGGACGAACAGAAGAACATGCTCATCCGCGTTTCGTGACAAAAAAATCTCCCCGAAGCGGGGAGATTTTTTTGCTTATACGCGGCGGTGAATGGTCTTGCCGCTGAAGCGGTAGACGTATTCCCAGTGTCCGCTGCCGCGCTCGATGGTGCTGCAACCGCCGATGCTGACGCCATTTTCGAATACGTCATCGGAGATGTCAGGCAGAGAGATGCTTGCAGTGGTGTTGCAGGGAATATCCACTGTAACGCGAAGCATGTCGCCTTCGATGCGCCAGCCGCAGCCCAGCCGTCCGTACGGGGTCAAGGTGCTTGCCTTTGCGTGGGAAAGCAGGCTGTTTGGCTGGGGACAGATCCAGCTATGTTTGAATCCGGGCGCGTTTTCATCCGGATTGATGCCGCACATGTAGCGGTACATCCATTCGGCGATGCTGCCGAAGGCGTAGTGATTGAACGAATTCATGCCCACCGCACCGAAGGAGCCGTCCTCGCGAAGCGAGTTCCAGCGTTCCCACATGGTGGTGGCTCCGCAGGCAACCTCGTACATCCAGCCGGGGCAGCCCTCAGAGAGCAGCAATGCATAGGCATATTCGTTCAGGCCGTTTTCGCTCAGCGCCGGGCACAGGCACGGCGTGCCGACAAAGCCGGTGGTCAGGTGCATGTTATCGGTTCTGAGGCGGAAGGCCAGCCGCTCGGCAGCCTTGGGTCTCTGGTAGGGCAGGAGCATATCGAACATCAGCGCCAGCGCGGAGGAGGTCTGATTTTCGCACGCTACGCGGCCGGAGGGTGTTACAAACTCGCGGCGGAACGCCTCGCGCACGGACTGCGCCAGCTCGCTGTAGAACCGGGCGTCCTCCTCGTAGCCGAGCGCTTTGGCCGCCTTGCTCACCAGCTCTGCGCTCCTGGCATAGTAGGCCGTTGCCACGAGCTCGGTGGGGGTCAGTCCGGCGCAGTTGTCAGGATCCTTGGTGTCCTGCGCCAGCCAGTCGCCCAGATGCGCGCTGCCGCCGTATACGCCGTCCACAACGTCGTCGCTGCGGGTGATGAAATCGACATGCTTTTTCATGCTGGGATACTGTTTTTGCAGCAATTCCTTTTCGCCGCAGTAGACGTACAGCGTCCACGGCATGATGGCTGCCGCATCCGCCCACGCGGTGGTGGGCGACTGCCAGGTTCCGCTGTCCTTGAGAATATAGGGAACCACCACCGGCACAAAACCCAGCTTGTCCTGCTCGATGGCCAGATCGTGCAGGTACTTGCGGTAAAATGCGCCGGAAGGCATGTTGAGGCAGGCGGTGGGGCAGAACACCTGTGCATCGCCCGTCCAGCCCATGCGCTCGTCGCGCTGCGGACAGTCGGTGGGCGTGTCGACGAAGTTGTCGCGCTGGCTCCACATGGCGTTGAGGAACAGGCGGTTGACGCGCTCGTCGGAGCATTCAAACTGACCGGTCACGGGAATGTCGGAATGGATGACCTCGGCAGTGAAGTCGTCGGGGTTGATTTCGTCCAGTCCTGCAACCTTGGCATAGCGGAAGCCGAAGAAGGTAAAGGTGGGGAAATAGTCGTGCGGCTTTCCGTCGCCGGTGAAGAACATCTCCGCCTTGGCCGTGCGCAGGTTTTCGGTGTAGAGCGTGCCATCTGGGTTGAGCATCTCGCCGTAGCGGATGTGAACGGTTTTCCCTTCGGGCACGCACAGCTTCATGCGCAGCCAGCCGGACATGTTCTGGCCGGCGTCGAGGATCTTATGGTCAAGCAGCTTTACGCTGCGCCGCTCGGTGACGCGCACGGGCAGGCTCAGGCGCGGGGTCAGCAGAGATTTGTCAATGGACACGATTTCCACCGGCTCCCATCCATCGCCCGTGAAGGTGGGGTCATACCTGCGCGCGTCAAACGCCTCGCCGTCGTAGATTTCGGCGCGATCAAAGGGGCTGCGGCGAGCCTGCCAGCTTTCGTCCGTCAGGAGGGTCAGATGCGTTCCGTCGTCCAGCTCGATCTCGATGCGCGCGATGAAGGCAAGCTGGCTGCCATAGATATTCTTGCGCTTTTCAATGCCCGGCCAGCCCACGCGGCCCGCGTAGTAGCCCATGCCCAGCCATGCGCCAAGGATGTTTTCGCCCTCATGCAGCGCGTCGGTGATATCAAAGGTCTGGTACTGCAGCCACTTGTCATAGGCGTTGAAATTGGGGCTGAGATGCTCGTCGCCCACGCGGCTGCCGTTCAAAAACAGGGCATACAGTCCCACGCCTGAAGAGTAGACGCGGGCGCTGCGGACAGGGCGGTCCAGCGTGAACACGCGGCGCAGTTCCGGCAGCGCCTTGTGCCAGCCAATCCACTCGGCCTGCTGAATGGCGTCTGCACAGGCGGTTTCAAACCAGCTCTCCTCGCTCCATTCAGAGGGCTGATCCTGCTCGTCCCACACGCGCACGCGCCAGAAATAACGGGTCTGCGCTTCAAGCGTCACAGGCAGCGCCCATTCCACGCTCTGGCTGCTTTCGATTTTCCCGGAAAGATAACGCTCGCCTCTCCAGCGCGCCTCCACCTCGAAGGCTGTCTGAACATGATTGTGTCCCGGGGATTCCATCATCCAGCTCAGCCTCGCCTCATCCATGGCAAAGCCCAGCGGATGCTTGATTCCATTGCAGGTCATCTGTGTGATTTTCATGGCTTTCACCTCTGCGATGATCTTACCCTGCCTTGGAACGGTTGTCAATACCGGAGGTGTGCGGTATAATATCCATCAGGAGGGAACGCAAGATGAAACGTTACGATACGGTGATTTTTGATCTGGACGGCACGCTGCTCAACACCCTTGATGATCTGGCCAATTCGATCAACCACGCCCTGAAAACCGTTGGTTTTCCCGAAAGAACCATCGATGAGGTTCGCCGCTTTGTAGGAGATGGAGCCCTTGAGCTTGCACGCCGCGCATCGCCTGCGGGCACCAGCGAGGAAATGGTGAATCAGGTGCTGGAGCAGTTCCGCTTGCATTACAGCACGCATTCCACGGTGCACACCGCACCCTATCCGGGTATTTTTGATTTGATGGACGCGCTGAAGAACGCCGGAATTCAGCAGGCAGTGGTGTCCAACAAGCCGGATGCACAGGTCAGGAGTCTGTGTGCGGTGCATTTCGGCGAGTATGTCACCATCGCAGCAGGCGACCGTGAGGGCGTCAGGCGCAAGCCTGAGCCGGATGCGGTGTGGAATACCATGGAGCAGCTCGGCGCAAAGGCCGAACGCACGCTCTACGTGGGCGACAGCGACGTGGACGTGATCACCGCGCGCAATGCAAAGGTGGACTGCGCGGCGGTTACGTGGGGATTCCGGAGCGAGGAAGAGCTGCGCAAGGCCGGCGCGGTGTATCTGTTTGACACGGCGCAGGCGCTTGGCGACTGGATTGTGAATGCATAAGAAGAACTCAAAAACCGCCGCAGTTTCAGCAAACTGCGGCGGTTTTTTTACGCTTCTGTTTTCGGGAAAATGACCTTTCCGGTCGAACCGCGCACATCTTTGGTGGCGTCGCCGGGGGCCCAGAGCCCGTACTGTTTGTGGTTGCGCAGCGCGCGCAGCATCATCTCTCGTGCGGTGGGATAGCGGCGGCACAATTCGTCCAGCAGATCCTTCATCTCCTGGCGCTTGGTGTGGCCGTCCACCGGACAGCTCTTCTCAAGCACCGGCAGCTCCAGTTCGCGCTGCATGTGGATAACATGCTTTTCGGGCAGGAAGATCATCGGGCGGATCACGGTAAGCTGGCTGCGGCTCATATAGCTGCAGGGATGGAAGGTGTGCAGCCTTCCTTCGTAGAGCAGCGACATCAGCAGCGTTTCCAGCGCGTCGTCCCGGTGATGGCCCAGCGCCAGCTTATTGGCGCCCAGTTCCTTGGCTGCGTCGCAAAGCATGGCGCGGCGCATCTTGGCGCACAGGGCGCAGGGGTTCGGGTCCTTGCGGATCTCAAAGAGAATCTCGTACAGCTCCGTGTGACGAACCATCAGCTCCACGCCGACTTCTTCTGCCAGCGCCTCGATCTTCGAGGTATCGGGCTTTTCCTTGCCGGTGGTCAGCATGATGGCGCACAGGTCGAAATCCTGATGCCTCACCATGCGGTACAGCGCCATGGCGCGCAGGAGAAGCAGGCTGTCCTTGCCGCCGCTTACGCCCACGGCCACCTTGTCGCCAGGCTGAATCATGTCAAATTCTTCGTCGGCGCGGCGGATGGAACCCAGCGTTGTCTTCATGGATTGTTCACTCCCAGTCGGTCGGTTGCACCGGTGTAGATGGTATCGGCCTTGGCGGGGTAGGTGTCGGTGTACAGCTTCTTGCGGTCGGTCATGACGCCGTCGGTGTAGGTGACCAGATACGAGTCCACCACATAACCCTCGCGTCCCTTGATGAGCTTGGTTTCATCGGTGTAGGTCACGTAGGAGGCGTCCTCGTCCACCTTCATGGTGGGCTCGACGGGCTTTTCGATGATCTGCGTGGTTTCTGCGTGCAGCTCGTAGTGCACATTGCCCAGTGACGGGCCGTACATGCGAACCTCGCACAGAAGCTTTCTGCGGTTGGTGGGGCTCTTGATGACGTGCGCGGCGATATAAATGGTGCCGCCGGACTGATTGCGGAAGGAGAAGTCGATTTCGCGGCCGCGCGTGTCGCTCACGGTGGCGTCAAGGCCGAGCTCGGTGTAGCTGACGGACATCGAGTGCGGCTCGCGCTCCACAATGGTCATGCCGGCCTGCGCGGCGGCCAGATACAGCGTGGTGCTGGCCTGACACACGCCGCCGCCCCAGCCCCACGTTTCCAGACCGTAGGCGTACTCGATGGCGGGCAGGAAGCCGGTGTCAAAATTGCGCTTGCCAACGACCTTGTTGAAGCTGAAGCGCTTGCCGTCCTCCAGCTGCATGCCGTTCATCTTGGAAAAAGCGATGCGGATGTTTTCGGTGCGGTCGTCGGAGGAGTTGTCGGCGATGGGCGTTACGGCACGGGCGCGCAGGGCGACGGTTTCGCTCAGCTGCGCCACGGTGACGTTGGGTGCAATCGCTTCGGTTTCCAGCAGGATTTCACCGCTTTGCAGGTTCTGCACCATGCTGATGATCTGCTCACGGATGGCGGCGGTGTTGAGCCGCTGGCCGTACACCTCATGCTGGTAGGTGAAGGGGTTGCTGGAATCATCCGGATTAAAGCTGATGATGTAGGCGTCGGATGGCGCGCGGTAGGCGGCGGTTTCCAAAGTGGAAAGAATCTGGTCGATGGGCGCAAAGTTCGCGCTCTGCTCGGCGCTGGAGAAGGCGTTCTGGGTCATGCCTGCAAACTCGATCTCCTTGCGGAGCTCGAAGATGTTCATGTTCGCGTCATGACCCACAGCCCATGCCTGTTCGAGCGCGGCGGTGGGGTCAAAGGAGATGCCCAGCGTCTGCGCAGTGATGTCCTTGTAGTCACCGCGTGCATTGCGCAGTCGGATGTACCAGCCGTTTTGCTTCTGGTTGATCTGATCCCACACAAGCGCGCTGCCCTCAGCCCATGTTTTGCCGCTGAGGTTGATGCCGTCCACGCTCACGTTATCAAGGAACACGTCCTGATAGGGCTTGACATAGCTGTCCACCTGCCACCAGTACACGCCTGCGCCGGCCGCAGCAAACAGCACAAGAACCAGCAGCACCTTTATAAGCTCCGCCTTCAGGCTGCGCTTTTTGCGCTTGCGCGGGGCGGGCTTGCGGGTGTTTTTTCTTTTGGGCGCGCCGGGCTGAGGCGGCGGCGCGTACCAGTTGGCCTGTGTGTTGTAGGTACGGTTCGCAGAAGGCTGGTTCTGCGGGCGGTATCCCTGGTCGTGCATGGTCATGCTCCTTTATGTATGGCTTCCATCAGTGCGGAAAGGTCCGCGTCCCTTTGCTGCCAGCCGGAGGGCAGGCGGCCGATTTGTACGGTGCTTGCGGGGTCGCCGTGATAGTCGCTGCCGCCGGTGACGAACAGTCCGTTCCGGCGGGCGAGCGCGTCCAGCTGGCGCGCTGCGCGGCTGTTGACCGATGAGTGATATGCCTCCAGACCCATCAGGCCAAGAGATTTGAGTTCGGATACAATGGCGGAAAGCGCCGGCCAGTCCAATTCCATCAGCTGCGGATGCGCCAGCACCGGCACAACGCCGAGCCGCCGCATGGTTTGAACCGTTTGACCGGTGGAGGGCAGCTGCCGGGGCACATAGGCGCATTGTCCGCGTGCGAGATAGCGGTCGAAGGCCTGCTTCACGGTGTTCACCGCGCCAAGCGAAATCAGCTCGCGGGCAATGTGCGGACGGCCAACGCCGGGGTTTTGCAATAGTTCTGCACGGCGCTCAGAAGGAATCACAAGCCCTTCTTTGTCGAGCTGTTCCATGATCATTTTTGCGCGGCTCACGCGGTCGGAGGCGACGGAACACAGGAAGGCGCTCATCTCGTCGCACAGAATGCGTTCTCCGTAGCCCAGCACATGCACGTTTCCGCTCTCGCCGGTGGAGACCTCCACGCCGGGAAGGAGCACAAGCCCTTCCGCCTGCGCCGCTTTCGCCATGTCGGGATAGCCTGCGGCGGTGTCGTGGTCAGTGAGCGCAAGCGTGCCGACTCCGGCTTTGCGCGCCATCCGGCACAGCTCGGCGGGCGTTTTGACGCCGTCAGAAAAGGTGCTGTGCAGATGCAGATCAATTTCGCGGTCACGCAAGGAGCGGCCCGCCGCACTGGCATGAGCCGCCCCCTGATTTGCCGCCTTCAGCGGCTGATGGATCATCTGTCTTCAGGCTCCACAAAAGGTTCGCCGTCGTCAGGTTCGCTGATGACGGGTTCAGCGTCCGCGCTGTCGCTGGAAACAGGCGCGGGCTCGACTTTTTCAGCCTCGGTCTTGGGCGGCAGCTCTTCGCCGGCCATGACCATTTCAAATTCCTTGCGGCCCAGCGTATCACGGTTCAAAAGGGCTTCGGCCACGGCGGTGAGCTTGTCGCGGTTATCGGTGAGCAGCTCGCAGGCGCGCTGGTAGCACAGGTCGATCAGGCGCTTGATCTCGTTGTCGATGGTCGCGGCGGACTGCTCGCTGTACTCGCGGCTCTGGCCGAATTCCATGCCCACGAACACTTCCTGATCGCTGCCCAGATACATGGTGCCGATGACGTCCGACATGCCCCACTGGGTGACCATGCGGCGGGCCAGCTCGGTGGCGCGCTTGATGTCGCTGGAAGCGCCGGTGGAGATATCATCCAGGAAGAGGCGTTCCGCAGCGTGACCGCCAAGCATCATGGTGATGCGGCTGATCAGCTCGTTGCGGCGGTAGCCGTCGTTTTCCTCGCTGGGAAGAGAGAGGGTATAGCCGCCGGCCTGGCCGCGCGGAACGATGGTAACCAGATGCACGTCGTCGCAGTCGGGCAGAAGGTTCGAGATCACGGCATGGCCGGCCTCGTGATAGGCGGTCAGTTTGCGATCCTTTTCCGTTACCTTGTGGCTGCGCTTTTCGGGGCCCATCTGCACGCGGCTGACGGCGTCCACCAGCTCCTGCTGGCTGACGACCTTCTTGCGGCGGCGCACGGCCAGCAGCGCGCCTTCGTTCATCACGTTCTCCAGATCAGCGCCGGAGGAGAAGGGCATGCGCTTGGCGATGTTTTCAAGATCGACGTCGGCGTCAAGCTTCTTGCCGCGGCTGTGAACCTTGAGAATCTCCACGCGGCCTTCGAGGTCGGGATAGTTCACCGTGACCTGACGGTCGAAGCGGCCGGGACGCAGAAGCGCGGGGTCGAGGATGTCGCGGCGGTTGGTCGCGGCCATCACGATGACGCCCTCGTTCATGGAGAAGCCGTCCATTTCAACCAGCAGCTGATTGAGGGTCTGCTCGCGCTCGTCGTGTCCGCCGCCCAGGCCTGCGCCGCGGTGGCGGCCCACAGCGTCGATTTCGTCGATGAAGACGATGGAGGGAGCGGATTTCTTGGCCTGATCAAACAGGTCGCGCACGCGGCTGGCGCCGACGCCCACGAACATTTCCACGAAGTCGGAACCGGAAATGGAGAAGAAAGGCGCGTTGGCTTCGCCGGCTACGGCCTTGGCCAGCAGGGTTTTACCGGTGCCGGGAGGGCCCACCAGCAGGACGCCCTTGGGAATGCGCGCGCCCATATCGGTGTAGGCCTTGGGGTTTTTCAGGAAATCAACCATTTCCTGAAGCTCTTCCTTTTCTTCCTGACAGCCGGCCACGTCCTTGAAGGTGATCTTGTTCTTGCCGGGGTCGCTGACGCGGGCACGGGACTTGCCGAAGTTCATCACCTTGCTGTTGCCGCCGCCCTGACGCATCATCACAAAATACCACAGCAGGAAGGTCAGGCCGATCATCAGCAGGAAGGGCAGGAACTCCACGTACCACGGCGTTACAAGGGGCGCGCGGTACTCCACCGTGAAGGGCAGATCGCTCACGCTCACCTCATCCAGCGTTTTGCCGGTGTTGGTGGCGGTCATCTGGCGAACGGTGTCGATAAAGTCCGAACCGATGGTGGTTTCAAAGTCGTATCCGCGCTCCGGGAAGTCTGCGTCGGCAGTTTTGCCGTTGCGGTACAGACCCACCAGCGTGGTTCCGCGAATGGCCACGGCCTCCACGTTGTCCTCCCGGATGGCAGTGAGAAGGTCGGGATACTCAATGCGCGGATTGACCGTGGGGCCAAAGCCGCCGTTGAGCACCAGTGCGATTGTGATAAAGGCCACGATGAGCACCACATAGCCCATCATTCCCCGCTGATTTTTCTTCAAAATGCAAGTCCTCCTTGATATCCGCCGTGCTTTTGAGGGTACGCAAACAAAGCATCGCGCACGACTGCACCATTATATCACAGCTTCCTGCGCTTGACAAATCACATTTGATGAACATTCCGTAAATATGTTCTGCCCATCATTTCCTCTTTCAAAACGGAAAAAAGCTGATATAATGGAGCATATCCTCTTTCATCAGTGGAGGCGTAAGATTGAACATACTATCATGGTTCCCGTTTGCAAAGCGCGAAGCGCCTGCACCTTTGGGAACGCCCGGAACAGGCCCGATGACCGGCTGCTCTTTAAGCAGGCTGGACGCTTTGACGCGCCCGTTTGCACAGGGGCCGTTCTACCGGCTCAGACCTCCGTTTTCCTATGAGGCGGCTGCGATGTCGCTGGAGCTGGCGGAGATGACCTACTCGCTGGACATGGAGCCGTGGACGCAGGCCGGGTGGGGAGATGCGTCCATCCTGATTGACGATTCCCTGCACTCAGGCGTTGCGCATCCTGAGAACGGCGAACGGCTCAAATCCTTTGTCAATAACTTCAGACTCCTCAGGGCCAAGGCTGACCTGAAGGAATGGAACCCGCTGTCGCAGATGAAAAGCGCATTGCGCCAGAGGGAAAAGAGCGACACGGTGAAGGCCGTGTGCATGATGCATCCCATGGAAGGCGGACGGTACCTGCTGGCCATTGGCTTCATGGGCACAGGAAGCCGGTTTTACGACTGGTTCTCCAACTTCCGCTTCACCACCGAGGAGGGCTTCCACCGGGGCTTCTATCAGCTCTGCCAGAGCTTTGAAGAGAACGCCGAAAGCATCCAGTTTCCCGAAACCGCCCAGGCGCTCGGGCTTGAAAAGCTGACGCTGGGTCAGGTGCTTCTGGAGATGCGCAGCCTCTCCAGCCGCTTCCGGCTCTGGATGGCCGGGCACAGTCAGGGCGGCGCGGTGATGCAGGTGTTTGCCCACCGGCTGATGAACGACTGGGGCGTGCTTGCGCAGAACATGGTCGGCTACGGCTTTGCCTCGCCCACCGTGGCCACCGGAAAGCTGGTGTATGATCCGGCGTCCTATCCGCTGTACCATATCCTCAATACCGACGACGTCGTGCCCGCGCTCGGCGCGCTGGTGCATCTGGGACTCTGTCTGGACTATCCGTCCAACGATGCGATGCGAGCGCTGGTCTACGATCCCATCGAGGACGAGGAGGACCGCGCGGCGATGCGGCTTCTGCGTCCTTTCCGCGATGGCATGCGCGACACGCCGTCGGCCATGCTGCACATGACGGCGCTTCTGGAATGCCTGGCGGAGGAAAAAGGCGAGGACGGCCTCCGTGAACTGATGAATCGCTGGTGGGCGTTCGCGGCGGTTGACCGGGTGCTGATGCAGGCCGGAGGACGCGCGATGGATCTTTTCGAGCGCGTCAGAGGAATGCTTCAGCAGGGCTATGCCGCCATGACCGGCCAGCTGATGAAGGATGCAGAACTCTCAGCCCTGCGTGAGGAAATCCGCCCTTGGGTGCAGACGCTGAGCACGCGACGTCTGGTCAGCGCGCTGACGCTTTATGCGCTGCCGCCGCACCGGCTTGCGTTCCGCGGCGAAAAGAATGCTGACGGAGCCTATGCCTACATTGTCAAAAACGGTCTGAAGGAACTGAGGCCGTTTATCTGGGTGAAGCCGGAAAGAGGCCTTCCCGTGCGCGAGTACGCGCGCTGGACGGATGCGGAAAGCTGGCCGGAACCCATTCCTGCATGCTGCCGTGCAAGGCGCGGCGTAAGGATCAAACCCGAACGCAGGGGCAAGCTCAGGCTTGCCGCGAGACAGACCCGATGAGCACGAAAGGAGCAGACGTCCATGGAAAGCCGCATTGTCAAAAATGGAGAACTGTATCTGCTGGAGGTGGAAGGCGGCAAGCGCATGCCGCTGTACGGCTACATGACCTATCAGCCCAAGAAGGCGCGCTATGAGGACTTCAAGGAGGCGGGCGTGGAATTGTTCTTCTGCGCCGTGTACGCGGGCGACCGCGGCATCAATCCCAACTCCGGCACGCGCCCGTTCCGTCCGGGCTTCTGGAAGGGATATGGCGAATATGACTTCTCCTGGGCTGACGAGGACTTCCGCCGCGTGGTGGGTCAGAGCAAGCCCGGCGAGGTGTATATCATTCCCCGACTGATGATCGAGACGCCCTCGTGGTGGGACCGCGACAACCCCGACGAGGTCAGCCGCGATGCGCAGGGCACGCCGCTGCATGAATCCTTCGCCTCTGAAAAGTGGCTGGCCGATACCGAAGTGATGCTGAACGCCTTCCAGAAATGGATTGTGGACAGCGGCTGGGACAAGTACATCGTCGGATGGCACGTGGCCTGCGGCTCCACCGAGGAGTTCCTGCGCCCCTGCCACCATCCCATGCAGTATTCCGACTATTCGCCCGCCGCGCAGAAGAAGTTTCGCCTGTGGCTCAGGGAGCGCTATGACAGCCTCGACGCGCTCAACGCCTGCTGGCATGCGGACTACGCCTGCTGGGACGAGGTGGAGCAGGCCACGCCCGTCCAGCGCATGTATGCGGTCAAGGGCGAGGTGCGCGATCCGGAATTTGAGCAGCAGGCCATCGATACCTATGCCTTCATCAACGATACCATGGCCACGGCCGTCGTGCGCCTGTGCGAGGCGGCCAAGCGCGTCACCGGCGGCAATCAGGTGATCGGCGCGTTCTTCGGCTATAACACCACCAGCACTGAAATCGGCCATCATGCCACGCGCATCGTGCTGGACAGCGACGCGGTGGACTTCCTCGCCAGCCCCTTTACCTACATTGACAACCGCGCCCTTGGCATCGACTGGGCCTTCCCCGGCAGCGTTGCCTCCAGCATGCTCAACGGAAAGCCGTGGTTTATCGAGGCTGACGTGCGCACCTGCTACTCCGAGCCCTTGAGCAAGTGCATGCCCTTTGCCGATCCGCCGGTGGGACGCGCCTATGACGGCCCTGTGTGGTTCGGGCCCGACAACATCAAGGATTCCCTTGCCCAGATGACCAAGGCCTTCGCGCGCATCCTTACGCACAACACTGCCATCTGGTGGTTTGACATGTGGGGCGGATGGTACAATCAGCAGCAGCTGATGGCCTTCCACAAGCAGGTGCAGAAGCTCTACCGCGAGCACTCCGAAAACGGCGGATCGAGAAACGCCGCGCCGGTTGCGGTGTTTGTGGATGACGATCTGTTCAACGAACTGGCTGCCGACGGCGGATATGCCGGGCAGCTGTGCTATCCGCTGACCCGCATGCTCGGCCAGATGGGCACGCCCTACGAACTGTTCCTCATGGACGACTTCTCCCTGATCGATCCCTCGCAGTACCGCATGGCGCTGTTCAACTCATGCTGTCACTGGAAGGACGAGCAGCTCAAAGCGCTGGACAACTGGAAGACGGGCGGACGTGTGCTGGTGTTTACCGGCACGGTGGATACCGAAAAAGCCAGCGGCGTTCATGCTCTGCAGCTGCCCATCACCGAGGATGTGGAGGGCATGACCCTTCCCTGCATCCGTTTTGAAACCCGTCCCGGCGACGTGATCATCGATACGGCCGACGACGGCGGCGCGGTGGAAATCCTGCGCAGGTATCCCGGATACAGCGTATATGCGTCCCGCTCAGTGCTTTTGCCCACCGACAAGCTGCGCAAACTGGTCTGCGCCGCGGGCGGACAGGTGTACAACTTCACCGGCGACTGCGTCTACGCCAGCGAAAAGTATGTGGCGATTCATGCATCCGAGGCAGGCGTGCGCCGCCTGTGCTTCCCGCGCAACGTCAAATTGTACGACGTCTTTACCGGCGAGCATCTGCCAGGCTGTGAATGCTTCGTGGATATCAAAATGGACTTCGGCGAAACGAGACTTCTGGAAATCGTAAATGACTGATCCTCAAGCAGTTTTCTTCGGGGAGAGCACGAGAGGGGCGCTTCTTTTGCAAAAGAAGCGCCCCTCTCGTGCTCTCCCC
>JAGBBE010000068.1 GCA_017938645.1 Clostridia bacterium
ATTCTGGATCGTCTAATAATATAAATTACATGTGAGAATGGAGTGAAGAAGGTTGCGAAGATTGGTATGTCTTATAACAAAGTGGCTTCTCCTCGTTGCGTGTTTGCTGAATACATCAGCCATGGCAGAAAGTATGCATCGGCAAATCGGGCATCCCGACATTACAATGGAAGTTGAAGTAGGATATGAAGGAATCATGACCTACGGAAAGAGTATGCCCATCAGCGTGCGCATTGAGAACAAGGGCGCTGATCTGAATGGAACCATCGGTATCAATATCTATTATTCGAGGACAGCTTATAACCGGTATGACACTGATCTTCAGTTGGCACAGGGCGCCGTCAAGGATCTGCTGATTCCGGTTGCGGTATACAGCAAACAGGAGAAATTCACGGTCGAGCTTTTGGAGGACGGCGAAGTGATCTGTGCGGTCAGCGCTGAGCCTGAGCTTGTGGTAAATCCCGATTCAATGCTGATCGGCGTTCTTTCACCTGAGCCGCAGAATCTGGCATATATGAATATTAATATGGAAACAGACGAACTGCTCCGAAGCGAATATATGCAGGTAATCCCTCTGACGGAAACTACCTTTCCCGGCGAGGACGAGCTGATCAATTCGTTTGGCATGATTGTTGTTGATGGTTTCGATGTGTCCCTTCTTTCCGAGGCGCAGCAGGAAACTCTTTTCAAGTGGCTCGAATCGGGGCATATCCTGGTTGTCGGCGGCGGCGCGCAGGCCGGAACAGTCTGGCCCTATTTCAATACATACACGGGGCTTGAAGCGGGGCAGGTAACGAACCGGCCGGATTTTTCTTCTTCCATTCTTGACTACCTTGCTATAACTGCAGAAACAGTGAATCAGGATATTCTGATTTGCGAAGGCATTGGCGGCGAGGCTCTGATCACAGATGAAGATCAGCCTGTTGTCTGGAGATCCAGTGCAGGTGATGGTGTAATCTATACCACGGCATTTGGGCTTGGAACAAAGCCTATCTCCACATGGAAGGTCATGAACACCTTCTGGCAGAGACTGCTGCTGAAAGACAACCCGCGGCTGTACGAAAATAGTTTTTCTAATAGAAATAATGGCTACAATGGCATGGCGTATGTGCCGCAGAACATACCCATGGAGAATACCTCCGGGATGGCGCTGCTGATCATTGCAGTATGCGCATTTCTGGCTGTCTCCTGGATTGCAGCCTATTTTATTGTCAGACGCATGGACAGACGGCAGTACCTGTGGGCAATTCTTCCCTTGACTACAGCTGTCTGTACTATACTGGTGCTCTTAATCGCAAAAAGCTGCGGTCTGAATCAGCCTATCGTATTGTCCGTAACCGGAATCCGGCAGGATGCTGATAATAATCTGAGCAGTACCAATGCGCTTACACTCGCGACGGCAGAGAGCGGCGAGCACCTTATTACTGCGCCGGACAGAACCCTTGTGCCTTATAACGACGGCTATTATGATTATATTGATGAAGAAAAAGACGCAGAGCCCACACAGCTGAACTACCGTTATGTTCAGGGAGCACATAATGGTATAGGTGTGAATTTTACTAGTCCCTGGAACCGTCAGATATTGATGATTGATGATGTCCCTGTTCCGGAAGGTGGGATTGAATCGTCACTTTGGCGAGAGGAGGATGGTCTGCACGGTTATGTGATCAATCATACCGGAGTAAACCTTTCCGAAGGCGTGATCTTAAGCCGTCTTGGCTACTGTTCAGTGCCCGCCCTCGGTGTTGAGGAAAGATATGATTTTACCCTGCTCAGTGCAGAATTTGCAGATCTGCAAAAGCCTGTTTATGAAGATGGCTGCATGTATGAATCGCGTGCGGGTGGTTATTCGGATGCCACCGAAATGGTGAACGAATATCTTTACAAGGTCAGCCACCTCAAAGAAGGTGAAACTGTTTCGTATGAAGATCCAGTCAAAAACCTGAAGTCGCGCCTGATGCAGGAAATCGTAAGTGAGGATTACCGGCAGCAAAACGGTTATTTCAGGACCATGTTTCACTATGTTGCTCTCTGTGAAGAATTTCCGACGGATCCTGTATATATTGACGGAGAGGAAGTCGGGCGGAGAAGCAACTGGGCTGTGTTCAGTACTGTGCTTGAATACAGTGGTGTAGGCAGTACAGGAATTATATACCATGTTCCGGGCATGGATGAAGCTGTGCGCTGTTTGATCGACAATGATGGGAATCCATATATGGATCATGCCATTTCGGTTACAGGAAGAGACTATCATCGTCTTAATGAGAATCCTGCGTTCGTCTTTGATCTGTCAGAGCTTGGAAGTATGGATGTATCGCGCCTGATACTTTACAGCGATGTCTATCTGCGCTATGTACACATGTATCTCTATGACGGAGAAAACTGGATTGAACAGAAGCTATCCGAGGAAATAGAAGATCCCGGACGATTTATCAGCGCAGACGGCAAAGTGTATGTCCAATTCAGACCGGACGTATCGGCAGACGATTATTCCGAGGTCTGTACTCCCACCATGCTGCTGGAAGGGCGGGTGAAGTAAATGCTGAAAATTGAGGGCTTGACCCGCTATTACGGAAATTTTCTGGCGCTTGATCATTTGAATCTGAGTATTGGCGACGGCGAGTTGCATGGCTTCGTGGGTCCCAATGGCGCCGGTAAAACAACAACCATGCGGATTCTTGCAACGCTTTTGCCAGCATCCTCGGGATATGCGGAGATTGACGGCGTTGTCATAGGAAAGGACAACCGAAAAGCCCGTACCCTCGTTGGCTATATGCCGGACTTCTTCGGAGTTTATGACAACCTGAAATCATGGGAATATCTTGATTTCTATGCTCGCTGCTATGGTATCAGAAAGAAAGATCGTCAGCGCATGACGGAGCAGCTTCTCGAACTTGTGGGGCTTACGGACAAGCGAGAAGCCTACGTCAATTCTCTTTCCCGTGGCATGAAGCAGCGTCTTTGCCTGGCACACGCGCTTATACATGACCCAAAACTATTGATTCTGGACGAGCCTGCGTCGGGCATGGATCCCCGCGCCAGAGCGGAGATGAAAGGCATTCTGCGATCCTTGAAGGATATGGGAAAAACGGTACTGATATCTTCTCATATTCTGCCGGAGCTTTCGGAGATGTGCGACAGCCTAACCATTCTTGATCATGGAAAACTAATCTTCTCCGGAACTGTCGAGGCACTGGCATTGAAGATGAACGGCGATGCACCGCTGGACATTCGATTTACTTCGGGGTGCGGAGAGCGGCCTATCGACAGAGCAGTTACGCTTCTCAAGGAAAATCCGCTTGTATTGGGAATAACACAGGAAGAACCCAATATGCTGCGAGTGCGCCTGCATGGCGAAGAGGCTGCGTGTGCAGATGTACTCAGAATGCTCATGCGTGAAGAGCTTCCCATTGCGGATTTTCATCGTGCGCCCATGAATCTTGAAAAAGTGTTTATGGAGGTGACGCAGAATGCTTAATCCAATCCTTGCTTCATCTGCGCTCAGGCGCATGCGTTCCGTGCGTACGATTGTGATCATAGGCGTATATGTGGCTGTTTTGATGGCTCTCCTGTGTCTTGGAATGAGTACGTTTATCTTTGGCAGCTCGTTCTATATCAATAGCATGTCAGCTGGTATTACGACTTACTGCCTTCTTATGGCTGCTCAGTTTGCTCTGATCGTACTTGTCGCTCCTGCCATGACGGCCGGTTCGATTGCCGGCGAGCGTGAGAGACAGACTTTGGAGCTCTTGCTTGTGACCAATACCGGTTCACTCAGTATCGTGTTCGGAAAGCTTATGGAAAGCTTTGCATTTCTGGCATTGCTAATCTTTTCGGGTTTGCCAGTGATGTGCCTGACAATGCTGCTGGGCGGTATATCAATTCTGCAGATTCTGACGGGTATGCTGTTTTTGCTGGTCTGCGCATTTGCCGCGGCATGTGTTGGCATCCTGTGTTCTTCGTTCATGAAAAATACGGTTGCCGCCACGATCATCAGCTATGTTCTAATTCTGCTGATCGGTATAGGGACGATCGTTCCATTGCTGACTTCGATTGATAAAAAGAGCATTACTGACGTCCTTTATGATAACGCAGCTTATGCGGCAATGTCCCAGATGGATGGGTTTAGAATGATGCCCAAACTGTTGCTTGTCAATCCGGGCGTAGGCTTGATTTCGCTTATCGAAGATCAAACCGCCTTTATACAACAGAATTTTGCAGGCGGACATGGACGTTTGTACGCTACTTTCCTCATGATGAAAAAGATTGGCTATAATATCGTTCCATTCATAAATATGGCTTTTATGGTGATTACAGCTCTGGTACTGCTTTTGCTTGCTGCCAGATTGGTTCGACCGCGGCATGTTCGTATCAGGAGAAAGGTATGAAAGATATAAGAAAGGCGTTGGGACCTGTTCGAAGGAAGCTTCGCTGTGTTCACCTGTGGAAGGGCGTCGGATATGGCGTCCTTTCCGCAGGTGCTCTTTTCCTAGGAATCACGATATGTTCCTTCATTATACCAATTCGCGACCAAGCTGGTTTGACTGGAATTGCATGTTCGTCTGCGGTGTTCATATCTGCTCTGGTTTCATTGCTTATTCCGGTGAATGATATGTCCTGTGCGCGGGCGGCGGATGTACACGGCCTGAAAGAACGCGCTCAAACTGCGTTGATGATCACAGAGAACTCTCCCATGGCTGAGCTGCTACATAGTGATGCAATCGATGCACTGGCTCAATTTGACTGCCGTTGCATTCGGTTCCCATCCATAAAGCGGCACTGTCTGATTGCTGGTGCTGCGATCATATTGGCAACTATCTTGTGTTTGGTGCCCAATCCGCAGGAAGAAGTTCTCAGGAGTGCAATGGCCTTTGAAAAGACAATGGAAGAAGCGAGTACGCAGGCGCAAACGGAATCTGAGAAACCGATGAGTGACCTGTCTGAAAAAGACAGACAGGAACTGCGAAAGCTTCTTGCAGAGTTGAGCCGAGAAATCAGCGAGTCAGAAGATCCGATGGATGCAATGCTCGCTCTCGGCGAAGCGGAGCAGCGGCTTGAAGCACTGCGGGAACGCATGGCGGGCGATGCAGTCAATCAGTTGAACGATGTGCTGAATGACAATGGCCTGGGAGCCCTTGCTGAGGCGATGGATAGTGGGGAGGAGCAGATGATGGAAGAAGCCCTGGAATCTGCAGAGGCAGATTCGCTGTATGCGGCGTCTCAGCAAGTGAGCGGTGATATGCAAAACATGCTCGGCGCAGCTGCGCGAGCGATGCAGAGCGGAGATATTTCTGGTGCGGCAGGAAGCCTCTCTCAGCTTCAGTCTGCTGTTCAAGCAGGTAATTTCTCCCAGTTGAGCAGCGCTTCCCGATTGCTATCCTCGCTCAGATCCTCGATCGGTTCAGGCGGTCAGGGTGGAAACAGTGGCGGAAATGGTCAGGGGAACAGTATCGGAAATCAGCCGGGAGAAGGCGTGGGCAATGGTGCGGGAGCGGGAAGCACGAATCAGGAGCAGGAGGGTTCCGGACAGGAGCAGGCCGGCCGACGTGGAAACGCTGATCCTCGGTATAAGGAAGGCGAGTACGAGAGCATCTACGATCCTACAAGGCTGGATGCTTCGCAAACGGAAATCTCAGCCCAAAGCCCGCAGGGTGAAGGGGATTCTATGCAGGCACAGCTTGGCCCGGGCGCTGGACAGATCGGGGAGAGCGTGCCCTACAATCAGGTAATCTATGATTATGCCAGCGCGGCTGTGCAGGCCGCAGATAATCAGAATCTGACTGCGCAGGAGCGCAGCTGGGTGAACGCTTACTTTGCATCATTGACAGAATGACGGTATGAGGTATGCTATGAGTGATAAAAAGAGTATTGAAAACTTTGTGGTACGCTACGGACAGATCAGGGATGAGATTGCGAAGGAAATGATCGGACAGCAGGATGTTGTGGAGCATTTGCTATTGGCTGTGATTGCAGGCGGCAATGTGCTTCTGGAGGGTGTTCCCGGTCTTGGCAAGACGCATTTGGTGCGGACACTATCCAAGGTGCTCTCAGTGCCTTTTTCACGGATACAGTTTACACCGGATCTGATGCCTGCTGACATCACGGGAACGAATATACTGGTCAAGACGGAGGAAGGAAATAAGTTTCAGTTCCAGCCCGGTCCCTTGTTTTCCTCCATCGTATTGGCGGACGAGATCAATCGAGCAACGCCCAAAACGCAGTCGGCGCTGCTGGAG
>JAGBBE010000069.1 GCA_017938645.1 Clostridia bacterium
CTCCTGGTTCGGTAAGCCCGAAGACCTGAAATACCTGGTGAACAAGGCCCACGAGATGGGCATCCGTGTGCTGCTGGACGTGGTCCACTCCCATGCTGTCAAGAATACTGCTGAGGGTATCAATATGTTCGACGGCACCACGTGGCAGTTCTTCCACGACGGCGAAAAGGGCGAACATCCCGCGTGGGGCACCAAGTGCTTTGACTACGGCAAGACCGGCGTCATTCACTTCCTGCTTTCCAACCTCAAGTTCTGGATGAAGGAATACCATTTCGACGGCTTCCGCTTCGACGGCGTTACCTCCATGCTGTACCACAACCATGGCCTGGGCGTGGATTTCGATGACAACAGCAAGTATTTTTCCTATAACACCCATGTGGAGGCCATCACCTATCTGCAGCTGGCCAACGAGCTGATTCGTCAGGTGAATCCCGAGGCCATCACCATCGCTGAGGACATGAGCGGCATGCCCGGCATGTGCCTGCCCATTGAAGACGGCGGCATCGGCTTTGACTACCGTCTGGGCATGGGTCTGCCGGATATGTGGATCCGCACCGTGAAGGAAAAGCAGGACACTGAGTGGGAAATCGGCAAGATCTGGGGCGATATGTGTCTGCGCCGCCCGGGCGAAAGCACGGTGGCCTATGTGGAAAGCCACGATCAGGCGCTGGTGGGCGACAAGACGATGATCTTCCGTCTGGCTGATGCGAACATGTACACCGACATGGACAAGAACACCCACAACTGGGTGATCGATCGTGCCACTGCGCTGCACAAGATGATCCGTCTGCTGACGCTCGGCGGAGGCGGCGAAGGCTACCTCAATTTCATGGGCAATGAGTTCGGTCATCCTGAATGGATCGACTTCCCGCGTGAGGGCAACGGCTGGAGCTTCCATTACTGCCGCCGCCAGTGGAGCCTGCTGGATAACGGTTTCCTGAAGTATCAGGGACTGGGCGAATTTGATCGCGATATGATCCATCTCGCCCGTGAGAATCACATCTTCGAGCATCGCATGGCGAACCTGCAGCTGCTCAAGGAGCCGGAAAAGATCATCGTGTTCTATCGCAAGGGATTGCTGTTCGCGTTCAACTTCCATCCCGTGCAGTCGCTGACCAACATTCTGGTGCCGGTGCCCAATCCGGTGGATTACGAAGTGGTGCTGTCCAGCGACGACAAGCAGTACGGCGGCTTCGCGCAGGTGGAGCACATGACCTATCCCGTCAAGAAGTTTGACGGCGTGGACTATGTGGAACTGTACCTGCCTGCCCGCACTGCGGTGGTGCTCAAGGAAATCTGGCCGGTTCAGAAGAAAAAAGTGCCTGCCAAGAAGAAGGAGGCTGCGCCTAAAAAAGCTGAGCCCAAGACTCCCGCCAAACCCAGAACCCGCAAGAAGAAAGAAGAAGCATAAAAAATACGCCGCTCATCCAAATCCGGATGAGCGGCGTTTGCTGTTGACGGATTATTTTGCGATGCGCAGGGTCTTCACTTCGAAGGTGTGGAAGTGTAGCTTCACGCACTCCTCTTCCACCGCAAGCTCTTCCAGCTTGTTCTCCAGCATATCGCAGGCCCAGACCTTGCCGCAGGGAATATTGATGCCCAGCGTGCAGTCGGTATCGGCCTTCTTGCTTTCGTACAGACGGACGATCACATCGCCGCTGCCGTCTTCGGCGGGCTTCACGGTGTCGATGAACACATTGGGCTCATCCACGAAGAACGCGCTGAAGCCTTCCAGCGTGCCGGGAGCTACCTGCAGGGGCACGTTGAGGTCGTAGGCCTCGTCTACGACGGGACTGTCGATGAAGCTGCCTTCCCATGCGGTGAATGCATAGGTGAAGGTGTGCACGCCGTTGTCCGCGCGCATCTCAGGCGCGGCGGGCGCGCGCAGCAGGGTCAGTTCGATGGCATTGCCATTCATGCTCACGCCGTACTTGCAGTCGTTGAGCACGGCTGCACCGTGGCTCATGTCGCATAGCGCGGAGTAGCGCTGGTTGCAGACCTCAAAACGGTCGATGTCGTACGGGCGGGAACGGTGGGTGGGACGGTTCATGTAGCCGAATTGGATCTCGTTGATGCCTTCGGTGGCCTGTACCTTCACCGGGAAGGAGACCTTCAGCATGCGGTGCAGTTCCTTCCAGTCCACGGTGGTCACGAAGTCCACGCGGCGGCTGCCGGCTTCCAGCACGATATCCTGAGAGAAGGTGGAATCAAGCAGCTTGCGGCTGAGGCGGATCACAGCGCGCAGACCGCTCATTTCCTTCACGGTCAGGATTACGGGCTCGCTGATGTCCACGGGCTGCTGGATGTAGTTGGAGTCGATATCCCATGCGTCGAACAGGCGCGGAACGTCCTTGTACATAAGCAGACGGTTCATCGCGCCGTCGGCGAACTCGCGGCCGGTTTCCTTGTCGATGAAGGAGGTGACTTCGCCGCGGGCGTTGAGTTCCACGCGCACGATTTCGTTTTCCAGCACCGCACCATTTTCGGTGAGGACGGCGCAGGCGGTTTCGGTTTCGGCGGCCAGTTCGGCAGGCAGGAGGGATACAGCACCCATGGAGGGAACCGTCACATGCGCCAGCACGCCGCTTTCGGTCTTCTGCACAGGCACGGGCTCGCCGTCGGTGGTGACAGCGCCGTTTTCGTATTCGGCAGGCAGATAGACCAGACCCGTTCGGTCAAAGCTCAGGGAGTTGAACACAGTCACACCTTCGCCTTCGGTGAGCGCCTTCATGGCGTCGGCCTTCACGGCATTGGCTTCGTCCTGAATCCAGATGTGCTCGGCGCGCGCATCCTCATAGACTTTGCCGATGGAAGAGCCGGGCAGAATGTCATGGAACTGGTTGAGCAGCAGTTTCTTCCATGCTGCGTCCATACGGGCAAGCGGATACTCCGCGCCCTCAATCATGGCGATGGTTCCCCACATCTCAGCCTCGCGCAGGGCCAGTTCGCCCTTGCGATTGCCGCGCTTGATGGCTGCCTGAGAGGTATATACGCCGCGGTGGGCGGAGAAATACAGCTCGCCTACATAGGTGTGATTCGGGCCGCCCTTCTTTTCCATATCCTCAAAGAATACGACGGGCGACTCGTTGCGCACCTTGGGCATGCCTTCGAGGTTGCCTTCGCGCTTGATGTATTCGATGTGGTCGCGGCAGGGACCGCCGCCGCCGTCGCCGTAGCCATAGGGCAGGAGGAAAGCGTCCAGATTGCGCTTCTGCACGCGGCCCTTCCATGCGGAGCAGATCTCGCTGGGATCGGTGCGGTAGGTGTAGCTGGTGGGCAGGAAGCTGACCACCTCGGTGCCGTCTGCGCCCTGCCACTTGAAGTAGTGGTACGGGAAACGGTCGCCTTCGTTATACGACCAGAAGATCTTCTGCGTAACCAGATACTTCACGCCGCAGCCCTTCAAAATCTGCGGAAGCGCGGCAGAATAGCCGAAGGTGTCCGGCAGCCACAGAAGCACGCTGTCCACGCCGAGCTGATCCTTGTAGTAGCGCTTGCCGTGGATGAGCTGGCGGATGAGGGATTCGCCGCTGGTCATGTTGGTGTCGGGTTCGACCCACATGGCGCCTTCGGCAATCCACTGGCCGCCTTTGATGGCCTCGCGGATGCGCTCATAGAGCTCCGGATAGTGCTCGCGGCACATTTCGTATGCGGCGGGCTGGCTCTGGATAAACTTGTACTCGGGGTTCTGCTCAATCAGGCGCAGCTGCTGGGCAAAGGTACGGCTGGTCTTGCGGCGGGTTTCGTCCATGGGCCACAGCCATGCCAGATCCAGATGCGCGTTGCCCACGGCGTAGAATTCCGGCACGGTGGAACCGTTGTGCGCTTCCAGAACAGGCTTGAGCACTTCGCGGGCAGCCTTGTAGCTTTCGATGCGGCCTTCCAGCGGCTGCTCGAATTCAGCAATCAGCGTAGCATTTTCCAGCGCTTCGGCGATCTTGTCGGCGCGCAGGCTTTCCTCATTGACCTGATCGCCCAGCTGGCGCAGGGTTTCCAGATCCATGTAGAGCTGATACGCGTCCTCGTTCCAGATGCCATAGGTCAGGCGTTCCAGCATGGCGCGGCGGCCTTCCACTTTGGGATCCTGATAGGCACCGGGCAGCACAGGGCCGGTGGCACAGCCCTTGAGAGGCTCGCTCTCGGGGAAATAATGACCCGCATAGGCTTCCAGCAGCAGCTCGTAGGTACGGCCTGCTTCGCCGCAGGGGGTCAGCACATTGTCAACAATGTAGTGATGAGGCGTATGAACCCACTCGGCGCGGTAGGTACCGAAGGATTTGCCGTCTACAAATACCGTGGTTTCACCGCCGGTGTGCAGGTTCATCACAATCCGCTTGCCCTGTGCTTCCTCGGGCAGGGTGATCTGACCCTTCATCCAGCAGTATTCCCATGTGCGGCCCCATTCGGTACCCACGGGCATAGGCTCGAAATGACCTTTGAGGGCTTCGTCGGGCGTGAGGTAATCCATGGTCAGGAAGGATTCCACAGGGATATCGCCAAGGGGCAGATAGAGGTCCTGCTTGAGCGCCTCCAGCCAGTGGGCCAGACGCTGTCGCCATTCGGAATGCATGTATTTCATTGTGGTTCTCCTTTGAAAAATGAAATGAGGAGTTACGCAGCATCAATATATCGTGAAGCCTGCGGAATGTCAATCATCATTCTGGAAGAAAATACAACGAAAAAAGAGGACGAAGAAAAAAGGAGTTTGAAGAAGTTGTGCAGAAATAATAATACGAACATGTGTTCGTATTATGAGAAACCGGAGAGAACAGCGGATGGAGAAAAGCTACATTGCAATCGACCTGAAATCCTTTTACGCCTCGGTTGAATGCGTGGAGCGGGGGTTGGATCCGCTGAAGACGCATCTGGTGGTGGCGGACGCGAGCCGCACGGAGAAGACGATCTGTCTGGCGGTTACGCCGCCTTTGAAAAAGCTGGGCGTTCCAGGACGCGCAAGGCTGTTTGAGGCCATTCAGAAGGCGGATGAAATCAACGCACGGCGTCTCAGAAGCGCGCCCGGGAGGCGTTTTACCGGGAAGAGCTGCCATGCGGAGGAACTCAGCCGCCATCCGGACTGGGCGCTGGATTTTCTCAAAGCGCCGCCGCGCATGGCGCTGTATATGGACTACAGCACGAGGATTTATCAGATCTATCTGCGGCATGTCGCGCCGGAGGATATCCATGTGTATTCCATCGACGAGGTTTTCATCGACGCGACGCCCTATCTCAGAGCCTGCCGGATGACGGCGCGCGCGTTCGCCTCCATGATGATCCGCGAGGTTTTTGAGGAAACCGGCATCACCGCTGCTGCGGGCGTGGGAACCAATCTGTACCTGTGCAAGGTGGCGATGGACATCGTGGCCAAGCATGTTGCGCCGGATGAATACGGCGTTCGCATCGCAGAACTGAATGAACTCACCTACCGCAAAATACTCTGGTCGCACCGGCCGCTTACGGATTTCTGGCGCGTGGGCGGAGGGTATGCAAGAAAGCTCGAGCAGAATGGCCTGTTCACCATGGGCGATGTGGCGCGCTGCTCGCTGGATCACCGCGAGGAACTGCTCTACCGCCTCTTCGGCGTCAATGCGGAACTGCTGATCGATCACGCATGGGGCTGGGAACCCTGCACCATGCATGACATCAAGTCCTACCGCCCTTCAGCCTCCAGCATGGGCATGGGACAGGTGCTGCACTGTCCCTACAGCTGGGAAAAGGCGCGGCTGATTGTGAAGGAAATGACCGATCAGCTGACGCTGGATCTGGTGGACAAGGGACTGGTGACGGATCAGCTGGTGCTCACCATTGGCTACGATATCGAAAATCTCACCAATCCAGAGATCAAAAGCCGGTATCAGGGCCCGGTGACCATCGATCATTACGGCAGAAGAGTGCCCAAGCACGCACACGGCACCATCGGCCTTGACCGGATGACCTCCTCAACGCGTCTGATTTCAGCCGCTATGCTGGAACTCTACGACCGGATTGCTGATCCGGCGCTGCTGATCAGACGTATCAACATCGTGGCAGGAAGGGTGCTGAATGAGGATGATCCCTCGCTCAGACCGAAGTTTGAGCAGTTGGATCTGTTCACCAATTATGAAGCGGAAATGAAGCGCCGCGAGCAGGAAACGCTCATGCTTCGACGGGAGCGCAGCCGTCAGGAGGCCGTGCTTCAGATCCGCAAACGCTATGGCAAAAATGCCATCCTGCGCGGCATGAATCTGGAGGAAGGCGCCACGGCACGGGACCGCAACCGGCAGATTGGAGGACACAAGGCATGAACGAAGACGACGGACGGTACGACGACATCATCGATCTGCCGCATCCCACCTCGCGCAGACATAAGCGTATGCCTGTCATCGGACGCGCTGCTCAGTTTGCACCTTTTGCCGCGCTCAACGGCTACGAAGAAGCTGTGGATGAAACCGCGCGGCTCACCGAGCCCTGCGCCGAGATGGATGAGGAAATGCAAAAACGCCTCGACAAGGCGATTCATATTCTGATGAAACGAATTGACGAACAGCCGGAGGCGGCGATTACCTGCTTTGTGCCGGATGAGAAAAAATCCGGCGGCGCATATATCTGCGTAACCGGAC
Source organism: Clostridia bacterium (assembly GCA_017938645.1). The sequence goes on from JAGBBE010000069.1 coordinate 6,597, forward strand.
GGGTGCGGAGAATTGATGAAATTGCGCGCGAGATCATCCTGACCGACCGCAGGGTGATTGCGATGGAGAGCATTTTCGGCATTGCCATCACAGAAAACTGAGCCGCCCCATAAAAGGGGCGGCTCAGCGCTTTTTTACCAGAGCTTGTCTTTGAGATTGTCCTTGCTGGCGAACGGGCCGGGCAGGACGCTGAGGCCTCTGGGATTGCCGAAATAGTCGCGGTCAAAGGTGATGGGGGATCCATCGGGATTTTCGAAGCGCTGATCAGGCTCGAAGGCATTGCCGAGAATGTCGCTGTGGATCATGCCGCCGCAGAAATCGCCGAGGAAGTCGTATACATTGGTTTCAAGCCTGTACTCGCCATCTTTTTCGACAAGCTCAATCCGGACCTGAGCATCTTCGCTGATCAGGTTGTGCTTTTCGTTCTTCCATGCCTTTGCGCCGCCCAGATAGGCGTTGCCGTCGATCCACACGGGCAGATGGCTGCGGTGATATTTCTCCAGCTTGCCCATGTCGGGACGCTTGACATCCATATCGAACCACGAAATCCATTCCTCGTAGGTGGGATATTCGTCGAAGCACCAGGTGCCGACCACGCGTTCATGCTCTTCGGGACCGCCTGCACACACAGGCGCATCTGCCGGGCGTCCCTGGATGAAGATATTGTTGTAAAAACGGTCGTCACCGTGGAGGATGGTCATGAAGCCGGCCACTTCCGTGCGGTGGCGGATATGATAGGGCGTATAACGGTCGCCCGTGCCGCCGCCTACAAAGGTGAGCGGGCCGGTCATGAGGTTGTGCACCATGGCCACGCCCTCGGTGGCAATGCGCAGCGAGCACTGGGAGAGCATAATGTTGTTGTCAATCAGCGTGGGGCCGTGTCCGACCTCGACAAAGACGTCCTGGCTGCCCGTGCCGCCCTCGGCCCAGGTGCAGTAATCCGGGCGTTCGTTGTGATGCAGCAGATTCTGCGTGATGCGTGCACCCTGTGCTTCCCAGTCGCACCAGATGCCCATGGTGCAGTGGTGGATGTGATTGCGGCGGAAGGTGACGTCGATGGCGGCATGCAGCTTGATGCCGGCGATTTCAGCGCCGCCCAGCTCCTGCATGTTGTTGATGTGATGGATGTGGTTGTCCTCGATGATGGAGAATACCGCGCCCATGCGGCCGACGATGCCGGTCTGCTCGCAGTGATGGATATGGCAGCGGCGCACAATGTGAGAGCCGACCTTTTCCTTGAGCCAGCCGTGGTACTGGCCGCGGCATACGGCGTCGCGCTCCATCTGGGTGGGGCTCTTCAGGTGCTTGGTCGTGAAGTAGTGATCGTTTTCAGGATCATAATACTTGCCCAGCGAGATGCCGTTGCACTTGCTGTTGGAAATGTCGCAGTCCTCGATAATCCAGCCCTTGGACCAGTGCGGGCCGACCATGCCGTCCTGGAAGGCAGCGGGCGGAGACCAGGTAGTGGCGGCCTTTTCGACCTTGAAGCCGGAGAAGGTGATATATCCGCGTCCGGTTTCTTCCGGGAAGAAGCAGCGGCGGCGCACATTGATTTCAACCTTCTGCGTGTTGGGATCAACGTCCTGGAAGTTGGCGTAGAACACGGTTTCATCGCCTTCCTGAACGCTGAACCACTTGTACACGGAATACTCCGGCTCCCAGGAGGGCTTGTAGACTTCGCCGGCAATGCATTCCTCCAGCGTCTCAGCCTCGTAGAGCATGCGGTCGTTGAGATAGACCGCGCCGGCGTGACGCACGGAGGGCGCAAAGTACCAGTCGCCGTATACTTCGGTGGTATAGGGATTGAAATTGCCGAAAATGCCGTTGTTGACGCGTGCTGTCCATACTGTTCCCTGCCAGCGCGTCCAGCCAGTCAGATCCTCAGCGCCGGTGATCACAGCGCCCAGCGGCTCCACGGAGCGGTACACAATGCGCTTGTCCTCGGTGCCGCCGTTTCTGGGGCTGACGTTCTCGCGGTAAAGGCCGGGGAATACGAGCACTTCGTCACCGGGCTGAGCGATTCGGGCCGCTTCGCTGATCCAGCGGAACGGACGGCTCTGGCTGCCGTCGCCTTCGCGCGGAGCAGACTGGTTGACATAATAAATCATACGGATTTCCTCCTTAGATGCATTTGTCAGGTTTGGAACGTTTCTTTCGATACTTCCATTATACCGGAAAAAACGGATTTGTCCATCCAAAGAGGAAGATTATGGACGAATTTTGATGACATGATGGAACGCGGTGTAATCGGTGAGGTAAACAGTAGCAGCGCCGGGCGTTTTGGCCTCGCTGTCCTCCTTGCCCTCGGTGAAGTGATGCACGCCGAAGGCCGGGCCGATCTGCATGGAGGCGGTGGCATTGGAAACCTCAAAGAACGAGTCGCGAAGCACCAGCACCTCGTCGCCGTGGACGGGCATGGTCATGTGCTCGTTGGAGATGCGCTCGATGCCGCTGAAGGCCATCTCCACGCGCCAGGGAGCGCCCTCCACGCCGGAGGTTGCAATGTCCAGTTCAAGACCGTCGTCCATTTCACGGATCACGACGTCGATGTCCATGTCCGGGCCGAGCTTCTTGTCGCGGGAGGCATTATCCATCTGCCACCAGTCGCTGGTCGCGGGCTTTTCCTTGAAAGGCAGATAGTACCAGCCGCGCATGGTCTGATGCAGATGGAACGCGCCGTTTTCATCCTGCGTCATGGTTTCGGCCTTGAAGGCGCGATGCTCGCAGAAGCTGCCGCCGATCTTCACGGCCAGCTTGATGGTTCCATTGTGCACATAGAGGAAGTTGGATTTGCCGCGCATAACGGTGTAGGTGTAATCGCCGCGGCGCACCCTCGCAATGCCGGAATCCTGATAGAAGGCGTGATAGGTAAGCGGCGTTGCGCTTTCGTCAGCCTCCTGAGCGACCCACTCAGGATGGTTCATCAGGTCGATGAGCACGTCGGGAGCGGCGATGTTCTTGTCGCGGATGACGTCGAAGATGTGGTTGGCCATGGCGAGAAATTCGGGAATCTGATATTTCACGCCCATGGCGAGGTATTCGGTGTAATAGCCGTCCGCATAGACGAGGCGATCCTTGTCAAAGCGGGTGGAGTTGGCGGTGAAGACGCTGTCGTCGGGCTCCCAGTAGGTCAGCATCATGCGCAGATTGCGGATGACATGCTCCTCAAAGGAGGGATCGTCCAGCCCTTCGGAGAGCAGAAGCATGGCGTCGTTGTTGACGGCATTGTAGTTGCCGGCGGATTTTTCGGCATACTCGCCGTCGGCGTTGCAGTCAATGCCCTCGTTGAGGTACTGCGCGCAGGCGGCGGTGAGGTCGGGCTCATGGAAGAGCCTTCCGCAGATGGAAAGCACCGATGCGATGGCCCAGCGGTGATTGGGCGTGTGGAACCCGCCTTCCAGCAGACCGCGCGCACCCTTGTGAATGATCGTATCAATCCGGTCGCGGATGAGCGCCTCTTCCGGGGTCAGATCCTTCTGCGCGCGCAGATACTGCAAATGCGGAATGATCTTCACAATGCAAAACGCCGTGTCCGGAGCGGAAAAGAAATTGCAGGTCACATAGTCAAACAGGCCGTTTTCGTGCTGCACACGGCTGATGTAGTCCAGTCCCTTGTGGATGCGGTCCAAAACCAGCGCGTCGTGGTAGTAGCGCGTGTCGGGATTGACATAGGCGGCGATCATGGTGGCTACGCGGTAGATGGCGAACTTCGCCTGATACACGCCGTCGGGCTGATTGAACGCGCCAAAATACGGGCTGTCCTCATGAAGATTCTGGATCCTCAGCGAACGCGCCACGTGACGCTCGCTGTCGCGTACGATGAGATCATAATGGGAACGCATATCTTGTCACTCCTTTGGCAGGGTCAGCAGGAAGGTTTTGATTTCAAATGCGCGGAAGGAAACGGACCGCACATCACAGGCGACGGGATGTTCCTCAAGCATATCGGTTTGCGTAACCTTCTGCACCTTCGGATGAACCGTGAACGCGGCGCTGGTCTGCATGCCCATGGCTTCATAGGCGCGCACCAGCAGCGTGTCCGGCAGCGTATCCGCAGGCTTGATGGTTTCAATCACGATATTGGGGCTTTGCGAAAGGAAAATGGGCTCGCAGCGCTCCATGGCAGCGCACGGAATGGGCGGCTCATTGAGCTCGCAGGCTTCGCGTACAACGCTGCTTTGCTCAATTGCCCCATCAAACGGGAAGAAGGAATAGGTGAAACGGTGCATGCCCTGATCCGCAGTCATGTCCGGCATAAGAGGCGCGCGCATAAGCGTCAGACGGATTTCGTTTCCATTGGCGCTTACGCCGTATTTGCCGTCGTTGAGCACCGCTGCACCGCCTGCACCGTCGCACAGGGCGGTGTAGCGGTGGTTGCATACCTCGTACTGATCCCGGTCATGCTGGCGCGAGCGGTGCGCCGGACGCTTCACGTGGCCGAACTGAATCTCGTGGATGGCTTCAGTGGCGTAGACGTTCACAGGGAAAGCAACCTTCAGCAGCTTGTGGCGCTCGTGCCAGTCGAGGTCCGTGATGAAGTCCAGCCGCACGGCATCATTGGCCAGATAGATGATCTGCGTTATGGCGGACTGGTGCACAGCGCGCGTGATCTTCACGCCTGCGCCATATGCATCCGCGTATGTTTCGGAATGTACCTCCTCGTCCAGCACCACAGGAACGTTTTCGGTAATGCTGCCGACTTCCCATGCATCGTAGTAGTTATTCACGTCTCTGAACATCATCAGGCGGTTGCCTGTGCCGCGCAGGAATTCTCGTCCGCCCCAAAGAACACTTTCAACCTCGCCGCGAGGAGTGATCTTGCAGGTCAGACGGCCGTTGGAAAGTTCCCAGCCGCCGCAGCTTTTGCGCACAACGGTTTTTCCGGCAGCTTTGGTCAATTCTGCACAGCCCTGTGCAGGAAGAAGCTGTCCGTGCCAGAGACGGTCCCAGCCCAGCGGATTGTAGACCGCTTCGCCGTTTCCGAGCATTTCGGAAAGAAGCGCGGCGCATCCATCGCATACGGACAAAAGCTCCTGTTCGGCGCGCTCATGCACACGTCTGATGGACGTGCCGGGCGCGATGTCGTGGAATTGGTTGAACAAAAGCAGATGCCACAGGCTTTCCAGCTTTACCGTCCATTCGGGTTTGATTTTTCGGCCATCGATCATCAGACGCGAAAGCGCGTGTTCGGTCTGCTTGAGCGCAATTTCAGCCTTTCGGATCAGACGCTTGGTTTCAGACTGTGCAGTCAGCGTCCCGCGATGCCACGCCAGATACAGTTCGCCGCAATAGGTATTCTCCACGCCGTTCTCCAGCGCACGCTCGAAATAGCGCACGGGGCTTTCCATGCGGCAGCGCGGCGCACCTTCCAGATCGCGGCAGCGGCGTGCGGTTTCGAGCATTTCGCGCGTAGGACCGCCGCCGCCGTCGCCAAAGCCGAAGGGATAGATCATGCCGTCGATGTTCTCCTGCTGGATTCGGTCGACCTCCCAGCGGGTGATCAAGTCACCGGCGTCAAAATTGGCGTTGTTTTTCTTGTACAGATGTGAAAGCACTCGGCTGCCGTCCAGACCTTCCCACCAGAAAAGATTGTAGGGGAAGGGATCGCATTCCGGGTCCTGACGCACCAGCTTTTGCGTGGCAAAGTAGGGCACGCCGCATTTTTGCATGATCTGCGGAAGTGCGGCGGAGAAGCCGAAGGTGTCCGGCATCCACGCGAGCCTGCTTTCGGTATTCGTGTTTTCGCGGAACCAGCGCTTGCCGCGCACAAACTGGCGGATGAGGCTCTCGCCAGAGGGAATATTGGTGTCGGCCTCCACCCACAGCGCGCCTTCCGGCAGGAAGGAACCGTTTTTCTCCATCACGCGCTGATACAAATCCGGGTAGTCCCTGCGCAGGTATTCCAGAATGGGCGGCTCACACATCAAAAACAGATAGTCGGGATATTCCTCCATCAGCGCCAGCTGATTGGAATAGGTCCGCGCGGATTTGCGCATGGTTTCCTCCACCGGCCACAGCCAAGCCAGATCCAGATGGGACTGGCCGAAAACGCTGTATTCAGGCGCGGTGGAGCCGTTAGTGCATCGGAGAAGCGGCTGAAGCACCTTTGCGGCCTCGGCGACGCTTTGAGTGAGCGCGGGCTCGGGCAGCTCAAAGTCCGCGATATAGGTAAACTTTTTCAGCCCGTCGATGATTTTCATCGCACGCAGGCTCTTTTCCGGCAGCTTTTTGACGAGGCTGTACAGCGTATGATAATCCATCGCGGCCTGAAACACCGTTTCGTTCCAGACGCCCACAAAGGAAGTGCCCACTGTGACCTGACATTCCGGAGGTTCGGGAACGGTGATCTCGTCCCACGCCGCAATGCCCGCTTCCTCCCGGCGCACACCGTGGCCTGCATAGCATTCGGCATAGAGGTCAAAGGTTTCGCCTGCTCTGGCCGATCGGGTCAGGGTGATATAGCCATGTTTTTGATCGACGGCTCCGGCTTCCCTGCCGTTGACCCAGACCAGCATTTCTTCGCCAAAGCGCAGAAACGCCGCAAGCCGCTTTCCCTCCATAGCCGCAGGAACGGTAAAGGTGGCGTGAAACCAGCCGTACTCCCACTTGCAGCCCCATTTCATGCCCGGATTGGCAGGTGAAAAAGACCGCTGAGCAGCCTGATCAGGGCTCAGACGATCCATGGTGGTAAAAAAGGAAGCAGAAAGCGGCGCTTTTTCAAGCACATAATGCTTTTGAAACGCTTCGTCCCAGATGCGCAGGCGGTCCGCCCACTGTCTGCCGATATTCATACGCATTCCTCGCTTTGTAAGGAAAAATGAGGCGGCGAGGCCTCATTCTTTCCTGTGATCAACCCAGGCACTCGATCAGAAAGAGCATAGCCAGCGCCTGCCCGTAGGGCATGGGTTTGATTTCGATTTTTTTGTAAAAATCCCTGCTTTCGCGTCCCATGGGCGTGCCATAGGACACCTGCTGCACCACGCCGTCCTCACCGATCAGACCGAGGATGGGATCAAGCGCATCCCATGCGGCCTCTTCGAACTCAGGCGCAAGCAGACCCATGCGAACGCCGCGCAGAATGCCGTAGCCAAAGCCGCAGGTCGCGCTGGATTCCACATAGGAAGTGGGGTCGTCAATCAGCGTATGCCACATGCCATTGGGATTCTGATGGTTCACAAGGCTGGAAACCTGACGGCCCAGCAGATAGGTCAGCTGTTCCTCAACGGCTTCGTCACACTCCGCCATCTGCAGGAATTCCGGAATGGCGATGGTGATCCAGCAGTTGCCGCGTCCCCAGAAGGCCTTGGCAAAGTTGTGGCAGCCGTTGAACGTCCAGCCGTGGTACCACAGACCGGTTTCAGGGTCTGCCAGATAGCAGGCATGCAGCAAAAACTGCTTCTGTGCTTCGTCAATGTACTCGCGCCTGCCTTCGATGCGGCCCATGTTGGCCAGGAACAGCACCGTCATAAACAGCGTATCGTCCCACAATTCCTGATCGTTGAGCGTGTCGGAGGTCATGTGCTGGAAGCCGCCCTCCTGCGTGCGCGGAAAACGGTCCATGATCCAGCGCGCGGCGTCGCGGCAGGGCGCAAGATACTTTTCATCGCCCAGATACTCGCCCACGAAGGACATGGTCAGAAAAGGCGTAACGGTATTGACGTTGAGCGCAGGAAAGCCAATGGCAAGCTGGCTGTCGTAGAAGCGGGTGAGGATGTCCAGATACTGCTGCTCTTTCGTGCGCACAAACAGCTTCCACAGCCCGTACAGACCCACGCCCTGCGTCCACTCCCAGTGCTGGTAGAGGCGGATGTCGTCTCCGGCGAGGTTTCGGTCCTTCATGTTTTCCAGAAAGATCTCGTCATCCTCATACAGAAGCGGACAGAATGCCTCGATCAGACGTGCAAGCTTTTTTTGAATTTGTTCTTTGTGAGCAACTCTTTCCATAGCCCACCTCGATTCATTCGTTTTCCAGCTGGTCGTTGAGCCGGGTAAGAAGCGGAATAAGCTCCTGCGGCGTGTGCACGGTGTAGTCCGGCTGCCAGTCGGGTTCCTCCACGGTGTGGAAGTAACGGGGCGACCAGTCCAGCCAGATCGAAATGATGCCCTGACGGTTCGCACCGGCAATGTCCTTTTTGAGGTTGTTGCCGATCATGACGATGCGTTTTTTGTCATCCGCAGTCAGCCCGAGTTTTTCATAAGCCGTTTCAAACATGATGGGTGCAGGCTTCTGCATGCCCACCACTTCGGACACAACCCATGCATCGAAACAATCGCCCAGACCATTCTCGCGGAATACGTTCTGGAACGATTCCCATTCGCCGTCGGCAACCAGCGCGATGGTATAGCCTTCGTCGTGAAGCTGGCGAAGCACCTTGTCTGCACCGGGAATGCACCCGGCACGCAGCACAATGCCGCGTTCGTCGCGAATCTGCGTAGCTTCGTCGATGATGGTATCGCCGCTGTCGGTAAAGATGATCAGTTTCTTATTCGTCATAGGAGAATCCTCTCAGCTTGAGCTCCTGCGCGCGGTGACAGGCCACATAGTGCCCGGGTTCCAGCTCTTCGTAGTCGGGAACATCGGTTTTGCATTTGTCCATGCAGTAGCGGCAGCGGGTGTGGAAATGGCAGCCGCTGGGCGGATTGGCCGGATTGGGAATCTCACCTTCCAGCGGAATGCGTTCGTTTTTGACCGTGGGATCTGCGATCGGCACGGCGGACAGCAGGCTCTCAGTATAGGGATGCATGGGATGCTCGAACAGATTTTTCGTGGGTGCGAATTCAACCATCTTGCCCAGATACATCACGCCTACCTTGTCGGAGATGTATTCCACCACGCTCAGGTCGTGGCTGATGAACAGGTACGTCAGCCCGAACTCCTGCTGCAGATCATGAAGCAGATTGATCACCTGCGCCTGAATGGATACGTCCAGCGCAGAAACCGCTTCGTCGCACACGATCACACGGGGGTTGAGAACCAGCGCGCGGGCAATACCGATGCGCTGACGCTGTCCGCCGGAGAAGGCGTGGGGATAGCGCTTGAGATAGGAGGTGTTCAGGCCGACTTTGGCCGCGATGTCCATGACCTTCTGTTCGATTTCGGCCTTGGGCATTTTGGGATAGTTGGCCACGATGGGTTCCTTGATGATATCCAGCACCGTCATGCGCGGATCCAGCGAGGAATAGGGATCCTGGAAAATCATCTGGATTTCCTTGCGGTATTTTTTCATGGTCTGCTTGTCGATTTTGAGGAAATCGATGAGCTGACCGTCGGAGGTGGTGTACATGACGCTGCCTTCAGAAGCCTCGTAGGCGCGCACGATGCAGCGGCCAAGCGTGGTTTTTCCGCAGCCGGATTCGCCGACGATGCCGATGGTCTCGCCTTCGTTCACCGGGAAGCTTACGTCGGTTACGGCCTTGACGCAGATGCCCTTGGATTCAAAGCGCATGTGAATATTGCGCACATCAAGAATGCGTTCACCTTTACTCATGCGTTCTTTCCCTCCTTGCCGGGGCAGCCGGTGCAGGCGAAGCAGGCGATCCTGTGATCGCCGCCCACATCCACAAGCTCGGGATCATAGACGTTGCATACGCCTTCAATGCGCTTGTGGCAGCGCTCGTAGAAGCCGCAGCCCTTGGGCAGATTCAGCGCCAGCGGAACCGTGCCTTCGATGGAGAAAAGCCTGTCCTGCGATTTGGTGCCGATTTTGTGAACGGAACCGATCAGTCCCTGTGTATAGGGATGCTGCGGGTTTTTGTAAATTTCCACCGCAGGCGCGGATTCGACGATTTTGCCCAGATACATAACCGCCACGCGGTCGCACATGCGCGCAACCGTGCCAAGGTCGTGGGTGATGAAGAGAATCGACATGCCGAAGTCCTTCTGCAGTTCTTTCATCAGTTCCAGAATCTGCGCCTGAATGGTTACGTCCAGCGCAGTGGTGGGTTCGTCGGCGATGAGCAGCTTGGGATTGCACACCAGCGCCATGGCAATCAGCGCGCGCTGGAGCATGCCGCCGGAGAATTCATGAGGATACTGATCATATCTTTTCTCCGCGTTGGCAATGCCTACCTTCTTCATTACGTCGATAGAGATTTCTTTTGCCTTCTTCTTGTCTTTGGTGATGTGCAGAAGCGTGGCTTCGTTAATCTGGTTGCCGATGGTGTACATGGGGGAGAAAGCCACCATGGGCTCCTGAAAGATCATGGAGATCTGCTTTCCGCGCACCGAGCGGATTTCCTTGCCGCGCGGATTCAGGCTGAGCAGGTTGACGCGGCCCAGATCGTCTGCATCAAAGATGATCTCGCCTTCCGCCTTGCACTTCTTGTCGTTGATGCCGAGAATGGCCTTGCTGGTCAGGCTCTTGCCGCAGCCCGATTCGCCCACCAGACCCAGCGTTTCGCCTTTTTTGATTTCAAAATCCACACCACGAACAGCGGTCAGCGTACCTTCGTCGATCTTGATGTTGATTTTCAAGTCCTTGACTTCGATGATCGTATCGTTCATCGTACGCGCTCCTTTCTGTTCTTACTTGTAGGGGTCGGCTGCGTCGCGCAGACCGTCGCCGAGGAAGTTGAACGCCAGCACCGTGATCACCACGAAAATCAGCGGAATCATCTTCCACGGGCACTGGGCGACGGAGACGAGGTCCTCGGTTTCCTTGAGCAGCACGCCCCAGCTGGTGGCCGGAGCCTTCATGCCGAGGCCGAGGTAGCTCATGGAGGTTTCGCCGAGGATGGAGCCGGGAATGCCGAGCGTGAGGTTGACGATCAGGTAGCTCAGGAAGCCCGGCACGAGGTGCTTGACGATGATTTTGAAGTCGCTCACGCCTGCGAGCTTCGCAGCCATGACGAAGTCCTCCTTGCGCAGTGCGATGAACTTGCCGCGCACCACGCGCGCAAGACCCGTCCAGCCGATGAAGGAGAGGATGATGGTGATGTACAGGTACATCGCCGATACCGAGATGCCGGCGGGAATCGCAGCCGACAGCGCCATCCACAAGGGAATGCTCGGAATGGCAGACAGAACCTCGATGATGCGCTGGATCACATTGTCGATGACGCCTCCGAAGTAGCCGGAGATGCCGCCCAAAAGAATGCCCAGCACAAAGCTGATGGCAGCCGACACAAACGGGATCGTCAGGGACACGCGTCCGCCGAAGAGGATGCGCGAGAAGATACATGCGCCGGTGGAGTCTGCGCCGAAGATGTTGATGCGGGCGCTGCGGTCCACCTCTCCGTCTTCATTGACCAGACCATAGAGATGCGTATTGCAGGGAATGAAGCCCAGCAGCTTGTACTCGATGCCTTCGACGAAGAAATCGATGTAGTACTTCTCGCTGGGGTCTTCGGTCACGATGACCGTCCAGGTCTTTTTGTCGTTGATCTTTTTGAGCTTGTGAACATAGGGACGGGAGAAATTTCCGTCCTCATCGCGCCAGTACACCTTGGTAGGCGCGGTGTTTTTGTACAGCGAGGAGAATTCCTCCAGGCCGTAGGGCGCAAAGAAGTCCGCAAACAGCGCGCCCATGTACAGCACCAGAAGCACCACAAGGCTGAAGCGCGCCAGCTTGTGCTTTTGCAGCTTGCGCCACATCAGCGTCCATTGCGACGCGAGGTAGTAGGACTCGTCGCTGGGTCTTTTTTTCCTGAACAATGCCATCTGCCTCAGCCCCTTTCCGAGAATCTGATGCGCGGATCAAGCCACGCCAGCGCGATATCCGAAAGCAGCGTGCCCACAACCACCAGCACCGCCTGAATCAGCACGATGGTGCCCGCCAGATACATGTCCTGAGATTTGAGCGCCGTCAGCAGCACAGGACCCTGAATGGCGAGGTTCATCACGATGGCCGAAACCGTGGAGCCGGAGAAGATGGTACGAAGCGAACCGGCCATGCCGGAAACCACCGGGTTGAGCGCGGCGCGCAGGCAGTACTTGTAGGTGATGGTCGCCTCGGAGCAGCCCTTGGCACGCGCGGTGAGCGTGTACTGGCGGGCCTGCTCGTCCAGCATCTGGGCACGCACGGTGCGGATGATGCCGCAGGTGCCGGAGGTGCCGATAACGATCAGCGGAATCAGGCAGCGGCCAAGGAACTCGGGCACATATTCCCAGCGCATGCCGTTTTGCAGCATTTCGGTGGAGAAAAGACCGAGATATACGTTGCCGGTGGTGATGTATATGTAATACATGATGATAATCGCAAGCAGGAAGTTGGGCGTGGCTGTGCCGATAAAGCCGACAAACGACAGCACATAGTCGCCCGCGGAATACTGGTGATTGGCGCAGTAGATGCCAATGGGCAGCGATACGCCGTACTGGAACACCAGAATGATGAAGGATACCGCCAGCGTGAGGTACAGGCGGTCCATGATGACGCTCCACACATCGCGTCCGTATTCGAAGGAGTAGCCGAAGTCGCCTTCGGTGATGATGCCCTTGACCCAGTTGAAGTACTGGACAAACCACGGATCGTCCAGTCCGAACTGGATGCGAAGCCGTTCGATATCCTCAGGCGTAAAAATTTCGCCTTCTGCGGACATGGCAGCCACATAGGAGGTTACATAGTCGCCCGGAGGCAGCTGAATGATAAAGAAGATTACAAAAGAAATGATGATGATGGTCGGGATAAACATCAAAAGACGCTTTCCGATGTATTTCAGCATCCTGTCTCGCACCCTTTCCAGTGCAGTTTTCAAAAAGGGCGAGAGGCAATTCTTTTGTTGAATTACCTCTCGCCCACATCCGTCATGCAGTCAGCACGGAACTGTGCCTGAAAGCCTTGGGTGGTACCGGAGGAGACTCAGCTCCTCCGGTGATTGTCCGCATCAACCTTGCCGGTCAGGCGGAATGTTACTCAGCGATGTACCAGCACTGGCAGTGCGCAATGCCCATATCACGGTAGATGTCGGACCACACGCCGTCAGCCAGGAAGTTCTGGATGCGGGCGTTGACCGCGTGATAGGTGGCAGAGGCTTCTACGTAAGCGATGGTCCACATGTTGTCCTCGTGCAGCTTGAGCATCTGCAGAGCGATCTCGGTGCGCTTGGCAGGATCGGAGGTCACGTCCAGTTCCTTCTTGAGCTCGATGAGCTTGAGCAGGTCGCCGGTCGCGGTGGTCTCGTCCATGGTGCCGTACCAGGCAACGTTGGTGGCGTAGCCGGGAACCATGGAGTTGGGCTTGAGGATGATGGAGATGTCGCCGATGCCGGTCACGGGGAAGAGCATGACTTCCACAGCGTTGGCCATCAGGTCGTTGTCGATGTTGGAGCGGTCGGAATCCTTGAAGGTGCACTTGATGCCGGCGGCACGGAAGTAGGGCTCAAGGATCTTGTAGGTGTCGGCAGCGCCGTTGTCAGCCACGGAAACGATGTTGAGCACGAAGTCGGAACCGTCGGCGAAATCGTAGAAGCCGTCAGCGCCCATCTTCAGGCCGGCGCCTTCAAACAGGGTCTTGGCCTTTTCGACGTCGTACTCGGTCCACTTGGAGGCCCACTCCTCGCTGTAGCCCAGAGAACCGGCCTGAGGAGCAGCCTGGCCGCCCTGCAGCCAGCCGTCGGAGTACAGACCGGCGAACTCTTCGCGGTCCACGCAGATGGACATAGCCTGACGGAAACCAGGATTGTTGAACAGAGCCTTGAGGTTGGCGTCTTCCACGTTCAGGTTGAAGTGGAGCTGGGTGCCCACGTTGCCCCAGTCGCCGCCGGTCCACTCGTAGATGTTGATCTTGGTTTCGCTTTCCAGAATGGTCTGGATGCTTTCCATGGCTACGGTCTGGTAGTCGACGGTGCCGTCGAGCAGGAGCATGAGCTGCTGGTCAACGTTGGAAACGGTGGTATAGGTGATCTTGTCGATGTAGGGCAGCTGCTGGCCCTGAGCGTCCACCTTCCAGTAGTAGGGGTTGCGGACGAACTCATAGTACTCGCCCTTGATGTTGTTCTTGCCTTCCTCGGTGGAAAGCACGTAGGGGTTCAGGGTGGGGATGCCCGGGTAGTTCCAGAAGTAGTAGAGCATTTCCTTGCCCATCTTGCCGCTGTCGGAGAACTCGGTGCCGCAGATTTCCTTGCCGGCAGCCAGAGCTTCGGCTTCCTTGCCTTCGATGACATACTGAACCAGGTTCTCGAAGACATGCTTGGGGGCATAGTGCCACTTCAGGTCCACGGTCAGGGCTTCCACGAAGTCGTACTTGGGAGTGCCGAAGGTCACGGTGAAGGTGTAGTCGTCCACCTTTTCAACCACGGCGGGATTGCCGTTGGCATCCTTGTGGCAGTTGCGCACGCCCTTGGAGTCGACCTTGTTGAGGCATACGGCGTTGTAGAACCACACGCAGTCCTCAGCGGTGAAGGGAGCGCCGTCGGACCACTTCATGCCTTCGCGCAGATAGATGGTGTAGACGGTGGCGTCTTCGTTGACGTCGTAGCCCTTGGCCACGTTGGGTTCAACGGCGCCGGTGGTGGTGAAGCGGAACAGGCCCTCTTCGATGGGCTTGCCGGCGTCCCAGTTTCCGCCGCCGGCGGAACGCTTGAGCTCGCCGCCGTAGGTACCGATGGTGAGGTATCCGGCGTCTTCAACCATGGGTTCGGAAGGCAGACGGTCAGCCACGCTGCCGTAGGTGCCCAGAGCAGTGATGTAGGGGGCTTCGGTGTAGGCGGGAGCCTCGGCCACAGCCGCGGCGGCGCTTACGCACAGGATGGCGGCAAGCGCGAGGGAGAGCCACTTTTTGACGTTACGCATATAACTCCTCCTGAATGTGAAATGGGGTTTGTGTGTTCCAATTGAACCTGTTGTTTCTATATTAGCATATTGTCCGGCAGATTCTACGCATAAATTGTCTTTTTTTAAAACAACACATTGCATATTTTGCTCTTTTTGCTTTGGACGGGACTTTGAAATTTGGGTGATTCTGGGCGAAAAACAATCAAACGATACCTTTTTGATAACGGGATTCCGCCTGAAAACGCGTGAAATGCAAGGTTTTATTGCAGTGCAGCGTATTGTGTGATACACTTCTTACGATGAAAGGATCCGGGAAAGGAGCAAAGTCATGCTGATTCAGAACCTTGCGCTCTATGAGGATCAGTACTATATTCACGTCAACCGTGAAAACGATCTGCTGTTCTATTTCTTCGATTACGATGTGCGTTCTGCGGAAATCAACATGCAGTTTCAGCACTTTCATACCTTTTATGAGCTGTGCATTCTGCTCTGCCCTCGTGCGACGCATTTTCTCAAAGGCAAGCCGTACGAACTGCAGACCTTTGATATCCTCGGCATTCCGCCGAACGTTCTGCACATGACCCAGTATCCCGAGGGCGAGCCCTGCAAGAGGCTGATCATTCGTTTCAATCTGCCGCGTAGCGTCCCCGGACTGTCCAACGAATATGAGCAGCTTTTGAGCATCTTTCATCAGGAAGTGCCGATTTTCCGCTTTGCGCCTGAAATGCGGGGCAGAATCTATCGCAAGCTCAACGATATCTTCCTTTTGGCGCAGAAGACCGATCCCATGCGAGATCTGATCATCCATCAGAAGTTCATTGAGTTTCTGATGCTGCTGTTCCTTCATCAGGATCAGAATGAATATGCCGACGAGGCTGAGATGAGTCCCACAGAAAAGAAGATCTACGCCATCGCCAGCTACATCCACGCCCATTACGCCGAGCCGCTTACGCTGGAATCGCTTGCGCAGCAGTTTTTTATCAGCAGCTGTTATCTGTCGCACCAGTTTAAAAACATCACAGGATTTACTCTCACAGACTACATCCAGATGACCAAGGTACGAAACGTACAGTCGCTGCTCATCAACACACGCACGCCCATCACTGAAGCGGCGTTGTCCTGCGGATTCACCAGCTTTTCGCAGTTCAACCGCGTGTTTCAGAAGCACATCGGCATGCCTCCGTCGCGGTACCGCAAGCTCAATCACATGCAGACGTCCGGAGAGGAATGAGCAGAGACGCTTTTTATCGTTGTGTGATGGGACGGGTTGTGTTATAATGTAATTGTCGATTTTTGGCTTTTTGTCGACATTATGACAAGGATTGCAAGAAGGGGATAGGAATGAAGAACGGTCTGTTCATGGAAGATGGCAAGCTTGTGTACTATGCCAACGATCTGCCCAAACATGCCGGCGTAGTTCAGGTGGGAGAGGATATTTATTACATCGGCTCCCACGGTCTTGCCGTTAAAGGCAGGCATGTGGTTCGTACGGCAATGTCCAACGGCATTCTCAAGCACGGAACCTACACCTTCGGCGAGGATTACAGACTGGTCGAGGGTTCCTATATTCCGCCGGAGAAGGTCAGAAGGAAAAGCAAGAAGAAAAAGCAGGGATTGAAGAAGCTGCTGAAAAATAAAAAGCTTCGGATTTGGGTGCCGGTGGCGTTGCTGGCGGTATTCCTGCTGAGCCTGATTGCTATGGATGAAAGTTTGCTCCACAGGTCTCCTGTACAGAACGGAGATGTGGCGGCAGATCCTAAAGCTCCAGTGAGCAGCGAGTATCGGCCGCCCATTTCGCTTCCCACCTTTGATGAAGAAGTGCTTCTGTGTTCCGAGGCGGCTCAAAGGGTATACGAGGGCGAATTGACCATGGCCGATGTCTACAAGACGGGCGATCCCTATCGCAGCCTGGCATTTCAGTATAATCTGCAGGGGCAGGACGGTCTTTTGATCCTGAGCGAAAATCAGAAGCTGAGCGGCGGGGAAGAATATATTCTTCCCAAGGACAACACAGTGTTGGTTATTGATAATTTGAAAACAGACACCGACTATTACTATAAAGTAAAAGTTGGGCAACAGGATTACGTTGGAAGTTTTCATACGGCGAAATCGACGAGATATGTTTATATTCCCGGCGCGAAGAATACGCGTGATATCGGAGGATATAAGACGCTGGACGGAAAGAAAGTAAAGCAGGGACTTTTGATCCGTGGAACAGAAATTGATGGAATTGAATCGTCATATATTCTTCCTTCCAGCGAAGTAGAGAATGTTCAGAATACGTTTTCATTTGTGTATGATATGGACTTGAGATCATCTGGGTTGCTTGGCGATTCATCTGCTGCGTATCGCTCATATTTGGGAGAGAACGTTGGACATGAGTTTTACGGTGCTCCACAATATGGCCAGATATTCAATGCGGTCTTTCAAGCCAATCTGCGTCGTATTTTTTCTGCTTTGGCGGATGCGGAAAAATATCCAATGTATCTCCATTGCACATGGGGAAGGGATCGTACAGGAACGATCGTATACCTTTTGCAGGGCTTGCTGAATATGTCGGAAGAGGATATGAAAAGAGAATTTACTTTGTCTGGCTTCCTGCATACAGATCTGATTGAACCTACCTATCTGGACGCAATTGATGCCGGTCTTCAGCCCTACGATGGAAACACCCTTCAGGAGAAGATTGTCACCTTCCTGACCACTGTGGTTGGAGTGACAGATGAAGAAATCGCCTCTATCCGGAGAATTTTCCTGGAGGATTAAAAATCATACGAGCCTTTCCATGGTAGAGAGGCTCGTTTTTTGCAGCATTTATTTCATCAGCTCCTCCGTCAGCCGCAGAATCTCCGGCGTGATGCGTTCGCGTTCCTTCTTGAGAACATGAACATAGCGCGGGTAGGCCAGGGCGATGAACGCCATTCCGGCCAGACCGCATACGATGCCCGGAATAAACCATACGCCGCCCCAGACCATGCAGCAGCTCATACCCAGACCGAGAACCAGCGTTCCGGTCACACCGGGGATGATGGCCTGCATGGTGGCCTTTTGTGTGACCGATGCATCCAGCCGCTGAAGACGTTCGAGCTTGCTTTCTTCTTTAGGTGCATATCGACTGCGGATTTCGCGGATTTTTGCCTGATCTTTGGCTGAATAGGTGTATTGGAAAGAGTCGTTGCGATTGTGATCCATTGCAGAAACCTCGTGTTTAATGTAGTGAGTGTTTTTTCAGCCGCCTGAGCGTGCGGGTTGCGTTGATGATCATGTACAGGGCGATTCCGTGTACTACAAGGATGACGGCTGTGCCGGTCAGGCCAAGCATAATCTGCCGGAAGCTTTCGCTGCTGTCGGTGCCAAAAGCGGTGAGCAGGGCGTTTTCCAGCGTCAGCATGGATACGGCGGCAGAGGCGAGGGAGATGTCTTTGCTGGCTGCATAGGCCGGACTTTGGCTTCGGCGGTTCCGAATGGCGCCGATGATGGCCAGTGTGAGGGACGCGAAAGTGTAGGCAGCCATAGCGATGGTGGTGATTTCATGATGCGGGAAAACGCGGATGCGGAAGACAAAGTAGAGCGTGAATACGGCCAGCGTCAGGGTCATTGCCAGAAGGCAGATGCCGCACAGTCGATATCTGCGCCATTCGAGTTCGGCGTTTTCGCCGGGAGTGTGATGCGCCGTGCATCGGGCCAGCGTAAGCCTCATCACAGCCAGCAGCAGGTAATAACCTGCCATTGAATAGAACCATGCCGAGTGATGCTTCAGCCCCAGGTAGAATTGAAACAGCGCATAGGCCGCATTCATGGTCAGGGAACTGAGCAGGGTGATGTTCATGCGCAGCTGAAGATCGCTCCGGTATCGCAGGTAGTACGGGTTTTGCTCACGGAAGCGAGCCAGCAGCCTGATTATGGCAGGCAACCGGACGCACACAAGCACCAGTGCGCAAAAAGAAAGAACATAGGATACAATGCTCAGAATGTCCGTGGCTTCAAATGCAAGAGCACTGTAAATCAGCAGTCCGAATGAAATGACCGAAAACAGAACCACCAGCGCAGGATGAGGAAACAGAACCTTTTTTGCGCTTTTCTTCCAGCTCATGAGTCCCTCCTGAGTTTTACAGTGAATGCGCTTCCTTTCCCTACGGTACTTTCCACGCTGATGTCTCCGTGCACAATGTCCATCACACGCCGGACAAGTGCAAGACCCAGACCGTTTCCGTGGGTGGCGTGCGAGCGGTCACCTTGATAAAATTTCTCAAAAATATGCGCGCCGGTTTCGGCGGACATGCCGCAGCCGGTGTCTTCCACACGTATGATGGCATAATGATCTGATTCTCTCATGGAGAGACTCACCCTGCCGCCGGATGGAGTGAATTTGAAAGCGTTGGAGAGAAGATTGTTCCATACCAGCCCGAGCAGCTCGCGGTCGGCGCTGATCATCACGTCCTCGGCAATGTCGGTTTCGATGGCAATGTCGTCCCGCTCCCAAAGGCTTTCAAACTGCAAAAGCGCTTCGCACAGCTGTTCGCCAAGATTGTAGCGTTCAGCATGGGGATAGATCTGCTGGTTTTCCAGCTTGTTGAGCCGGAGAATGTTGCTCATCATATCCGACAGTCTGCGCGCGCCGTCGGCCACGCCGCGGGCATATTCCACGCGCTTTGTGTCGGGCAGTTCGGAATTCTGCAGAAGTGTGGCATAGTTCTGAATAGCCGCAAGAGGTGTTTTCATCTCGTGGGAGACGTTGGAAATAAAGTCCGTACGCAGGGTTTCCACGCCTGAAAGCTCCTCGGCCATGCGGTTGAAGCAATCTGTGAGCTCGGCAAAATGTTCGTCAAGGATCATCGTGCCGGGCCGCTCGACTCTTGCGGAAAAATCTCCGGCCACAATCCGCCGGGCGGCATCTGCAATCCGGCGGATAACGCGCTCCACTGTCAGCTTCCGCCGTGCGAAGTCAAACAGTGCACACAGCATGCTGAGCACAGCCACGTTGAGAAAGGTCAGCTTGGCGGCGGCAGAGAGATTTGCATCCGTGAGCGTTACGCCGAGTTCGGCAATCAGGGCCCGGGTGAACAGCGTGATACAGCAGGTTGTCAGAAAAGCAACCATCAGAAAAAAGATCAGGTAGTTGTTCACACCGCGCAAAATCCGTTTCATTTCAGCACCGCCTTGTATCCCAAACCGTGTACGGTTTTGATCTCGAATGCATCGCAATCCGAAAGCTTGCTTCGAAGCTTGGTCATGTAAACATCCACGGCGCGCGGCGCAGTATCGGAGTCGGCGTCCCAGAATTCATCCATCAGCTGCTGACGGGTGAAGGTCTTTTTGGGATAGGATAACAGCTTGTAGAGAATGTTGAATTCCCGCACAGTCATGGGGATTTCCTCGCCGTTGAGCTCCGCTGTGAATTCGTCTGCGTTCATCACAAAAGAGCCCAGCTCGAGCTTGCGGCTGGAGGCGATTTTTGCCCGGCGCAAAAGCGCCCCGATCCGCAGCAGCAATTCGTCCAGATCAATGGGCTTGACCATGTAATCATCCGCGCCGATGCAAAAGCCGCGCTGCTTGGACGCCAGGTCGTCGCGCGCAGTCATAAACAGAAACGGGATGTTTTCATTGAGCGCACGGACATTTCTGGCAAATTCAAAGCCGTCGATCCCAGGCATCATGATGTCCGAGATTATCAGGTCGAACATGGTTTCATACATGGCGTCGTAGGCTTCGGATGCATTCAGGCAGCCGCAGGGTTCGTATCCGGCCTGACTGAGATAGGCGCATACCGTGCGGTTTAAATCCTTATCGTCCTCCACGACCAGAATCCTGAACATAAACCGATCCCTCCATGTTATTCTGATATCATTATACCATAGAATTGTTAAGGTTTTGTTTGCAATCTGGCGGATAGAAAAAAGGGTGCGAGTTATTCCGCACCCATGAAAGCATTATTTCCTGATATCGCGGTTCATGCGTTCTTTGGCTTCCTCCACCGTTTCACCTTCGCGGGTGAGAAAGTTTTCAACGATCTGGTCGGTCATTTTCGTAAAACCGGCCACAACGCCGGTTTCGATCTTTTTGTATCCGCCGACAACCGCGTCTTCGATCTTCTGGTAGGCGCCGACCACGCCGTCCTCTGCCGCGCGATAGGCCTTTTCCACATCCACTTCGGGCATGTCGCTTATGTCATGCTCCATGGCCTTCTGCTTGTATGCCGCTTCCGCAGCCTGATTCTTTTCACACATATTCTACACTCCTTTACTTCAGACCCTTGCATACGGGAATGATGCCCAGTCCCAGAACGATACCTACTATGCCGACAAGAATGCCGGGGAGCATCAGGCCCTCGAAAGCCATGATCATGGCCATGCCTGCGCCCAGAACAAGCACCGCAGCTACGCAGTAGGCAGCCTTGCCGAACGTGTGCCAGTTGATTTTTGCCACCGGCTTACCGGCTATGACCCAGCGCACCAAAGCAATAGAGACAAGGGAGACAAGTCCCAGCGCCGTAACAGCCACGCCGGGCTTGAAAGCATTCCATTCGGGCAGCAGGCACATGCACATGCCCAGCGCAAACAGCAGACCGCTCACAACGGTGAGAACCAGGAAAACAAAACGCTTCTTCGTCATCTTCATTTACCTCCGTCACACAAGGGTGTTCTTCACTTGACGGATCAAAGAATACCTCAGGAAGATTTGTGTTTTGTCTCCGATTTGTTTGAGAAATGTTAAAAAGAACAGAAAGGCTTTTTGTCTGTATAAAGAGCTTTCCGGAATGAATTGACGTTTGGAAAAAACACTGTTATACTGAAAAAAATATTCACTTTAGGAGAATGATTATGGCCAAAACAGCACAGGACATCATCCGGCTGATTCAGGAAAACAGCATTCAAATGGTCGACTTCAAGATGGTCGACATCAATGGTCAGTACCGACATGTGACCATTCCTGCGGAAAATTTTTCCGAGGAAACCATGAAAAGCGGCATCGGCTTTGACGCCTCCAACTACGGCTACGCTGTGGTGGAAAAGAGCGACATGGTCTTTATTCCTGATCCCGACACCGCGCTGATCGATCCTTTCTGCTCCATCCCAACGCTGTCGATGACCGGCAACGCGATGATCATTGACAATCCGGACAACCGTCCGCTCAAGCAGTATCCCCGCAACATCGTGCTGGCGGCGGAACAGTATATGCGTGACAGCGGCATTGCTGATACCATGCTGATTCTGCCGGAATTTGAGTTCTATCTGTTTGATGAGGTGGGCTGGGAGGTTCAGCCCAACCAGATTGCCGCCTTTGTGGACGCCAACCAGTCCTACTGGAACAGCGGCACCGAAGGCAAGGGCGTGATTGTGCCCAAGCAGAAAAACTACCACATTGCCAAGCCCTTCGACCAGACCTATGAGTGTCGCAGCGAAATGTGCATGCACATGAAGGACGCCGGCATTGAGATTAACTACCATCATCCCGAGGTTGCGGCCTCCGGTCAGTTTGAAATCGAGCCTCAGCTGGGCGTGATGTCCAAAATGGCCGACGCGACCATGATGATCAAGTACATCATCCACAACACCGCCCTCAAGTACGGCAAGAGCGCTACCTTCATGCCCAAGCCCATCTACGGCGAGGCCGGCAGCGGCATGCACGTGCACATGCTCCTGCTCAAGGACGGCCAGCCTGTGTTCTCCGACGACAACGGCTATGCACATCTGAGCGAAAACGCACACTATTTCATGGGTGGATTGCTCAAGCACATCGCTTCCCTGTGCGCGCTGACCAACCCCAGCACCAACTCCTTCAAGCGACTGGTGCCCGGCTTTGAGGCTCCCGTAACCGTAGGCTACGCCACGTCCAACCGCAGCGCCGTCATCCGCATTCCGGCCTATGCCAAGTCTCCCGACAAGCGCCGCTTCGAACTGCGCAATCCGGATGCGACCTGCAATCCCTACTTCTGCTACGCCGCCATCCTTATGGCTGGTCTGGACGGCATCAAAAACAAGATCGATCCTCACGCCAATGGCTGGGGTCCCTACGACATGAACCTCTACACCCTGCCCGAAGAGGAAAAGGCCAAGCTCAAGGGCCTGCCCACCTCTTTGGACGCTGCGCTGGATGCGCTGGAAGAGGATCATGACTACCTGACCGCGGGCGATGTGTTCCCGCCGGAACTGATCGCCAACTTCATCAAAACCAAGCGTCAGGAGTGCCGTCAGATGGCAGCGATTCCGCATCCGGCGGAGTTTGACAGGTATTATAACCTGTAAAACAAAGCGAGGAGAAGCAGTCTGACGCACAGGGGTACGAACATGATCAAAAAACATTTCAACTTCTTCCAGAACCGTGAATGCGAGTATTTCCCCTGCCACAAGGGCGTGGCGGAGGAGGACTTCAACTGCCTGTTCTGCTACTGTCCGCTGTATGCGCTGGGACGCAAATGCGGAGGCAACTGCACCTATACCGAATACGGCTATAAAGACTGCGGGAATTGTACCTTTCCGCACCGGGCCGAAAATTATGAGAAGGTGCTTGCGCGCTATGAGGATATCATGGATATCGTCAAGCGCATGGATCAGGAGAACAAATAATGCTTTTCCTGCATCATCCTCTCCGGGCAGCATACACTGTCTGTGAGCGAGGTGACGCTGCATGGAAAAATGCTATCCCGCAAACAGAAATACCCCGCTCGCTGTTGCAGGCTACATTCTGCTGGCGGCGGGGATTTTGATTCTGTTTGTTTGCATTCCGCGCTGGGCATGGCTGGCATTGCTTGGCGTAGGGCTGATTGCACTCGGATGGATTGTGCTTCGACTGAGCAATGCTGGGAGGTGACGGTATGGCTGTAAAGATGGTTTGCATCAAGGCGCCCAGATTCCTGAGCGGCGTGCTCAGACTGCTTCTGCGCCGCAGGAAGGATTGAATCTATTTGGCGTGGGGCTTGAAGAGAAAACCGGCTAGTGTACCAAAAAACACGGCGGCTGCGATGCCTCCGGCTGTGGCGGACAGACCTCCGGTGAATGCGCCGATGAGTCCGCTTTCCTCCACGGCATGCTTGACACCCTGACAAAGCGCGTGGCCGAAGCCGGTCAACGGCACGGTGGCTCCTGCACCCGCAAATTCCGCTATGGGACCATAGAGACCAAAAGCACTCAGCGCCACGCCTGATAGAATGTAGCACACCAGAATGCGCGCCGGAGTAAGCCGGGTGAAGAGCACCAGCCATTCACCGATGAGGCAGATGGCTCCTCCGACCAGAAAAGCCTTGGCATACATCAGAACAACAGACAAGATGAACCTCCTTAAGCGGTCTAAATGGCCGCTTTTTTTGCGCTTTCCAGCACCACAGCATGCGCGACGCCGGGAATGCTTTCGCCCTGCTGACTGGAAGTGAGCGACATCAGCGCGCCGGTAGCCATAAAGATGATCCTCTCCAGTTCGCCGGAGCCCAGAAGAGGCAGCAGATAGGCGTTGAGTACGCTTGCACTGCAGCCGCAGCCGCTTCCGCCGGCGTGCGTGTCCTGTGCTTTGCGGTCGTAGATCATCAGCCCGCAGTCGGTATACCGGTCATGAGGCAGAGGACAGCGCTGCTCGCGCATGAGCTGCATCAGAAGATCGTGACCTACCTGTCCCAGATCGCCGGAAACGATGAGATCATAATCCTCCGGCGCGGTGTCCGTATCCTGAAAAAGTGCCAGAAGCGTATCTGCAGCGGCAGGAGCCATGGCCGCGCCCATGTTGTTGGCGTCGGTGACGCCCAGATCCACCACACGGCCCATGCAGACCTGCGTAATGCGTGCCAGCGCCGGAACCTGCTGATGCGTGCTCAGAAGGCTTGCACCAGCGCCGGTTACCGTCCATTGAGCCGTAGGCGGACGCTGCGCGCCGAATTCCAGCGGATAGCGGTATTGACGCTCGGCAGTGCAGAAGTGGCTGCTTGCAGCGCATACGACCTCAGAGGCGTAGCCGCCGTCCAGAAGCATTCCGCCCAGTGCAAGACTTTCCGCCATGGTCGAGCAGGCTCCGTACAGCCCGATGAAGGGCACGCCCAGTTCGCGCGCTGAAAACGAGGCTGTGATGATCTGGTTGAGAAGATCTCCGCCCAGTAGAAACTGTACGTTCTCCATCGAGGAGCCGCCCTTGCTCACAGCTTCGCGGATGGCGTCCAGATACAGCTGCTTTTCCGCCAGCTCAAAGGTTTCCTGCCCATACATTTCATCCTCGGACACGTGGTCAAACCATTCGCCAAGCGGGCCTTC
Organism: Clostridia bacterium; assembly: GCA_017938645.1. The sequence continues at coordinate 31,542 of JAGBBE010000069.1, forward strand.
GCCCTCCTTCTTGCCCACGAAGGCTGCGCAGCCGCAGATGGCAGGCCGCGACGGCAGACGAATGGTCTGCGCGCCGATGCGTTTGTCTCTCATTGCAGTACCTCCTTCAGGCAAAGAACAGCGCATAGATGATCCCATACAGAACGGATGCACCCACGCCGTATACAAGCACAGGCCCGGCGATGGAAAACAGCTTTGCGCCCATGCCCAGCACCAGTCCTTCGCGCCTGAATTCAAGAGCCGGAGAAACCATGGCGTTGGCAAAGCCTGTGATGGGCACAAATGAACCTGCGCCTGCGTACTTGCCGATTTTGTCAAACAGACCCAAGCCCGTCAGAAGCGCGGTGAGGAAAATCAACGTGATGCTGGCGAGCGATGAGGCGTCGCGTGCGGTCATGTGAAGAATATAAAAGCCCAGATCGGAAATGCCCTGTCCGAGCATGCAGATCACACCGCCCACCCAGAAGGAGCGAAGCATGCAGATCCCGGCAGGCGACGGAGGAGAGAACTGTTCGGCAAGCCACATGTAGTGTTTACGGTCGGTGTGAACGCGCTGTTTATCCATTTTCTTCGCCTCCGTGAGGTCGTTCGTTGTGCGCAAAGCGGGGCGCTTTGACCCGGATTTCCTTTTCGCAGGGGCGCGGTCCGACCAAAAATTCCGCAGGAAAAAAGGATATGCGCTGCATTGGGAAGCCTCCTTTGGATTTTGCCATCAGTATCCCCGGAGGAATCAAAAGCAATACATTGATGAAGAAGTCCGAACGTGATAAAATGAATGCAGAGGTGATTTTTTTGAAACTTCTTCTGCATATCTGCTGCGCACCGTGCTCGATTATGTGCATCGAAAGTCTGCGCGCAGAGGGCATTGAACCCGTGGGTTTCTGGGATAATCCCAACATCCATCCCTATACCGAATACCGCGAACGCCGCGATGCGCTTTCGGCCTACGCCAAGACCATCGGACTGGATTTGATCCTCAATGGCGAATACGGTCTGCGTCCGTTTGTGCGGGCTGTGGCGGAGGATATCGACCATCGCTGCATCCAGTGCTACCGCATGCGCTTTTCTTCTGCGGCGAAATATGCTTCTGAAAACGGATTTACGCATTTTACTTCGACGCTTTTCATCAGCCCGTATCAGAATTATGAACTCATGCTTCAGGCTGCACAGGAAGCTGCCAAAGAATACGGCGTTGCCTTCCTCCACCGCGATTTCCGGCCTTATTTCAAGGAGGGCCAGGAACGTGCAAAGCAGCTGGACATCTATATGCAGAAATACTGTGGATGCATTTTCAGCGAGGAAGACCGCTACAAAAAGAAAAAGCGTCCCAAGGATATGCTCACGCCGCACGAAATCGAACGAGAGCTTGACACGCGCTGGGCTGGACGCGGCGAGATCAGCTATGCGGAGGAAATGAACTCCACTAACATCCGCGCCAAGGAGATGGCGCGCGCTGGCGCGATGCACGGAAGCCTTGCTGTGTGCGAAAACCAGACGGCCGGGCGAGGAAGACTCGACCGTTCTTGGGATACGCCTGCCGGACAGGCTCTTACGCAGTCGATGGTGCTTCGGCCTCATCTGCCGCCGGAACAGGCGCAGCTGATCACGCTGGCAGCGGCGGTGGCCTCGGCGCAGGCCATCCGCGATATCTGCCCCAAGCTCAAACCCGGCATCAAATGGCCCAACGACGTCGTTATCAACGGCAAAAAATGCGTGGGAGTTCTGTGCGAAATGGGCTTTGCCGGAAATGGAGAAACCTATGTGATTCCCGGCGTTGGCATCAATGTAAACCAGCTTTCGTTTGACGGAGAGCTGGAGGAGAAGGCAACCTCGCTTCTGATGGAGATGCGGAAGCTTTCGCCCAAAATGCAACCCATCAGCCGCAGGCATCTGCTATGCGCCTATCTCAAACGCATGGAGGATGCGGTGGATGCGCTGGAGCGCGAGGGACTTCTTGGCATTCTGAAGGAATACGTCTCCCGGAGCGTAACGCTAGGCAGCAAGGTGCATGTGATCGGGCCGGAGATTGATTTTACCGGCACGGCCAAAGCCATCGACGAAACCGGCGCGCTGATTGTAACCGATGAAGAAGGCTGCGACCGCCGCGTGATCTGCGGGGATGTGAGCGTGCGCGGCATGATGGGATATGTGTGAAAGGAGCGGGAGAGATGCTGTTTGAAGGAAGCATTACCGATGTAAAAGGAATCCGGGTCGGACAGGCGCAGAATAGGCAGGCGCGCACCGGCGTAACCGTGGTTCTGGTGGATGGCGAGGGCGCGGCGGTTGCGGCGGACGTTCGCGGCGCAGCGCCCGGCACGCGTGAAACCGATCTCTGCCGCCCGGAGAATACCGTGGAGAAGGCCAATGCCGTGGTGCTGGCCGGAGGCAGCGCGTTCGGTCTGGCGGCAGCCACGGGCGTGATGGAATATCTCGAAGAGAAGAACATCGGCGTGGACATGGGTGTGTGTCATGTGCCGATTGTGCCTGCTGCAGTTGTGTTTGATCTGATGGTCGGCGACGCGCATGTGCGGCCTGATGCGAAAATGGGCAGGGAAGCCTGTGAGAACGCATCCAAAGAGGTGCGGCAGGGTATGTGCGGCGCCGGAACAGGCGCAACGGTTGGCAAGATGATTCCCGGCGCAATTCCTCAGCAGGGCGGTGTGGGCACGGCGAGCATCCGTCTGGCCAGCGGCGTGACTGTGGGCGCCATTGCCGTGGTCAATGCCTGCGGCGATGTGTATGATATCCGAAGCGGCGAGCCCATCGGCTGCGGCCGTCTGCCGGATGGCACGCCGGTTCTGTGCGATATGATGATCACCGCAGCACTGCCGGATATGCAGGCCGGAAAGAACACCACCATCGCCGTTGTGGCGACGGATGCAAAGCTGAGCAAGGCTGAAGCACAGCGCATGGCCACCTGCGCGCATGACGGTTACGCCCGCGCTATCCGTCCTGTGCATACCCAGATGGACGGCGATACCATCTTCGCGCTGGCGACCGGTCAGGCGGAACACGCGGCGCATCCTGTGCAGCTGTGCGCGGCTGCGGCGGAGGTCATGGCGCGCGCAATCAACAACGCCATCCTCGCGGGGAAACAGGCATGAAGGGAATCGGAATTGATCTGTGCTCGGTGGAACGCATCGAAGAGGCCATGACTGACCGGTTCCTCGGACGCTGCTACACGCCGGAGGAACGAAGCTATCTGATTTCCCGCGGAAAAATGGGCGCGCAGAGCGCCGCGGCGATGTTTGCTGCCAAGGAAGCCTTTCTCAAGGCCATCGGCACAGGACTCGGCGGGGGAGTCAGCCTCAGCGATATTGGCGTGCACCACGCGGAATCAGGCGCGCCGGAGTATGCGCTGGGTGAAAAGGCGCAGGAGGCGCTGCGCGCGAAGGGGGCATCGCAGGCTTTTTTGAGCCTTACGCACGAGAAAGGAATGGCTGCCGCTGTGTGCGTGATCGAATGATACGGAGGGAACGGCGTGTTAAGAACCATCTCGCCTGCTGAAATGAAGCGGGTCGAAACCGAGGTGATGGAGAAGACGTCCATCACAGGCGAAAGGCTGATGCAGCGCGCTGCAGCGCATGTTGCGGACATGGCGGAGCGTTTGATTTGCAGTCGCAAGGGCTGTGTCCTGTGTCTGTGCGGCACAGGCAACAACGGCGGCGACGGCATGGCGGCCATGCGGATTCTGGCGGAACGGAGTGTGGATTTTCAGGGCGAGTGCTGGGTACTTCCGGGAAATCTTTCTGCAGATGCGGTGCGTGAATTGGATAGGCTCGCTCAAACACAGGTCAAAATCGTCCGTATCGGGAGTACGCTTCCCTCTATTCCTGATCATGTGAACTGCATCATTGATGCGTTGTTTGGAACCGGCCTTTGCCGGGCGCTTGAGGGCTTGGCAAAGGAGTGCTGCATGCTGATGAACGCACTGGATGCGCCGGTGATAGCGGTGGACATTCCCTCCGGCCTCAATGGTCTCACTGGAGAAATATTGGGCACGGCGGTCAAAGCTGACTATACGGTTACATTCCATCGTCCCAAGCACGGCCTGTATCTGAAACAGGGGCCGGATTGCGCCGGTGAAATCGTGGTGGGAGACATCGGCCTGCCTGCCCGGCTGGATGATGCAGGTGGTTTTGCAATGCTTGAAAAAAGTGATCTTGCCCGTCTGCTGCCCAGACGCGCGCGGGTGAGTCACAAAGGCAGCTATGGCCGCGTGCTCCTGTGGGCGGGATCGCGCGGAATGGCCGGTGCGGCGGCGATTGCTGCTACAGCGGCGCTGCGCACGGGTGCGGGTCTGGTCACCGTGGCCTGCCCCGACCGGATTGTTGAGATTGTGCAGGTGCTCTGTCCCTGCGCAACCTGCCTGCCGCTTCCGGAGGATGCGGACGAGGCATGGATACTGCTTTCGGAGGCGATAGACCACTGTGACGCTGTGGGCGCGGGATGCGGGCTTGGCAGAAGCGAATGGGCGGCTGAGCTGCTTGAAAAACTGCTTGCAGCAAAGAAGCCCATGGTGCTGGATGCGGACGTGCTCAACCTGATGGCATCAGAGGACTTGCAGGCAAACGGCGCATTCCTTACGCCTCATCCCGCCGAGGCGGCAAGGCTTCTGGGATGCAGCGTTTCCGACATTGTTGCGGATGCGCCTCTGGCAGCGCAGAAACTCGCAAAGGACAACGCTGTCATTCTCAAGGGCGCATGCAGTGTCCTCTGCGATGGCGAAAAAATGGCGATCAATCCCTATGGAACACCCGGCATGGCCAAAGGCGGCAGCGGCGACGCGCTCACCGGCGTGATGGCTGCGCTTCTGGCTGGGCGAGCAGCAGGCGCATATGCGATGGATGATCTTGAATTGATGCAGACTGCCTGCGCGCTTCACGGCATCGCCGGAGAAATGGCGGAGGAGGCGTATGGTGAGCGAGGAATGCTTGCCACCGACCTTTGCGATTTTTTAGGGCGGATTGAAATGGAAAAACCGAACATTCTATTTCGGAGGAAAGAGGAAAATTCGGATCACTTGGGCCGCCCTGTGACGGTTATTGTGGAACGCAGAGCGGGTATGCGCACAGAAGGAGCGGAGTCTGCTCCCGGTCGTCTCAACTGCGGTTATGCGCAGGAGGTGCTGGAGCGGGAAAACCGCTGGCAGGATGTGTTTATCTGGGGGATATCAAAGCCGCTGGAATGGTTTGAGGGCGTGGTGATTGCATCAGCGTATATAGACGGCGTGGAAAAATGGATCGCAGGATCTGAAAATCTGCGCCTTTCCGAGTCGGAAGTCAGGCGGGAACTTTCCGTTTTGGGCAGCATTGAATCGGTCTGCTGTCTGTGAAATGGCGAAAATGGGAAACGATTCTTCTTATCGCACATAAAAAAGCAAAACTTCAAAAACGTTCGGAAATAAGGTTGACAATCCCTCTGGTTTTCGATAAAATATTCCTATCGTTCGGAAAGGAGGCAGGCTGACGCATGCGTTCGAAGGTTGTGTATCGCTTTGTCCGCTTTCAGCGCCAGTTCTCTCTGCTTTTTGAACGACAGCATCATATTTGCATTCCGGATGCAGCCGCGCAGCGTCCCTGCGTGATGGCTGCATCTTTTTATGCACATGGAGGCACAGAAGAATGAAAAAAGTAGCGGTTATCATGGGTTCCGACAGCGATCTCCCCGTTCTCGAAGGCTGCTTCAAGACCCTCAAGAAGCTCGATATTCCCTATGAGGCGCACGTTTATTCCGCTCACCGCACCCCTGCGGAAGCGGCGGAGTTTGCCAGAAATGCCCGTGCCAACGGCTTTGGCGCCATCATCGCCGCTGCCGGCAAGGCTGCTCATCTGGCCGGTGCGCTGGCTGCACAGAGCATTCTGCCCGTCATCGGCATCCCCGTCAAAGCGAGTGCGCTGGACGGTTTGGACGCGCTGCTGTCCACCGTGCAGATGCCCGGCGGCATTCCCGTTGCCACTGTTGCCATCAACGGCAGTGAAAACGCTGCGCTTCTGGCCGCGCAGATGATTGCCCTGAGCGATGAAGAACTTGCCGGCAAGCTCCTCGACATGCGCGAGGAAATGCACCAGAGCGTTCTGAAGAAGGACGCCGCCCTGAACGTTTAACCTACGGAGGAAAGAAAATCATGAAGAGCGAAAGCGCAAGCTACAAGGCTGCAGGCGTGGATATCACCGCCGGTTACAAGGCTGTTGAACTGATGAAAAAGCACGTTGCCCGCACCCGCAACGAGGGCTGTCTGGACGATGTGGGCGGCTTCGGCGGCTGCTTCGGCCTGCCTGTGGCCGGAATGGAAGAGCCTGTGCTCGTTTCCGGCACCGACGGCTGCGGCACCAAGGTCAAGCTCGCCATCCTGATGGACAAGCACGACACCATCGGCATCGACGCCGTGGCCATGTGCGTCAACGACATCATCTGCTGCGGCGCAAAGCCCCTGTTCTTCCTGGACTACATCGCCTGCGGCAAGAACGTCCCCGAGAAGATCGCCGAGATCGTCGGCGGCGTGGCCGAGGGCTGCGTCCAGTCCGGTGCTGCCCTGATCGGCGGCGAGACTGCCGAGCATCCCGGCCTGATGCCCGTGGACGAGTATGACCTGGCCGGCTTCGCCGTGGGCATCGTCGACAAGAAGAAGATCATCGACAACACCCGCATGGCCGCCGGCGACGTGGTCATCGGCCTGGCCTCCACCGGCATCCACTCCAACGGCTTCTCCCTGTGCCGGAAGGTCTTCAACATCGACGCCAATCCCGATTCTCTGTATGTGAAGCGCGAGGACCTGGGCGGCAAGAGCGTTGCCGAGGCCCTGCTGGTCCCCACCCGCATCTATGTCAAGTCCGTCCTGGCTCTGCTGGAGCAGGTGGATGTGAAGGGCATCTCCCACATCACCGGCGGCGGCTTCTATGAGAACATTCCCCGTTCCATCCCCGACGGTCTGGGCGCGAAGATCGACAAGAGCGCCGTCAAGGTCCTGCCCATCTTCGACGTCATCGCCAAGGAGGGCAACATCCCCGAGCGCGACATGTTCAACACCTACAACATGGGCGTGGGCATGAGCATCGTGGTCCCCGCAGCTGAGGTCGATAAGGCCCTTGAGATCCTGAGCGCCAACGGCGAGACTGCCTATGTCATCGGCGAGATCGTCGAATCCGACGAGAAGGTGATCCTGTGATGAAGACCCGGATCGCAGTTCTCGTCTCCGGCGGCGGCACCAATCTCCAGGCTCTGCTGGAGGCCGAGGCTGCCGGTAAGATCCCCCACGGTGAGATCTCCCTGGTGCTGGCCAATAATCCGGGCGCTTACGCGCTGGAGCGGGCCAAGAACTTCGGCGTTCCCGGCGCTGTCGTCACGAAAAAGGAGTGCGGCGGCTCCCAGGAGCAGTTCGAGGACACCATCCAGGCGGTCCTGGAGCGCAACGGCACCGACATGATCATCCTGGCGGGCTTCATGAGCATCCTGAGCGAGCGGTTCACTTCCCGCTGGCCGGGCCGGATCATCAACATCCACCCCAGCCTGATCCCCGCCTTCTGCGGCGAGGGCTTCTACGGCCTGCGGGTCCACGAGGCTGCCCTCCAACGGGGCGTCAAGCTCACCGGCGCCACCGTCCACTTCGTCAACGAGATCCCCGACGGCGGCCCCATCATCCTGCAGAAGGCTGTGGAGGTCCGCGAGGGCGATACCCCTGAGATCCTGCAGCGCCGGGTCATGGAGCAGGCTGAATGGCTCCTGCTGCCCCAGGCCGCAGAGATCGTGGCTGAGCAGCTGCAGAAGAAGTAATTATTAGCCTTCCCCTCTGGGGAAGGTGCCCCAACGCGCACAGCGCGGCAGGGGCGGATGAGGCTGGTACGCGGTACGGATTCGCCGGAATGTATCAGAAATCGCAATGCCGTGCTGCACCTCACCCGTCCCCTTCGGGGCCACCCTTCCCAAGGGGGAGGGCATGACTTACATAGAGGAGAAATCACAATGAACGTTTACGAGACCAAGACCATGGCTGAGCGCCTGGACGGTAACACCTATCCCGGCCGCGGCATCGTGCTGGGCGTCACCGCCGACGGCAAGAAGGCCGTCGCCGCCTACTTCATCATGGGCCGCTCCGTCAACTCCCGCAACCGCGTCTTCATCCAGGAGCCCGACGGCATCCGCACTGAGGCCCACGACCCCGCCCTGATGAAGGATCCCCACCTGATCATCTACCATCCCGTCCGGGAGCTGGGCAACGGCCTGATCGTCACCAACGGCGACCAGACCGACACCATCTGGGAGTTCGCCGCCCGGGGCGAGAGCTGGGAGGCTGCCCTGAGGACCCGCCAGTTCGAGGACGACGGCCCCAACTGGACCCCCCGGATCTCCGGCATCCAGGCAAATGACGGCTCCTACAAGATGTCCATCCTGAAGGCCGCCGATCCCGAGGGCAAGGCCTGCGCCCGTTTCTTCTGGGAGTATCCTGCCACCGCCGGCCTGGGCCACTTCCTGCACACCTATGTCTGCGACGGCAATCCCGTGATCCCCACCTTCCAGGGCGAGCCCGAGCGCGTGTCCATCCCCGCTGACATCGACGCCTTCACCGAGGAGCTGTGGACCAACCTGGACGAGAACAACAAGATCTCCCTGTTCGTCCGCTACACCGACATCGCCACCCGGGAAGTCGAGCAGCGCATCATCAACAAGCACAACTAATTAAGAATCAATAACGTAGCGTCATGGATACAGACTCTGAGCGTTCTGTGCATGACGTGGATCAATGGAGGTTTTTATTATGAAGAATTTTGAACTGAAGTACGGCTGCA